>NZ_JAMYQL010000015.1:0-140057 GCF_040320865.1 Mesorhizobium sp. M0598 | reverse complement strand
CCGGCGACGCCGATGATGAAGGACGAGATGGCGAACGCGAGCAGCTTGGTCTTCAGCACAGGGACGCCGATCACCCGCGCGGCGGTTTCGTTGTCGCGCACGGCGATGAAATTGCGGCCGGTCGCGCTGTTGACCAGGCGCCAGACGAGCGCCGTGAGCACGATGACCGTGGTCACCGAGAGCAGGTAGCGGCCCGTCGCCCTGTCGAGCGAGAAGCCCGCAACGGCAAGGTGCGGCGCCGAGATCACCCCGGAAGGGTTGTCGTTGGAGAACCAGCCGAACTTGGTCAGCGCCCACTGCACGAAGAACTGGGCGGCGAGCGTCGAGACGGCGAGATAGAAGCCGCGCAGGCGCAGGCTCGGCAATCCGAACACGACGCCGATGCCGGCGGCCGAAATCCCGGCCAGGATCATGGTCGCAGCCAGCGGCAGTCCTTCGACCCGAAGGTTGAAATTGTAGGCGGCGAAAGCGCCGACCGCCATGAAGGCGGAGGAGCCCAGCGAAAGCTGGCCGCAATAGCCGGTCAAAAGGTTGAGGCCGACCGCCGCCAGGCTGAGCGCAAGGAACGGCAGCAGGATCGCCTCGACGAGATAGCTCGACGCATAGGCGGGGATCAGGCCGTAGGCCACGGCAATCAGGGCGGCCGGCAGAGCTAACTTCTGCCAGTCGATTGGAAGCCTTGCGGCATCGAGCGCTTGCACGGCCATCGGTCAGACCCTTTCGACAGTCTTCTGGCCAAACAGCCCGGAGGGGCGCACCAGCAGGACGACCAGCGCCAGCGCATAGGCGAACCAGCCTTCGATGCCGCCACCGACAAAGGGTCCGAGGTAGACCTCGGCGAGCTTCTCGCTGGCGCCGATGATGAGGCCGCCGACGATGGCGCCGAGGATGGAATCGAAGCCGCCAAGCACCAGCACCGGCAGCGCCTTCAGCACGATCAGCGACAGCGAGAACTGGACGCCGAGGCGCGCGCCCCACAAAAGTCCCGCGACCAGTGCCACGAACCCCGCGGCCGTCCACACCGTTCCCCAGATCCGGGGCAGCCGCAGCCCGACGGCAAGCGCCGCGAACTGGTCGTCTGCGACGGCGCGAAACGCTAGGCCGATGCGGGTCCAATAGAAGAATGCGCTCAGGCCGGCGACCATCGCCGCGGCAATGCCTGCAGCAAGAAGATCGAACGACGAGATCAGGATACCGCCGACCTCGAACGGCGTGTCGTCGATGCCGAGATCGAGCCCGTGCACCTGCGTGCCCCACACCAACTGGGCAGCGCCTTCAATGATGTAAGACAGGCCAAGCGTGGCCATGAACAGCGTCATCGGCGAGCGATTGACCAGCGGCCTCAGCACAGTTCGCTCGATGGTGAAGCCCAGCGCAACCATGACCGCGAGGGTAATGAGCAGCGAAAGCGCAAACGGGATGCCGCGTTCGACAAGGCTGACAAAGGTGAGTGCGGCGAACAGCACCATCGACCCTTGCGCGAAGTTCAGCACGCCCGACGTCTTGTAGATCAGCACGAAACCGATGGCGACGAGCGAATACATCACGCCTGAGAGCAAGCCACCGACCAGCACCTCGATGAAGAAGAGGAAATCATAGTAGCTCATCAGATGCCCTCGCCATCTTCGCCTTCGGCGGTGCCGATATAGGCCCGGATCACCGCCGGATTGGACCTGACCTCGGCCGGTGTTCCGTCGGCGATCTTGCGGCCGTAGTCGAGCACGGCGACGCGGTCGGAGAGCCCCATGACCACCCCGATATCGTGTTCGATCAGGATGATGGTGACGTCGTGCCGGTCGCGCGCTGCGCGCACGAAACCGGCCATCTCGGCCTTCTCGGTCGCCGTCATGCCGGCCATCGGCTCGTCAAGCAGCAGGATCTTCGGCTCGGCGACGAGGGCGCGCGCCAGTTCGACCCGCTTCTGCAGGCCGTAGGGCAGCGTTGCGACCAGGCGATCGGCGACGGCCTCGAGATGCAGGAAGGCGATTGTCTGGTCGACCTTTTCAGCGATCGCGGCATCTTCGCGCCGGGCGCGCGGTAGACCGGCGATATGTTCGACGAAGCTGGCGCGCCGGGTGTGGACGCGGCCCGACGCGATGTTGTCGCGCACTGAAAGCCCACCGAACAGTGCCAGGTTCTGGAAGGTGCGCGCGACGCCGAGCCGTGCCAGACGGCTTGCCGACACCCGGGAGAAGGACTGGCCATCGATCGCGATCTTGCCCTGATCGGCGTGATAGAGGCCGCTGATGATGTTGATCAGCGAGGATTTGCCGGCGCCATTGGGACCGATCACAGCGCGAATCTCGCGGCTTTTGACCTCGAGGTCGACATCCCGCAGTGCCGTGACGCCACCAAAGGAAATGCTGATCCCGCCCAGCGCCAGGATCGCATCAGCCTTTGGCGACAGGCGCGCCGGGCGCGTGTCCTCGACGGGACCAGCACCAGCAAGAATGCCGGAAATTTCGGGCGCGCGCTCGTATGCGGCGGCTCCCAGCGAAGCACCAATCATGAAACATTCCTGATTTTGAAGGCGTGCCGGCGGCGGCCTGAAGACCGCGCCTGTCCTATTCCGCGGCGACAAGCTCCCTGTCGCGCGCCGCTTCCAGTTCGCGCACCAGAGGGATGACGCGCTTGCCGAAGAACTCCACCTCTTCCTGGAAATGCAGGAAGCCGAGCAGTATCAGATCCGCGCCGGCATCCTTCAGCTTGAGGATGCGTTCGGCAATCTGTTCCGGCGTGCCGATGAGATTGCTGCGGAAGCCGTCATTGTATTGGACAAGATCCTCGAAGGAGGATTTCGCCCAGTTACCCTCGCCTTCCGGCGAGGCCTTGCCGGCATTCTTGACCTGATCGGCGAAACCCTGCACCGCCTCCGGATTGGCCTTGGCGATGATCTCGTCGAGCACGGTGCGCGCTTCTGCCTCGGTTTCGCGAGCGATGGCAAAGGCGTTGACGCCGATCTTGACCTTGTGGCCATTGGCCTTCGCCTTGGTCTTGATGTCGTCAACCTGCTTCTTGATCTCTTCCGGCGTGTTGCCGTTGGTGAAATACCAGTCGGAAACCCGCGCAGCCATGTCGCGCGCAGCGCGCGATGAGCCGCCCTGGAAGATCTCCGGCTGGGGATCGATCGGCTTCGGCTTCATCGAGTAGTTGGTAAAGCGATAGAAGTCGCCCTTCAGAGTGAAATTGTCCTCGGTCCAGATGCCGCGCAGCGCACGGATGAATTCCTCCGAGCGGCGATAGCGCTCGTCGTGGTCGAGCCACAGCTCGCCGATGGCGGCGAACTCACCGCGGAACCAGCCGCTCACGACATTGACCGCGACACGGCCATTGGTCAGGTGGTTGATGGTGGCTATCTGCTTGGCCGCCAGCGCTGGATTCCATGGGCCGGGCAGGATCGCCGCGATGACTTTCAGCGTTGTGGTCGCCGCAAGCAAGGCATGGCTGAACGATACGGATTCGTGCTGGTTGTCGGCGCCATAGCCGGCCGTGAAGCGTATTTGGCTCAGCGCGTAGTCGAAGCCGTTGGCCTCGGCGATCTGAGCAAGCTTGCGGTTATAGTCGATGTCCCAGCCTGTCCGCTGCTCGATGTTGGAGATGACAAGGCCGCCCGAAACGTTCGGGACCCAGTAGGCGAATTTCACGTCGTCGGAATTCGAGGTCATTTCGTTCGTTTCCCCTTTTGATTGGCTTCAACCGACGCGCGTGGCGACGGCAGCGTTTGCATCACTGGAATTAAGCAAGGAGACCGCTTCGGTAGCGGCGCGTGAGATGCGCTCGATAATCGCTGCGCCGACGATCTTGGCATCGAAGAAATCGTCGGGCGCGCCGTAGACGCCGGTCGGGACGGTGACGGTCCCGAAAAAACCGAACAATGGCCGGAGCTGATGTTCGAGAACCAGGCCGTGGTATGGACTTCCGCCGGTCGCCGCGAGAAGCACGGTCTTGCCCGTCAGTGCACGATAATCGACAAGGTCGAACAGGTGCTTGAGAGCGCCGGTGTAGGACGCCCTGTAGACCGGCGTTCCGACCACGAGCAGGTCGGCCTTCTCGACACGCTGGATGATCGCTTCGCCAGACGCGCCGAGCGCGCCACGAGACAACCCGGCGAAAATCGAAGGCGCCGCCTCGGTGATTTCGATCAAGCCGGTGTCTGCCGGGACGCGCAATGCGACTGCCTTGACCAGCGCGTTGACCACCGCGGTAGTGCGCGATGGTGTGCTTACGCCGCCGGATATTCCGAGAACCGATAGCCTTGCCAACTCGTCAATCTCCCAGACCCTGCGTGCGCATTGGGTCATTTCCAAACCGGGGCAGACGATATTCGACAAAATCTATAGAGATAAGGAACCAAGTTCCGATTTTTCGGCCTCGCGGAGAAAAATGCCGTTCTGCTAATGGATGGTAGCAATGTCCGTATAGCGAGCAGACCGAAGCTCAGGCCATTAATACGGCTTCGCATTCATCCATCACCATTTTCAAACGCGCCTAAGCCTTGGGCAATTAGGTTCGTTGCCATGACCAGTGAAACGATCGCGCCGGAATTGAAAACGACAACCCACCATTTACCGCCGGTCAGGAAGCCGTAGCCGTCGGCGACGGCCAGTCCCCAATCGGCCGACGGCGGCTGGATGCCGAGGCCGAGAAAACTCAGCGTCGCGATCGAAAAGAACGCGTAGCCCAGCCGAGTGACGAGCTCGATGAGGATCGTCTCCCTGACGTTGGGCAATATCTCCAGGAACATGATGACGAGCGCGCCTTCGCCGCCAAGCCGGGCGGCGCTGACATAGTCGCGCTCCTTCTGCTCGCGCACGGCGGCGCGGACGGTGCGCGCCACCAGCGGCGCATAGGCGATGCCGATCACCAGGACGACGGTCAGGTTCGACGGCCCGATCGCCACCAGCGTCATGGTGACGAGAACGATGAATGGAAACGCCATCAGTGTATCGAGCAGCCGCGCGCCGATGGCATCGGTGAGGCCATCGAAATAGCCGAGCACCAGGCCGATGATGCTGCCGGCGGCAACGCCGACCAGCGTCGCCAGCGGCGCGACCAGCAGGATATCGCGCGATCCGACGATAATGCGGGACAGCACGTCGCGGCCGAGCTGATCGGTCCCGAACCAATGCGAGGCATCGGGCGGCGTCAGCATGGCGAGGAAGTCCTCTGCATAGGGGTCGTATGGAACGAAGCGATTGCCGAGCAACGCGCAAGTGATCCAGAAAAGCAGCAGCAGCGATCCAACTACGACCGACGGGGCCAGTCCGGAAAAGGCGCCGCGGATCCTGCGCAATGCCGACAGGCCTATCGCCGCGCGCGGTGGCACGGGAAACTCCGTCAGATCCGTCATGGCGAGGTCCGACGGCGTTGCCGCGGATTGAGCAAGGTCAGCACGAAGTCGCCCGCCGCCGCCGAAAGAACGAAGATTGCCGCCATCACCAGCACGCCCGCTTCAAGCATCGGGAAATCTCGCGCCTTGGCCGCGTTCAGAACCAGATTGCCAAGTCCCTGGATGCCGAACAGCGCTTCGATCACAACCAGCCCGCCAAGCATGTATCCGGTCTGCGTCGCCAGCACCGCGATGGTCGGGGTCAGCGCATTGCGCAGCACGTGCCGAAGGATGATCTCGCGCCGCTCAAGCCCTTTCAGGACGGCGGTGCGTGTGTAGTCGGCGGCCATCGCCTCGATCACGCCGGCCCGCGTCATCCGGGCGATGTAGCCGGCAAGATTGAGCACCAGCGGCAGGGCCGGCAGGATCAGATAATAGCCTTGCGTCCAGAAGCCCGCGCCATCCGGCGCAACGCCTGAGATCGGGAACCAGTTCAGCCACAGGCCGAAAACGATCAGCAGCATCAGGCCGGACACAAAATCCGGCACGATGCCGAAGGAGACGCCCGCCATCACGATCAGCCGGTCGATGAGGCGGCCGGCGTTGAGCCCGGCGATGACACCACCGCCAACCCCGAGCGGAATGAGAAAGATCAAAATAATGCCGGCAAGGGATGCGGAGCGCTTCAGGCTCTCCAGCACGAACGGCGCGACCGGCACGCCCATCGACAGCGAGGTGCCGAAGTCACCAGTGACAGCCTTGCTGAACCAGCGCCAGTATTGGACAAGGACCGGCTGGTCGGCGCCCAGCCGCCTGTTCAGTTCCGCCACCGCTTGCGCATCGGCAAAGGGCCCAAGCATAACGCGGCCGACATCGCCAGGCAGAACCTGCCCGGCAAAAAAGACCAGGATACTGACCAGCCACAGCGTGAGCAGCAGTGTGCCGACGCGCGTTGATAGGATGCGGCCGCTCACCATCGAGTTTTGCCGCCTCGCCCAAAACCTGTCCCATCCCGATGGAATCGGGATGGGGCTCTATCTCCGTTTTCGAGCATCATGCCTGGACAAAGGAAACGCGGTCGAGCAGCAGATGCGAGATCGCCGTGAAGCGGACGCCCTCAACCTTCGAGCTGACGATCCGGCTATATTGCGAGAAGTAGCCGATGATCAGCGGCGTCTCGTCGAGCAGCAAGGTCTGGATCTTGCCGGCGGCAAGGCGCTGCGCCTGGAGGTCACGCGCCTTGCTGTAGTCGAGCAGCAGCGCGTCATAGGCCGGGTTGTTGAAATGCGCGGCATTCCAGGCTCCCGAACTCTTGAGCGTTGCGTTGAGGAAGATGTCGGGGGTGCCGCGATGGCCGAAATCGGTGATGCCGAGATTGGAATCCAGCCAGGGCGAGCTGCCGAATTTGGCCGATCCGTAATAGGCGTCCTGCGGCAATACGTTGAGCTTGATGTCGATGCCGGCCTTCTTGGCGAAGTTCTGGATCAACACCGCATAGTCGGGAATGTCATAGGCCCGTTCGGTGGTCAGCGTCACCTCGAAACCATTGGGCACGCCGGCTTCACCAAGCAACCGCTTGGCCTCGGCGATGTCCTGCTTGCGCTGCGGCACCGACGGATCAGCCGAGGAGAATATCGGCGCGAACGGGGTGTCGTTACCGACGACGGCGCGGCCCTTCAGCAGGCCCTTCACCACCGCCTCGCGATCGAGGGTCAGCGCCAGCGCGCGGCGGACGCGCTTGTCTGTGAACGGCGCCTGGTCGGTTCGCAGATGCACCTGATCATGCGAGCTTGCCTGCACGCTGAGCAGCTTGAAGTCGGGGTTGCCCTCGATCGCCAGTTCCAGGCGCGTCGTGCTCGGGATGACGTCGAGCTGGCCGGCCTGCAGCGCCAGCACCTGGGCCTGCTCGTCGTCGAAGAACTTGATCTCGACACGATCGGGAAGTGCCTTCTCGCCCCAGTAATCGGTGTTGCGCACGAAGCTGGCGCCTTGCTTGGGACGGAAGGATTCGAGCTTGAACGGGCCTGTGCCGTTGAAAGTCTTCTCGAAATCGCCGGCATAGTCGGCCGGCAGGATGACGGCATTATAGACGTCGGAGGAGACATAGAACGGGAAGTTGCTGTTCGGACCGTCCAGATCGAAGGCGACCGTCTCGTCGTCGACCAGCTTGGCGCCACCCTTGGACAGGATGCCCTTGTAGGCCGACAAGGCCGACGAGCCGCTGGCGGGATCGACCAGCCGCTCGAAGCTCGCCACCACATCCTTGGCCGTGACCGCGCGGCCATCGTGGAACTTCACCCCTGGCCGCAATTTGAAGGTCCAGCGGCTGGCTGTCTCGTTGGCCTCCCAGGACAAGGCGAGCTTTGGCTGGAGCCCGTCCTTCGGATCGTCGAGGATCAAATATTCGCCCACCTGGCTGATCACCCCGATGCTGGCCGGATCCGTAACGGAGACGGGATCGATCGCCTTGGTCGGCTGGCCGAGGCCGACACGAACCGTGCCGCCGGCGGCGGCCGCGGCGCGCGCGGCTCCGAACCCCTGCGAGGCGGCAAAGCCTGTCAGGCCGAGCAGTGCGGCGTATTTCAGCAGATCGCGGCGCTTGAGAAAACCGCCCTGATACTCGTCGACGGCGACATTCCAGATGTCCCCCGACAGATTGCGCAGCGGGTCGATATTGTTGTGTTTGGTCATGTTGAAACCTCTGTCTGTGGCCGAAAAGACGGGCTATTCGACCGGTTCGCCGTCGAGATGAATGCGGTCGACGGCCTGCGGATAGAAGGCAATGAGGCCCTTGATCTTGGGCATCTCCGCGATCGGATCGCGGTAGCTCCAGGCGATGTCCGGGCGCACCGAACCATCGCTCAGCAGGCCGGACCAGTAGGAGGCGATGCCCTTGTAGGGACATCGCGTCGTCGTGGTCGACGGCGTCAGCCGCTCCAGCCTGATATCTTCGGAATGAAGATAGAAGCGGGTCGGCAGATGGGTTTCGAACAGCAGCACCGGGCGATGGCTGTCGGCGATCAGATTGCCGTCGAACCAGACCTGCACATGGCTCGTGCTTTGCAGCACATCGATGCGCGTATAAGGGTCTCGCGCGTGGACAAAGACCTCTTCGTCCTCCTCGAACCACTGATCGACCGCGTTCCAGGTGAAGGCGATCCGCCCGGCCAAGGGCGACAGGTTCTCATCCGGGGGCGCGACAAAGGACCAGGCAGCATTGGCGCTCCGCCTGTCGCCGCTATCGACATCCCAGTAGGTTGTCTCGCCACCGACCGGGTGCGGCTTGCGGTGCAGCGAGGGCTTCAGCACCGACGCATCGACGGACGCCACCGGGAAGAAATAGATCGGCAGGAAATAGTTGGAGCGCAGCACCAGCACGTTGCGGCTGTCGGCGATCGTGCGGCCGTCAAATTTGACGCGGACGCGCTTGGGGCTGTGCAGGACATTGACGAGATGCGGGGCCGTGGCTTCGCGCGGCTGAAGTCTGGGTGCTGCTGTCATGATCGTTGCTCCGAAGCGGATGTCAGGACACGGCGCGTGCGTTGTCGCGCTGCTCGGCGAAGCGGTTTGCCGGCCGCGCCAGACCGAAGCGGTCGCGCAGCGTTCCCGGCGCGTATTCGGTCGGGAACACGCCGCGGCGCTGCAGCTCCGGCACCACCTGCTCGGCGAAATTCATCCAGTCCTCGGGCAGCAGCGGGAACATCAGGTTGAAGCCGTCGGCCGCACCCGCAACGAACCAGTCCTGCAGCTGGTCGGCGATCTGCGTGGGCGTGCCGACTACGGTCGGCACCGAACCGCTGTTGGCAAGCTTGCGCGCAATGTCGCGCAGGCTAAGATTCTGCTTCGACCATTCCTTGACCCGGTTGAGCGATGTCCGTCCGCCATTGAACGTGCTCTCGGCCGGCAGCGGCGGCAGCGGGCCATCCGGCGGATAGACTGAGAGATCCACCCCGCTCCAGCTTGACAGAAGGTCGATGCCGACCTGATCGGGAAGCAGCGTCTGCAGGTATTCCTGCCGTTGCCGGCCCTCCGCCTCGGAGGCCGCGACGATCGGCAGAATCCCTGGCAGGATTTTGAAGCTCTCCGGCTTGCGGCCGTAACGGGCGAGGCGCTCGTTGATGTCCTGCCGGTATTTGATGCCGTCTTCCCTGGTGCTGTAGACGGCGAAATGCGCGTCGGCATGGGCGGTGGCGAAATTCTTGCCGTCCTCGGAGGAGCCGGCCTGGACGATCAGCGGATGGCCCTGCGGCGGCCGGGAGACATTCAGCGGCCCGCGGACCTTGAAATGCGGCCCCTTGTGATTGATCGCATGGACCTTGTGCGGATCGGCAAAATAGCCGGACGGCCTGTCGAGAAGCAGTGCCTCGTCTTCCCAGCTGTCCCACAGCGCCTTGACGATATCGAGGAATTCGCGGGCCCGCTCGTAGCGGAACGCATGCTCGATATTGCCATCGCGGCCGAAATTGCGGGCTTCCTCGTCCATCGCCGAGGTCACCACATTCCAGGACGCCCTGCCCTTGCTGATATGGTCGAGCGAGGCGAACATGCGCGCCACATTGTAGGGCTCGCTGTAGGAGCTCGATGCCGTGGTGATCAGGCCGATATGGCTGGTCACTCCGGCAAGGGCCGACAGCAGCGTCAACGGTTCCAGGCGAGCATTGGCATAGTGCGCAACGCCGCTTTGCACTGAATCCCAGATGGCGACGTGATCGGCGACGAAGATCGTATCGATCCTGGCGCGCTCCGCCGCCTGCACGAGATCGCGGTAGAAATCGAAATCCAGCACTTCCCGGCCTGGCGCCCGCGGATGGCGCCACGACATGCGATGATCGCCCTGCGGGTTGAAGAAGAATGCGCTGAGGATCATGTGGTCTCGAGCCATGCCGGCCTCCCGCAAAATCTGCTCAGGAGACCATCGCGGTTCCGGTCAGGCCGCTATCTAACAATCTCCCGATCCGTGAAAGGTAGATTGCGCTCCAGCTTAATTCGAGTAATTTTATAGAGATTATATGCTGTGAAAGCGGAAGCGATTGCCCTTGATGGCTGCGCGCAAAGAAAGTGGTTTCAAGCTCCCCAATGTCCTCATCAGTTCTGAACGTAGAGCAGCTTTCTATCACCTATGAAGGGCGAAAAGGATCGCATCCCGCCGTCAGCGGCGTATCACTGCACATAGGGGAAGGCGAAGCACTCGGCCTGGTCGGCGAATCAGGATCGGGAAAAAGCTCGGTGGCGCTCGCCATACTGCGCTATTTGCCAAAAAACGCCCGGGTCGCGGCGTCAGCGCTTGAATTCCAGGGACGGGAAATCCGCGAACTCTCAGCGGAACAGCTTCGCAAGCTGAGGGGCGACCATATCGCCGCCGTCTACCAGCATCCGGGTGCGGCGCTCAATCCGGCGATGACGATCGGCCGGCAGATCATCGAGACGATCCTGCGGCATCGCCCGGTTCGCCACGAGGAGGCCCGCTGGCGCGCCGCCGATCTGCTAGAGCGTGTCTGGGTCGGCAATCCGGACCGGGTGCTCGAGCTTTATCCGCACGAGCTTTCCGGTGGCATGCAGCAGCGCGCCAACATCGCCATCGCAATTGCGCTCGATCCGGCGCTGCTGCTGCTGGACGAGCCAACGACGGCGCTGGACGCGAGCGTGCAGTCGGAGATCATCGCCATCCTCCACGCCCTTCGCCGAGAGCACAAAACCAGCATTCTGTTAATCAGCCACGACATCAACATGATCCGCCGTTCCTGTGACCAGGTGGCGGTGATGCAGTCGGGGACGGTGGTCGAAAGCGGCGCCGCCGACGAGGTCTTCGAGAACCCGGCCCATGCCTACACAAGGGCGCTCATCGCCTCCATCCCGGCGCTGAACTTCACCAAGCGGGATGGAAGACTGGCGGAGGCAGACGGAGCCGGCCCGTCCCTTCGCCTGCTGGCGGGTCGGGACCAGGCTGACCCGCGGGCCGAGCGCCGGATCGCCGTCGCTTGCAAGGGGATCAGCCATTCCTTCCGCAGCCAGGCGGTGCTGCACAATATCGACTTGCAGATCGGCCAGGGCGAGACATTCGGGCTGATCGGCGAATCCGGGTCCGGCAAGTCAACGCTGGCAAGGATCATCACCGGCCTGCAGACGCCGAGCGAGGGGGCTGTCGAGCTATTCGGCAAGACGGTTGCGCCGCGCGTCGAGAAGCGTGCGCCGGGCGACCGTCGCAACGTGCAGATGGTCTTCCAGTCGCCGGATCGCACACTCAATCCGCGACATAGGATCGGCAGGATTCTCAGTCGTCCGCTGCGGCGGCTTGCCGGCCTCAGCCGCGGTGAGGCGGTCCAGCGCGTCGGCGACCTGCTGCAATCAGTCCGGCTGGGCACCACCACGGCTGAGCAAAAACCGCGCTCGCTTTCCGGCGGCCAGCGGCAAAGGGCGGCGATCGCCCGGGCCTTCGCTGGCTCGCCGAAGGTCGTCGTGCTGGACGAGCCGACGTCGGCGCTCGATGTTTCCGTGCAGGCGACCGTGCTCAACCTGCTCAACGACCTGCAGCGAGACGAGGACACGACCTATTTGTTCATCAGCCACGATCTCAAGGTCGTGCGCTACATGGCAGACAAGATCGGCGTGCTGTATCGCGGCCGGCTTGTCGAAACCGGTTCATCCGACGAAATTTTTCGCGGGCCCAATCATCCCTATACGAAACTGCTGCTGGCGGCGTCTTCAGACGACGCAGCTCCGAAGATCATCTCTCAGGCCGACATGGCGGCGGGCCCGAACCAGGGATGCGCCTTCGCCGACCGTTGCCTGCTGGCTGTTGCCGATTGCCGGAAAGCGGAACCGCCCCTCAGCCAAGCTGGCGACGGGCACCTGATCGCATGTTGGCGGCTCGACCAAGGTTCATGAAGGACGGATCATCATTCTGAAGATCCGTCACGCTCGCGAGGAAGGCGCGATGGAGCTGATCCCCGTCGCAAAGTGCCAAGAGACCGGGAGCTGCGGCCGTTCGAGGCGCGGATAGCAGGAAGCTTGGCGATCAGGCATCCATCGTTGTCACAGGCAAAGTCGCATGGCATTTCGTCTGAGGCTTGCTCCTTACAAAGCAATGTCTACAAGTTTGATAGACATTTCCTAAGAAGCAAGTCATACTGCCCTCTTCAAGTGCCTGACTTTTCGCCGTCCATGTTCGCAGGATCAGCAGATGACGATGACGCAGACATTTCTGGAAGCCGTTCCGGGCCGTATCAGGACCGTGATCGGCGCCCTTTTCCCGCCCACGGAGCTTTCACGTTATGCGCCGGACCAGGCGCAGGTGGACGACACTTCTGACTCCGGGGCGAAATTTCGCCGCTCAGGACGGGATGAAGCCTTCTATTGGGGTATCGGCACTTGCGGCTATTGGTAGGCGCCCGGCGCATCCGGCCATAGACCAATCATCGAAATGCGGGGGGTTACCTGGCAGCATTGGCTGGCTGCCGCGATCCAGGAGGAGACCGATGACCACACGCCTTTTACCCGCACTGCATGAGGGCCATGCTCCGATTCATTTGCACGGAGCCTTCGACGATGCCTTGGAAGCTTACCAGACCTGGACTCCGGGAACGGATGAGCCGCACGTGGAATTTAAGGACCAGATGGTGCCGATCAGTTCGGTCTTCGGCCGCATGCGGACCTGCACCGATATTCTTCCTTGGCGCATCGAGGGCTATGTCCTAGAGGTTGTCGGCAATGCACTGGTTTTCGGCGGCGAAAAGGCGATCACTTACGCCGATGCCGCTCTAGTCCTTCGCGCTCTGTGCGTGAAGCGGCTCCGGAGCGACGACGTCGGCAACTAACAGGGCGACGCTGCGTAGGCTCCCGTCAAAGCCGGAGCCGGGCACAAGGGCAGCTCGGCTCCGTATCATTCAGCCAGTATGCGTCGCGATTTGCCCTGATAGCCTCTATTTGCTCAGTCGGTCATGCTCGGCGATCGCCATAGCCCTGCATGGTGCGGATAGACTGGTGCTGCGAGGAAGGATTGAACTCTGCGATTAGCCAATGAAATTACCAACTTACAAAGGCTCATTGTAACATTGTAACGGACGATAAGTGACTGCTTCCAGAGGCGCTATTGGCGGCCTTCGCTTCGCTAAGCTCCGTTCGCGTGTTTATGTCGAAGGAACGACCCGCCGATTCCGGCCAGCAACGATACGGCGGAAGAGCCACAGAATGACTGGACAAGCGAGGAGCACCACGGCGCCGAAGTCGAGTGCGGCGCTCGCGCCGCCCATCGAAGTGGAGAGCTTTCCACCGATCGCCACTCCAACTGGGCTCCCGGTATAAAAAACCGTGTAGAATAATCCCATTCCGATCGATCGCGTCTTCGGCTCGAGCACCAGCGCAGACAGGCTGATGATCGCACCGGCGGGCAGGCCGCAAACGATCCCAAGGGCAATGACGATGGGAAGCACCGCATCGCTTCGCGGTAGGAGTAGTGCCAGCAGCGCGAAGGCGATACAGCCTGTGATGATCACGGCGTCGCCGCGTTTGGTCTGATCAGCGAGCAAGCCCCCGAAAGGAACCGAAAGCACGGCGAGCCAGAGCACGATACTGATCGTTGATCCAGCTGCAGTGCTGGACCAGCCTCGCTCAACGAGCATCGACGGTCCGAAACTGAAGATCATCGCAAAACCGATATTGTAGAGACACCAGATCGAGCCGGCGACAATCACGGCATAGATCGTTTTCGTGGTCAGACCGCCGCGTTCGCCTTCAACGGACACGGGCGCATCTGGCGCGCGATAGACAAAAGCAAAGAAGCCTAGCCCGATCAGAATCAGCCCTGCTACAGCAAGGTTAACGGCATAGATCCCGAACGTCGCTCCAATCGCTGGCAACAGCATCAGCGCGATTGCGATGCCAGCCGGCCACGAGTTGACGAAGATAGCCATCGCGGTAGCAATTTCCCGACCAGTAAACCAGTCGGCGACCATCTTGGTCATCAGAACGCTCAAGAGAATACCGCCGGTGCCGGCAATCAGTCGACCTACGATCTGCATGCTCCATGACGCCGACGCCGTCATCAGTATTTCGCCTGCCAGCAACCTGGCCCCGACAACACGATCTGCCTCTACGTGCCGCCTAAATCCTTCTAATACTTTGTCCATTATTCCAATTCTGGTCTCGTCACCGAAGACGCTCGTATAGATTTGGAGGCCGCCGGGTGGACTCAGGAATCAAATATGGATGGTTACCGGACACAGCTGAGTCCAAAAGGGTAAGGTGCAGGCGTTTGCACGAAACGGCTACTGGACGGGTAGACACGTGGGGGCCTATTCCCCTCGAGCCTCGACGCCTTCCGATAGCTGCTCTGTCAATTGGAGCAGGTCGAAAAGGGGAGACCCCGCCAGACGAGTTCACCTTGGAAGGTCCATTTCGGACCGACGTCTAAGGCCCGACGGGATCGTTCCCCGCCGGCCTTTCTTGATTTGACTTTCAGGACCGTTGGCCCATGCTTCCGGTAAAGGGGCTTCGACCATCAAAGAGTTAGGCGGGCCGCATGGTCCTGTCCAGCCTACTTCAGAGCCGCGTTAGGTTTCCCTGTTCGCATCGGCCGCCCGGGCCGAAAGGCTTGCCCTTCCTCGGAAACCTAGTCGCTTTCGGCAAAGACGAGCTCGGTTTCATTACTGAAACCGCACGTCGATATGGCGATCTCGTTTGGCTCAACCTTGCCGGGTGGCCCGCTCTTCTGGTCAGCGATATGGAAGCTATCGAGACAATCCTCGTCAAAGATTATGGCAACTATATCAAACATCGGTTCGCGTTGCGCCATGTAAAGGCGCTGTTTGGGAATGGCTTGCTGACCAACGAAGGTGAGTCTTGGCGACGCCAGCGCCGGTTGGCGGCCCCGGCCTTTGCCGGGCAACAGCTCCTTGCCTACGACGCGGCGATAGTGTCGCTGACTCACCAGATGCTCGATCGCTGGACCAATGATCAGGTCCTGAACATCCATCCCGAGATGATGGAGTTAACGTTGCGGATCGCCGCTAAAACGCTGTTCGATTCCGAGGCTGAGTGGGACATTGCCGACATTGATCATGCGGCAAACGATCTCGTTATCGAGATGGAATCGCGCTTCAAACGGCCGATCCTTATTCCTGACGCAGTGCCGTTGCCCGGCCATTTCAGGTATAAGCGAGCGATCCGAACGCTCGAAAGGATCGTTTCATCAATCATAGCCGAGCGTCGTGCGAGCGGTTTGGAAGGACGATATGACGTTCTGTCCCGTCTTATGGAAGCGCGTGACGAGATGGGGAAACCCATGTCAGATGCCCTGCTTCGGGACGAGGCGATTACGCTCCTTCTTGCAGGGCACGACACCACGGCGCTCGCACTTTCATGGACCTGGTTTCTGCTGGGCCAGCGGCCGGAGATTCAAGCTCGAATGGCGGCTGAAATCGCTGACGTGCTTGGCGACCGGCCGGCGACGACCGACGACATCCCACGCCTGAAATACACGGAAAGCGTCGCGTTGGAATCGATGCGGATCTACCCGCCTGCCTGGATCATAGGCCGCGAATCGATCGGGGCCTTCAAACTTGGTGGCTACGCCTTCCCCGCCGGAGTAACCATCTTCATCAGCCCGTGGGTATTGCACCGCGACCCCCGGCATTTCGCGCAGCCAGAAATGTTCCGACCAGAGCGTTGGATGGGCAAACTCGCACACGAGTTGCCGCGCTTCGCCTATATGCCTTTCGGCGGCGGACCGCGTATCTGCATTGGGCAGCGTTTCGCTATGATGGAAGCAGTTCTGATCTTAACGACGATGGCGCAACGCTTCTCGGCTGAGTGGCAGTCGGGTCACAAGGTGACGCCGTTCCCGTCGATTAATTTACGCCCCAGGGGCGGTGTCTGGCTCAAAATCAAAGATCGCGAGACCGGGCACTGAGTTCACGGATTCATCTCGCCGTTACCCGTGCGTCGACGCGCGATTGCGGAGGCGGCACATTCGTGGGGTGGGTGGATAAGCCCAAGCAGAAATCAGGAAATTGGCTGGATTAGAGCCCCGAATTGAGGGCCATAACAGCGCGATCGTTCTAAGAGCGTGTATCGCCGGAGCTGAAACTTACTTCTCGAACTAGCTTGTTTATTATGGCCCATTGAAATTCAGCCGAGCTGTCGGCTGGGATGATAAACGAGCCGGCCCCCCCGATAACGTGCCGCTCATAATATTCCGCGGTCGACTCGCCATTTTCCACTTCCGCGCCTATCGGGAGACCATTGATTACGATGGCTTTCTGAAGCGCTCTCTGACGGCTTTCCTCAAGTGAAGATCCGTCGTTGTTTGTTCCGTCGCCTGAGATATCGATGACCCTCCGCAACGTAGGGGCAGGAAGTTTGTCAAAGGCATCAACAGATACATCAATGGCGTATGAGATCGATGTTTTCGCACAGTGCGGATCACGGCGTTGGCCTTCCGACTTTTTCCGGATTGCATCCGCGATAACCGACGCATCATTCGCGTCAGAGAGAACGGTCCAATCCACCCGCGTTTTTAAGGAGCCGCGGCTCGACCATTCGACAAAAGTGACAGCGATCTTGCCGTGCATACCCTCTTTGATCACTTTCAACACGGACGGTGATTCCAAAGCAGCCGCATAGCCCTCGCGTTGTAGCGTAGCCTCTATCTGGTTGACGGAGCCCGACATATCGGCCGCAAGGACGATCGCGACATCGACTTCGGCGGTTGGGTCCTCGAGAAGAAGCTTCTCACGAATTTCACAAGGGCAAAGATCGTTCGTATAAGAATTGCCGTGAACAGGCTGATCATGGATCAGCAGCAGTCTTAACAATCCAGCGCTCAAAACAGTAAAGGAGAGGAGTTGCATCTCCCATCTATCCTCATGACCTTATGGCGTCTGGTTCTGCTAGTTGCAGAGTTCAATTAAATCTGAAGCGAACAAGTCGAACAGATCTAGCTGAGAGGGACTTGCCCATAAACAGTAGCACCTTCTATATTAGCTCGACATAATTTTAAGAGTCAACAAATACAGGAGGGATAACCCACGAAGTGGCGCCCCGCGCCCTTTGCGCGTCCACCGTCGGCGCCCTGCATCTTGGCGGACCCGACAACTGTCAACAATGCCAACGTCCGCCCAACACGGCACTTTGTTTCGGAACCGAATTCGAACCAGTGATATTGACTCAAATCGCAGTGTTTGGAGTGCGGGTGCATGCTTACCGAGCCTGGCGTTGGCCGGCTGTCCTTCATTGAATTCCAAATGCCCACGCTGGTGGAGAAGCCGCCCAAGGGCGGCGGATGGATTCATGAGATCAAATACGATGGCTATCGCACACAGCTGGTCATTCAGCCGGGTGCGGTGCAGGCCTTCACGCGAAACGGCTTCGACTGGACCGACAGATACACCCCAATCGTCCGGGCTGCGGCTCAGTTAAAGAACGCGGAGCGGGCTATCGTTGATGGCGAAGCGACAGTGTTTGGTGCCACAGGGCGTCCTGATTTCCAGGCGCTACGCCGGGAACTAGGAAAGGCCGAGTCGACAAGATTGGTTTTCCACGCTTTCGATCTCCTTCATCTCGACGGCAAGGATCTGCGGGAGGCTCCGCTGCTGGAACGCAAGCGCGCCTTGCAACGTCTCTTGAAGAGCGCGCCCCCGGCACTCGTGTATGTCGATCATCTGGAAGGCGACGGTCCAACCGTGTTTGAGCACGCGTGCGAAATGGGCCTTGAAGGGATCGTGTCAAAGAGAGCCGATTCGCCCTACCGGTCCGGCCGGCAGGAGAGCTGGCTCAAGCTCAAATGCGTCAAGAGGGACAATTTTCCGATCGTCGCCTTTGTCGAGAAGCTAGGTGCCAGGCCGCGCAGGATCGCCTCGCTTTACCTCGGCCGCAGAGATGGCAATCGTGTTCACTATGCCGGCAAGGCGCAGAGCGGCTACAGCCTTGCCGACGCACGTGAAATTCGCGAGCGCTTGGACCCGCTAATCGTCGACAAATCTCCGCTCGCCGAGCCGATAGACAAGCCCAAGGCGACGTGGGTTCAGCCGGCCGTTGAGGCCGAAATCCAGTATAGTGGCACCACCGATGACGGGCTGCTGCGCGAAGCGGTGTTCAAGGGCCTGCGCGACGATCTGAGCCCGCCGGCCGGCGCGTCGTTGGTCCGCAAGACGCCGCCGTCCAATGAAAGTTCCGGCGTCCCGCGCGAGAACATTCTACAATTGCTGTCCGACGCCATGGTGCCGTCGAAAGAGGAGCTGATCCGATATTGGAAGAAGGTGGCGAAGAAGGCGCTCGTCCATCTCGGCCGGCGGCCGCTCAAGCTGGTTCGCCACTCTCACGGGGTCACCTTCTATCACAAGGGCAGATTGCCCGACATTCCGGATACCCTGCACCAACTGCGTGTTCAGAAGCGCGAGGGTGGAGAAGGCGTGAGGCTGTGGGTCGATGACCTCGATGGCCTGCTTGGCTTGGTCGAAATAGGCGCCGTCGAACTGCACCCCTGGAACGCCACCGTCGACGATATCGAGCGTGCCGACCGGGTTGTCATCGATCTTGATCCTGGCGAAGGCGTCGAATGGGAGATGGTCGTCGAGACGGCACTGACGCTCCGGGACATGCTGCACTCAGAAGGTCTCGATAGCTGGCCGAAGGTGACGGGCGGCAAAGGCGTGCATGTGATGGCCCCTCTGCAAGCTCCCATGACTCATGATGCTGCCAGGCAGTATGCCCGACGCCTGGCACAGCAGTTGGTCAGCAAACGCCCTGACCGCTACCTCGTCTCGGCCGCGCCTTCCGCCCGCTCTGGGCGCATCTTCCTCGATTATCTCCGCAATGGGCGCGGGAACACGGCAGTTGGTGCCTATTCGCCACGGGCTCGTCCAGGCTTTCCGATAGCTGCTCCGGTCACCTGGAAACAGATCGAACAGGGAATACTGCCGGACGCATTCACATTGGGCAGCCCGTTCGTGCAAGCGCGGAAACTCTAGCGACCTCCGGGAGCACCTGACAACTTGTGGAACAAATCGTGATCATTCTCGTTGTAGGGTCTTCAAGGAGACCCGTCATATGGCCGATCGGAAAAATCCAAAAATCGAGGCATCGGCAGATATCGAAAAGGATCCGGAAGATTGGGTCAGCGGGGACGATCCAATGACGCCCGCACAAGCCTCCTATTTGAAAACGCTGGCCGAACAGGCCCACGACCCTGATGCCTATGCTGACGGGATCAGCAAGGCCGAGGCATCTAAACGCATTGATGCCCTCCGGGAGAAGTTGGGCTTGTAGTGCCCGCTGGCGCGTTTTCATGTCCCGCCGCTAGGAGCCGATCGCGTGCCTTCGCATAGTTGCTCGTTGTGACCGGCACCGCTTATTTTTCTGGCGTATTCAGCTCGTTGCTGCTCGACTCCGCGATCGAGAGAAGAAAGGGCAGAAGGGGCGGCTTAGCTCAGGCCGGGTTGGAGCGGCCCGGCAGCTGTCTGTGCCCAAAGCCTGGCTGATATCGCGCCGGATCCGTTAGCATTGGGAAGCCCGTTTCGACCGAAGGCCTGAAACGGCCTTCGCGGTCTAATCCGGTTCGTCTCTGAGAACTGTCTTCTTTCGAGGAACAGGCGTCCAATCGGAAATCGCATCAACGTCAACCGTAACCAATCCACCGGCTTTGACAGTGACTTTGCGGTCGTCCTCATCGATACGGGTGACCTCGCCTGTAAGCTGTAGCTCGTCACCAGGTTTGGCCTTCTTGGGAGCGGGGATCGAATAGGGAAAGCCGTATGACGGGATGCTGACGGTAGCTCGGCCGTCGTCCAGCAGTTTCAGGACGGTCACGGTGATCGACACTTCGTCGCCGACATTGATTTCCGCAATTTCCCAAGCCATTCCTTGATTCTGGCGCTGCATTAAGGGTCGTCAAGGTCATACTAATGAGCAGGTGCCGCGCGGCCTACATGCCTTGTCCGCTGCGTCACGGCGCGCGCAAATAAGTCGACAGCATTTTCGTCAGCACAAACCGGATTTTGGAAAAGACTTGGAGGAGCGTCAAGGAACATGCCGCGTCAGCGGTGAGTCCCAAAGCGAGCTGGACCTCCGTCATTAAATCGCCGACAACTTAGCTCGTGCTCAGCATCCTGCTTTGCCAATCGGGCGAGATACATGCGATTTAGTTTGGCCCTGCCAATTCTCCTAGGGATGCTGCTGCCAGCTCATGCTGATGGAACCGACCATTGCGTAAAGAGCCAAAGTCCCGACATGCCAGGGATGGCTATCGGGATGTATGTGTCAATCCATGTCCTGGCAGAACGCCTCTGCGGCGCAGAAAACAAACCTATGTGGCCATGGCTCGCCAAGGTATTTGAAAAGACCGAATGCCTATCTCGCGCCGCGAGCCTTGAAAAGGCGAAGAACGCCGAAGGCACTATCGCCTCAATGAATGTGGCGGACGCAATGGAAGGCTTAGGACTAGAGGAGGCCAAGACGCCCGACTTAGAACATGCCGACAAAGAAACGAAAGAGCTCGCACTGTCGGAGTTAGGCGGCTGCGCCGGACTGATGGCGCTTTTGAAACAAGTCGATAACAGGGAAAAGCAATAAAATCGACAGACTGGCGAAAACCACGTCCACATGGTTGCCGTAGTGACGTGCCCGATTTGGAGAACCTCATTTGAAGTGCGCTAGCAAATTGATAGTCGCAACAGCACTACTAACTGCTGGCTGCCAAAGCGATGGTAGAGCCCAATTTGAAGCAGGCAGAGCGAAACTGCAGACCCCGGAACAGAGGCGCGCTGCAATTCAGCACTGCCTCCAAGGCGTAACGTCGAAAAAGAGATGGCATCAAGGACGACCTCCTCCCAATGGCGTCAAGTGGTGCACCGATTTCGTCAATGACCGCGCTACGGGCCGCTGGACCTATGACGACTATCGGAATGGAAGACCGCACATTGCCTATGACTATAGAAGAGACAGGATCGTGAAGTTTCCCGCCTCATGACGGCCTGGCTTGTTGTGTCGTCAGGCCCTTAGACGTCGGCCGAAATGGGTTTGAGCCTGACCGCGTCTGGCCGAATCCTGTCGGCGAAAGTTTTACAGCCGCGCCGAGCACTCACTTCTGTGGCGGCGCCGGCAGCTTGATGTCGGTTTTATAAAACCAACGTCTTTTCAGCTCTGCTTCCTCGGAGAAATAGACGGTCGAGCAGTCCAGCTTTCGATTCCTGTATTCTGGAACTTCAATCCATATCGTGCAATGATACCACCGCGGATCGACGTCGGAGTTGTGCCTCCAATACGAGATGACCATGGTGTTGACACCATCCAGCACCTCTTCGCGCAGCTGATGACAACCCGAATGCCAGGGATTCCCGAGTTGAAGCGCCTCAACGCGCCAAGGCGCGTATGGCGCCGTTCGCTCGTATAGGATGCCATTTGCGTAGACCGAGTCTCTATGCATGACCACCACGCCTGTATCGCGCTTGATCACGGCGTCCCAAGTCGCCTGAAAGATCGGTATCTTGACGAACGCTTCGTTGGCCGTAGTGATGGGCTGGCATGCCCGCTCTTCAAGGCGCGGACCGTTGCGCGGCTCCGCATAGGAGGCCGAAGGTAAACACGCTGCGAAGGCGGCAAGGACGAGGAATCGTGTCAGCAGGCTCATCTTCGGAGTAAAGCACGTCCCCTCGACCATCGCGAGATGGAATCCCGGGCTGAACTTACTCCATATCCGGCACGTCACCGCTGGTGAATGGCAGGGTCGGTGGGCCGTAGTCGCCAAGCGCCGGGTTCGCGTCGCGGCTCCATGCGATTACGCCAACGTGCTTTCCCGCAAGCGCCATGGCGGTGCGGATGGCGCGTTCCTCGCTTTGCTGATCGGTCGGACCAAAGGCGGGAAACAGCTCGCCGTCCTCACCACGATCGAACGCCACAACGACGATCAGCTTGGGCTGCTTCTGGCTCGGCAGAATATGATCAGACATGGCGGGAACCTATCACATCACACACGGTTGGGTCGCATTCGAAACTGGTGAGGGGCGCGTGCAAGACCGCCTTTGACGAGCCTGTGCGCGTGGCACCACCCCTTGGCGTCTCGACGATCTGAAAAAGCTCGCGATGCTCACAGGGCCTTCTTGAGGCCGCGAAGAGGCGCCTAGGCGAACCCCATCCTGCATCCTTGCCACAGCCAGGGTGCTCGCATCGGTGATGCTCATGCCAGGGCGCGTGACGGGCTCTACAGCGCCAGGAAGGCTGATCAGTTCATCGCTCATCGGAAAGCCGTCAAAGCAGTGATCCTTGGGCCGGCAACTGCTGCGGCACTTTGATCTGAGTGGCGGGTTTTTCGACGATCACCAAGGCCTCGTCGGAAGCGGTGCGCTGCAGCCGTTTCGCTTCGGTCCATGGCGCGGTCAGCCAGGTCTCGATGTCCTCTTGTGTGGTCAGGATCACCGGCATCGCCTTCTCATGAATAGGTGCGATGAGGGCGTTGGGCTTGGTCGTCATAAAGGCATACAGCTCGTGATCGCCGGGACCTTCCTTGACCTTGCGCACGCCATGCCAACTCGTCCACAGGCCAGCGAAGAAGAACAGCGGACGGTCCGTTGCGCAGGGCCTGGGGAACGCTCAGCGGCCCGCGATCGAGAATTCTCTTGTATTCGCCAGTCCGGCGCCAGACGCCGCGTGCGTTGCCGTTTTCCCGATCGCGCTTGGGATCGAACATCATGCCCCCGAGGTGGTCAAGGAAGACCAGTGCGGACGCCTGATCGGCCAAGCAGTAAAGCCGCCAGTTCTCGTATTTATGATCCGGCCATATCGCCTGCACCTGCCTTGTCATCAGCGCGCGCGCTTCGCAAAATTCGTGGATCAGCCTGAAGCTGTATCCCGTGCATAGGTCATCGGGCAGCGCGACCTGATAAGGCCATTCCCGATCGATTTTGGCCGGCGACGGACCTCGGCTGCGCAATGCATCAGTGTGAGACGGCGGGCTTCTTTTTGCTTTCCCTCAGATAGATGTCGGTCTGTGCGCGCATCGCGTCTGAAAGCGATAATGCCAGCTCCAAGCTTTCCGGGTAGATCGCTAGAATCCAAGTGGCCGTAAGTTCAGCGATCGCCTGTTTCTGACTGACATCAGATAGGCCGCGCATTTGCTTTGCCATCTTGATGACGGAGCGATGTATGGCAGGCCGTCACGCCTCACCGTTGCGTAGATTTCGGGCTGCTCGGCCGCAGTGACAGTGATCGATTTCATTGCATGTCTCCATTTTGCCCTTAGTGAACAAAAAGAGAACGACAGAGTCAAGGGCCTCTTGACCCGAGAGGAATATGTTCCTCATCTCTAGGGATGCCAGAACAACCCGAAAAATGGCCGAGAGGCGCGCCATGGACGTTGATGCATGCCCACAGCGCGGGGCAGGTTGCCCGCCTTAGCTGTGGCCTCTGCAACATCAAGCGTTTCTATAAGCCGCTGGAATTGCGAGAGGTGATTGGCAACGTCACCATCGACCAAGTGCGGGCAAAGGTCCGTTGCGAAAGATGCGGCCGCAAGCAATCGATGCGAGCGGAGCTGTTCCACCCGGTCGGGCAGGAACTGGAGACGATCCGTTTCCGACGCCTGGTCGAGATCAGATGGGAGCGGCGTGTGGTTTGGAGGGATGAGTAGGCGAAACGCCCCAGGCAGCGCACGGTGGTCCCCTCGCAATATCTGAGGTCAGTGATGCTGGCGAAGGCAGTTTTGCATGCGGCACCGTTCGCCGTGTCAAGCACGAGTTTAGCGTCCCCTGCCCTCCTTCTTTGCCTGCCGTCATCAGCGTTCCTCCCTCATTCACCCTTTGCCATCGATAGACGTAGCGCCGCCAGATCATCTGCCGCGCCAAGCTGGCCTAGCGCCCAAGCGTAGAGAGAGACGAAGGAAAGGTCAGAGGAGTGCCCGGCTTTCAGCCGTCGCATATCAGGCAAAAGACTTTTGTCCTTCTGACGTCCCGCTGCCCAGACAAACTCATGTGGATAATCCGCTGCCAATATCCGCGAACGGCTAGTGTCGGTAATCATTACAGCTTGAACCATGCGCATCCGCCAGTATTCGTCCTTGACGGAATCGAGAACCCGGACGGCATCGGTTGCCAGCAGAGCGTGGGGGTTTCTGGCAAGAAGATGCAAGCATTCCTGGTCCGCAGTCCGTTCGAAATGTTCCAGGAGCTTCGCGCCTAAGGCCTCTGGGAAGCCGGAGGCGCGAAGGACGCGATAAGCGATTTGGCGCCGGAACTTGCGCGCGTGACTTAGCCACGGCTCGACGATCGGCGCCGCTATGGGCCCTGGCATGCGCGAGAGAATGCGTTTGACAGCGCGGTCGACGGATGTCTTCTTGCCGCTCGCCAGCTGCCCGGCAGCTTCGGCTAAACGTCTTGCCGATTCTGCCAGCGCGCAAAGCTGATTGTGTTCAAATGCCTCGGAGCAGGCGCGGTAGACAATCTCCTGTGCAGCATCGTCCTCCCACAACCGTTCAATCCGGGTCAACAGCACGTCGAAGGGCAAGCATCGGATTTCGGCGAGCCTGATACTTCGATCGATGTCCTCAAGCATTGATTCGCGGTGAGCCGCCACCACAACGGGATTGGCCGCAAATTCCTCGGGTAGATTGATGCGAGATCGATGCATGCCCTATCCTCTCGGTTAAACCATTTTTGGGTCGATGCGTTTGTGGGCCGGCCGAGTAGCTCAAGATCAGCGGCGAGTGATAATGTTCGTGTGCGCGCCCTTCCAGTCGGCCAATCTCTCAGTCAAGCGTTCAAGTCGGCCATTTTATCCAGGCGGTGACGAGACGCGACCAAGGCTCTACCTGAATGTTTCCGGCTATTGACGGCGATCTCTGTCGGCCCAACCGCGATAGGTCGCGCATTATCGCAGCAACAGGGCGTGGGCACTCCTTACAAGAACATTGCGGACTTGGAGCCGACCAGTGTCGACACCAGAAGCCCTCGATCCAGCCTGGTATTTCGAGCCTCACACGATGTTTCCGGAACGAGGATGCATGCGTGGCACGCGGATCCGTGGAGCGGCCGTTCATCAAGGTCCGTCCCAGCATGGTGGTCTGCGCAAATGGGGTCGTTCGAGCACAACTCCAGCCCGTGCACGGCCTTTGCCAGGATTTTGGGCATGTGTTCGGCCATGCCGCTCAAGCCGCCAAGAGTGCCCTGCGCGCCTGCTGTCGAGGTGTAGATCAGGATCCCGAAGCGATCGGACTGCCCGGCTCCACTTGCGTATATTCGCTCTTTCAGTGACGAAATCGGGTATCCGCACTCCATGGCCAGCTCGGCCATAAGCGCGTGCGAAAGTGAATGCAGTGCCCAGTAGGCCACGCCAAGGTGCCTCGGAGGCCGATTGAAATTCGCCGCTTCATGTGCCTCGCCGCGGTATAGCTCATCAGCACGGATAACGACGTCAGCGCGGTCGCGCCACTGACGGATGTAATCGGGGTTTACGTGAAGGAAAATGCCTTCACCAAATTGCTCAATGGCCGGCAGCCACTTTACTTCCCGGCTTAGCGGGGCTCCATCGACGTTAAGTTGGATTTCGTCGAGCTCGCTCTCGGCCGAGGTCGGCGGCGGCTCCAGGCGCGTGAAGCCGTAGAGACACGTGACTTCGCGCAAACGGCTCACCTTCACGATCCCAGCGAGGAACTGGTCCCAGGGCGGCGATAGGCTCAACGTAGGCCGATCAAGCGTCTCCGCGAAAAGGAATGCTGCCGCGTCGTCATAGCCAATTACCGGTGCGCCTGACGCCAGCGCCTCGAATTCTGCGACACGGGGATTGGTTGATGAGCCATCGCTATCTTGTGCGATGGTCGCTAAGGCGTTGATGATTTCCTCGTCCGAGAATGGAGCGAATGGCTCTTTGGTCTGCGGCAAAGATCTCAACACTTGGACGAAATTCGGCAAGCTTCTGAGTGACTCAACGGTTTGCCGATGCTCCTCGATCGTCTGCCTCACGCGATCATCGGTGCGGGTCAGTGAGATCACTGTCACCGTCTGCGCGAAATAGGTATTGGTCGCCGATCGGGGCAGCAATCGAAGATCCTCGTCGCAGCTATCACCTGAAATATACCTAGGCATCAACCACGGGCTGAAGGCAGCGCATGTGCCGAGGAACATGGGCTTGTAGAGGTCGGCCATCGTAACGCGGGCGCCGCACGTGCATTGCACGGAAATGTCCGATGGATCTGAGCTGACCCCGCGTTCGACCCAGAACATCGGCTTCCGACAAGCCCTGTCGCCTCCGCGATGCGCCAACCCCCGCCAGTCGACATCCTCGAGATGTCCCTTCGCGCAAGCTCCTACAAAACGGATCGGGTTCACACCCAGTCGCTTGCCACTGACTGGGTCCGGGTAACTGAGTCGATCACCACGAGTTTGGAGATGATCGAACTCGACCATGCGCCGTCGCGTCTCGGAGGTGGCCGGCGTCTGCCCGGCCGATTGTTGTGGTTCCTCGACCGTGAACCACGTCGGAAACACCATGACGTCCACGCCCGGCCGGCGATCATCGTGCCGGTCCTCGTCTTGCTTCGGCGGCGGGCGCAGCCCCTCGAATTCCGGCCCCAGTGCAAGTTGTTGGCGCAGTAGCGGGACTAGCCGCTGCTCCTCTATCGGCTGCCACTGACCGCCGTAGTGCCAGCCCTGCAGCCCGGCAACGACCACCGCGTGATCAGGCAGATCCAGCATCGCGCCAGGGCCGTAGGTCAGCAATAGTTGCGAGAAGCTCTGTGTGGTGTCGGGCATCGTGCCTCGCCGCTAAAAGGATTGTCCGGTCGGTGTCTTGAGGCGCAGAAGTGCCACAGGTTCTGTATCCCGCATCGAGCGTCCCGCGATGAACAGCCGGCGCTCGGGGGCCATGTTTACCTGCTGGCTGTGTGGGTCCTGCAGAAGGCGTCTAACTGGCTGCTCGTTCCCATATTTGAACGGATCGCCGCCACTGGTTTGCGTGTCGACAATGGCGATCCAGGCGTGCTTTAGCGCGTCGAGGCGCTGGAGGCAGCGATCGATCTCGGGTTGCGTGGCGCCGCTGACGATCATCTTGGCTCGCACGGTGGCAACAACCGCGACAAAGGCTTGGTCGAACTGCGCGAACCTGCTGGCCGCATCGTTCGGCGTAAGCCCTGGTTCGAAATGCCGAACGCCAGCTACCATGGTGGCCGCTAGAGCTCGGTCGAGAGCACGTGTCGAGAATGGCGTCACGCTAGTCGCTTCGACTGCTCGATAGAAGCTCCTGTGGAACGAACGGAACTGCTCGTAGTGCATGCGGTCGCGCGGTTTGTGCACATTCAGCAGCGTAATCACCAATCCTGGCTTGAGCGCCTCGCGACCGACTCGGGAGGTCGCCTGGATATACTCGGCGGCGGTCTTGGGCTGGCCTTGGACTACCATGAGACCGAGCCGTCCGATATCGAGACCCACCGAGATCATGTTGGTGGCGAGGGCCACGTCTACTGCGCTCTTCTCGCTTGCCGGACGCCCAAGTCGCGTGCGAGCCTCGGAGACCTTGTCAGTGCTGTAGCGCGAAGTTAGCTCCTGGATTTCCCGCAGCTGGCGATTGGCGAAAACTTGTCCGGCAGGTTCCAGTCGCACACGGCTCGACCCGTAGCTACCCAGATGAGCCCTCACCTCGTCATCGACGATACGCCGCGCGCCGCCCAGCTCGCGCAGGGCGTTGAAGTAGCAGAGCGCCGTCAGATACGGATCCGCCGGATCGCCCGCGCCTGTGCCCGCGCTTGCTAACGCCTCCGCTCCGGCCAGGAGCGTTTGAAGTGTCCTAAGGAATACGAGCTTGGGTCCTCTTCCGGGTGAGGCGACACCGACATAGAGCCGCGAGGGCGACGACGTGTCCGCCTCGGCGAAGAAGGAGTCGTGGCGGCTAATTCCCGGCGGTGGGAATATCGCTGTGCTCGTGCGCCCGAAGAGATTCCTGATCTGCGCGCTGGCTCGCCGCACCGTCGCCGTGGATGCTACGATCTTGGGACCGCGTGGCAGATCATTGATGTTGCGGGAAGCCAAAAGATCGAAGGCAGTTTCATACAGTCCAGCGATCGTTCCAAGAGGTCCAGAGATCAGGTGGAGTTCGTCCTGGATCACGAGATCGATCGGCGGCAACGGCACCGGAAGCCGCGTGCCGGCATTCGGTTCGGCGGCCCCATAGAAGCCTGAACCGTCATGGCGAGTGACATTGCCGAAAAAGGCACCAGCGCCTCCTACCCAGGGGACATTGGCGAACTTGTCGATGGTAGCGATCATGAACGCTGGCAACCGCCGATATATTTCTTCGTCGACCACCACGATCGGCAGCCTCTCGGTGCTGGAGAAGTCGCAGTCGATGTTGTCGCAGCGAATATCGAGGCACTTCGGGTCCTGCTGGTTGGGGTGGAGGTGGAACGCATCCGGCTTGAGTTCGCCGCCGCACCACGGACAATTCTTGAGCGGTGCCGGCGCAGGACCGTGGCCATTGCGATAGCTTCGCACCCACTGGATTGCGGAGCCCTGTGCCGGGGTCCTGGAGTTGCCGAAGCTGTTCGGCGTCGCACCACCGCCGACCCACAAGCCGATCTCGATGGGCCACTGACCAAGGCGGCCATGGTCTCGCCGTTCGAGTTCGAGCGCGCAAATCAAGCCCGCCGCACGCTGCAGTTGGTCGAGCGTCAACAGCCGCAGCGTATACCGCATCACGACTGACAGACCCGCGCCGCTCAGGCCAGAGTTGGACAATCGCCGCCGCGCAATCGCAAAGGCGCCGAGGCCAAGGTAGGCCTCCGTCTTGCCACCGCCGGTCGGGAAGAACAGCAAGTCTACCGTGGCGCAATCCTTGTGGAGAGGGTCGACTAGCCCGTCGAGGTTGAGGAGGACAAAGGCGAGCTGAAACAGGCGCCAACTGGGCGCGGTCTGCTGGCCCGGCTTCTTCCCGTTGATGGTGGAGCTACGCTGGCGGTTTGCGCGCGCCATGGTGCGATTCATGATCGCGAAGGCTTCGCGGCTCACCGGATCGGCGGTCAGGCGTTCGATACCGCTCGCGATGCGGCCCCTCGCGACTTTGATGTCATCGAGAAGCTGGTGCGCAACCTCCTGGCGCTTCTGACCGTCTATCTTGCCGACCATCGCGGCTTGTTCGGCGGCCCAAGCTGTGTAGGCAACGGGCAACTGCTCGAGCGCGGCGCGCAGGCTGTCGGCGCTTTCGGCCGCCTCGGCCAGTGCCTCCATGCCTCGCATCACACGAGGGAGGTCTATGTCGGCACCGAGTTTTTCGACGTCCTGACACGGTATGGGAGTGGTGAACACGGTTGTGACCAGGCCGTCACCATCCGCCGCATCCCAGTCGCCGGAGCTGTTGTGACCGGTCGCGTAGGAAGCGACGTCGCCGTAGTGAAGGTCAGACAGTCGCTCGTCAAACTCTTCTGCGTCATACGATGCGCGGTCGTCATTTGGCTCGAAACCGAGCGAGGACTTTAGCTCCAGACGTGCCTGGAAGCAGAAAGCCAGGTCGCCATAGCGCCTGAGGGCTTCGGAACGCCTGTTGACGAGGAAGACCGAGACGGCAAGGAGGTCGCGGCGGCGGCCATCAATGCCTGCGGTGTGCGTCGGCCTAATGGAAACCGCAAGTTCAAGTCCGCCCCCGGGATAAGCCGGGGCTGCACTTTCCGGAACGAGATACCGGTGGAGGCCGTGCTTCAGCGGAATCGACACCCAACGCTCGCGGGGGAGGCGGCGCCACTGAAGGCTGCTGCGAGCGGGCTCGTCAAGCTTGCGTTTCTCCTTGGCTGCGGCCTCGCGCTCCTCTGGATTCACGAGGGCTGAGGCCAAGGGCGGCTCGGTGACGTAGTCGCCCCATGTAACCCGCGCCTCGATTGACGTGGCCTCGCGCGCCAAAAGCACAGTAATCCCGATCGACGACGGCTCAAACGAGCGGCGCGGCGGCGGCTCGGCGGGGCCGGCGTCCTCGCCAGCTCCAGGTTGGGGTGCTCCCTGCTCGAGCCCTTCGGTCTCTCGCTGCGTTTCGAGGGCGAATTCGGCTTGCTGCTCCTCGGCAAGTTCGGCGCGCCTTTCGATGACCGTCTTGCGATGAGGTGCAAGGAACCCGGTCAAATACCAGGTCGACGGGCTTGTCCCCTCCAGCACCTCATACGCGAGATCCGGATCGAAGTCAGGGTGCGGGCCGACCAGATCACGCCTAAGCATTTCGACCAGTCTCTCACGCACCCCGACGGGAGTGGCTGGCTTGGGAAGGACGCTGAGCCGATCCTGCACCGCTAGTGCGGCGCTATTCGGTGGATTCGTGTTCGTCACCTTACTTCCCCTCCCGCTGCGCCAGTTGTGCCAGCGCCTGTTCCAGCCACTTTTGGGTGTATGCTGACTTGAGCTCGATCCTCGACCGGAAGCCGACGTCCCGCAGTAAGCGGTCAAGCGACACTAGGCGATCCTTCAAGCCGAGCCGGATGCCGATCCGGAGGCTCGCCTTGTCTGGGCCGCACAGAACGCAGTTATCCGTTCGGCTGGCCGCATGAGCCCAGAGTGCCTGTTCTCCCGCATCCAAGAAGCCGATCTCCGCGTCGCGCGTCAGCGCTTTGGCGAATTCGGCGTCCTCGACTGGGTGGACCGCTTTGAGCGTGGCCGTCAGCACCTTGCTGTCTATCTGCTCCTCCGGCCGGCGCCTCTGGAAGCCGGTCTGCGTCTCGACAAAGCACACGCCTACCGTTTCCAACGCGTAGCCTCCAGCCAAAGCCTTCCACGCACCAACCCGCCAGCATTCGATGATGACGTTGGTATCGACGAGGACTGGACCGGTGTGGCGCGCCATGTCGACATCACAACTCGTATGGCGCTTCCACGCTATGGGCGGCGAAGAGCTCCGCGAAATCGTCGATCGCGACGCCGAGGATCGAGGCGATCCGCCGCATCGAGGTCTTGCCCTCGTCCAGCGCTGTCGCAACGATCTGCACGAACGGCTTCGAGAAGAGTGGCGGCGGCGCCTGCTTTCCTGGCTTGCTGCCGTTGTTCCTAAGGCTGTCGTCGGAAATGGTTTCGTTCTGAGCGCGGCTCAGCCGCCCCATCCCGACGAGTCTCCAGCGCAGGGCCTGCGAGGTCACTAGCAACTCCTCCGCGACATCATTGAGGTGGTCGGTCAATGTCTTCTCGGTGAGCTGCGCCCAGTTGCCGAACCGATCCAGCACTGCCGACGGCATCAGCAGCGCCGAGGCGAAATTGTCTGCCAACTGCTCGACACGGTTGCGCTTCGTCGGCCTTGCCTCCTCGATATGCTCGGGCGGCATCTTTTCCCAGGTGAGGATATGGAAGAGCTCGTGAGCGAGGTCGAAATGCCGGCGGCCGGCGACCTCATTGCGATTGATAAGCACGACGTCCAGTTCGGGCAGTTGGCAGGCAGCGCCTGAGACACCCTCGATCGGGTCGACCATCAGAACCAGCATGCCGAGCCTTTCAGCCATGATTTCGGCGAGCTGGCGCGCCGGCACGTCTCCCAGACCGAACTCCGCTGCGAACCGCTCGCCGGCCGCAATCGCGTCATCGTAGCTTGACTGCTTGGTCAGGCTCAGCGTCGGCCGGATCAACGGCGGCTGGTGTCCTACCTGGCGTCCGAGCACGCGGAACGCCGCGATGAACCGACCGGCCGTCTCTTCGTAGCCGCGCAGCCTGTCGCCATCGACGCCGGTCTGACGCCAGGAGAAGCGCCCCTCGCCAGCGAGCAAGAACGGGTCAGTGAAGTAGTCGAGCGGAACGCCAAATATCTGAACGGCGCGCAGCAGCTCGTCCGCCGCGACCTTGCGCTCGCCGGTTTCTATAGCAGACAGAGTCTGCCGATCCTTGAAGCCTAATAGCTCGGTCAGGGCCTCTTGGGACAGCTTCCGCTGGTCGCGCAGCGCCTTTATACGCGCGCCGATCGTCGTGGTCATGGGAACCTCCAGGGCCCTATATAGTCTTGCAAAATGCAACTTGCAAGACTTCCTTGCGATCGTGGATTTGCGCTATGCCACCCGCTCCGTCTCGATCACCCGCGTCGCGACATCCGCCATGTAGTAGGTCGGCGCTCTGGAGAGGGCCTCGCAGAAACGATCGGCGAGCAGTGAGCCGATGCGCCGCATGTCTGTGTCGTAGAGGCAAAGATGGAGAACGCGCTCCGAGGTCTGCGTCTCTGGAAAGAATACCTGAAACCCGCTCAACCAAGTCTTGTAGGCCGGCCTTTCATGCTTATGGAGCGGTCTGATAGTCCGGCCGTCACCGTGGCCTATAGCGTTGCGGAGCCATTCTGCAAACGCTTCCACCGGCATGTCTTGGAAGTCGCCGTTGACCGACAGCTCGCGACTATTCGTGCCGATCTGCGGGACTAGCTCAAAGCGGGGCACACGACGCGACAGTGACCATGGCTCTGAGGTGATCAGCTCTTTTGCAAGGGCTTTCCGGAATTCGTCGGCAGCCTGGTCCGCTTCGCCGACCAAGGGTTGTCTTGCCTTCTTCCCAGCGACCCAGCCGCGGTTCTTTGTCCACAGTAGCACCGCGCTGAAGATCGCAAAGGTCTGGGTCACATTGAACTTCGTCGGAGGTGGATCATCCAGCATGGCCTTGAGGCGATTGATAACCGCCCACTCAACGTGGCCATCCATTATTCCGCCCATTCTTGCGTCTCCCGTTCAGTGTGCTCGTCTTCCTCCTGCCGGATACGCGTCCTGCCCTTCTGGTGCAGGCCGGCGGCGACTTCCTGCCGGTATCGTTCGGCATTGAGGGCGAGGAGGCGGGAGAGGACGAGGTCGCGTTGCGTGGCGGGCCAGAAATAGCGGCCCTGGTAGGTGTGGTCGTCCTCGGTGTCTTCGGTGAGGAACTCGGGCTTCTGCATATCGGCGAGATCATCCCAGCCATAGGCATAGAGCACGGCCCGATCCATCTCGTAGTGCAGGTCGCGCAGGCGATGGATGGCCGGACCGGTCTCGCTGTCCCTGTGGAAACGGTTGTAGGTCTTGGTCATCCCCTCGTTGGCGGCGATCATTAGTTCGGCGCGGTGATCGTGATAGGTCTGGCCGATGGCTTCGAGGGTGGAGTCGGTCTCGTAGTTTTGCGGGAAGGGGAAGGTCTCGAAGCAATCGGAGGGGGCGTAGCGCAGATCGTCCTTCATTGAGGACGAGAAGAATCGCGCCCAAATTTCGTGCACACGGGACTGGAGAATGGCGAAGGGAGAGTGCTTGGGGTAGGCGAAGACCACCAAGGTCGACGCAAATACTCCGTCGTTGGCCCGGCGGGCAATCTGCAAATGAGGCGACGTTTGTGGTGTCACGGTGATATAAGACAGGCCTTCCACCTTCTCATAAAGCCCCCTCTTTGGTTCCCCAAACTGCCACCAAACGCGTTTATAATGTTCGCGGTTGTCCGTTGCCCTGAGCGGGCCAACGCGAGTTTTCACTATCTCGAAGAGCGGAGGAGCAGCCTGCGCTGCTTCATTTTCTGATAGCTCGCCAAAGTCAATGACATAGCGCGTGTGCATATGATCCATCGAATTGGCTACGTTCTCGCCCGATGTATATGGCTTGATGAAATGTTCTAGATTCGGATCGCCGGCTATTAGCTTTATCCGAGTGTCTAGACTTTCGGTCTCGCCTTTTGCCGCGCCATCATCCGAAAACAGAAACCCGGCTCCAACTGGGTTCGTCCCCTGAAACGAGCGACGCGAGTTGGCCCTCATTAGCGACGGAGCGTTGTCGAACTCTCCTGCAACGAGGTAGGCCGAGATGCGGACCACCTCACGCTCATTCAATACTGCCGGGCATAAGCTCGTGCCCTTTTTGACGTGCACAATCGACACAACGACCGCGGCTCCCTCGTTCGGCCATCGATAGCGCTTTTTCGCTCGGAGGATAGTTCCGCCGGATTGCAGAATTGTCGCGAGTCCAGTTTCACGAGTATCCCCCTGCCCAACGGTGTTGGTCGCTATCAGTCCGAAAGCGCCGCCGTTCCGCAGGACGTGATACGCTCGCCGAAAGAAGTGTGCGACGAGATCGGCATTGCCATGCGCCCCTTCATGCAGTTGTTGGAGCCATAGCAAATAGCGTGGGCCGGAACTGGCGGTGATTGTGTTCTTGCCCGCAAACGGCGGATTCCCAACGATCGCGTCGAAGCCAGGATTGTCCCGCATGAACACTTCAGGGAACTCGATCTGCCAGTGAAACGGCCGCCAGCCATGGTCGGCCCGGAAGCGCCTCGATTCAGATTCGATCCTGTCCCATTCCGGCCGAAAATTCGCGGTGATCCAGCTCTCGACCTCAGTCCGTGCCTGTTCTCTCGCTTTCGCCTTGTCGGCCGAAAAGAACGCGGCGATCACGGCGTCGCCGACCTGCCTGGCAGGCTCGATCTCCTCCTCGACACGGCGATGTCGCGACTCCTGGATGGCTCGGGTCACGTCATCGGGCGCCGTGCGAATGGCCTCGCGACCTTCAAGCGCCTTTCGCACCTCGTCACGGATCAACTGCCGATAGAGCGGCAGACCAGGCTTGCTGTCGTCCCAGTTCGCCGCCTCAATCTCTTTCTGCGTTAACCCGACAAGACTATCGCCGGCCTTGATCGCATGGTCGAGGAATGAGAATTCGTGCTCGCGCGCGAGCGTCGCGAGCCATAGCGACAAGCGCGCCAGATCCACCGCCATGGGATTGCGGTCGACGCCGTAGACGCAGCGCTGCGCCACCAGACGGCGGGCATGGATCACTTCGTCCTCGTCTGGCGGTATGGTTGGTTTTTCAGCCTTGTGCATGTCCCAAGCCTGTTCAAGGCGCGTGCCGAGCTGGCGGCAGGCCTCGACGAGGAAGGCGCCCGAACCGCAGGCCGGGTCGAGCACCTTCAGCGAAAGCACTGCCTCCGGCGAGGCATTCTCGCCGATGCGCTCGAAGGCCGGCTCAAGCGTGTGGCGCACGATCGGCTCGGTGAGCGAGCGCGGCGTATAGTGCGAACCAGAGCGGCGTCGTTCGTCGGTCGGCTGCAGATAGGGCACGCCGGCGCCGATTGGCGTCGCCCTTGGCGATGCTCGCTCATCCAAGGCGTTGCCCAGCGCCTCAATCAACCCCTCGACATCTTCCGCGCCCTTCACGGCAGCGGCCTGTTTCGTCGAGAGCTTGATGGACAAATCCTTGAGCGATTTCTGCCGGTCGCCTGGCTTTTGCGCCAACAGCGTTTCGAGGCCGATGAAGCTGGGAAGCTTCTTTTCGTCCTTGAGCGCGATCATGCGCTCGGAGGCACGCATTGTGGTAAAACCCATCACCGTCTCGTAGACCGAGCCGATACTTTCAACATCGAGTGCGCGGTAGGAAAGCCGCTCGCGCGCCTTTTGCCCATCGAGGCCGCGACCCTCGACGGTCATCAGCCCGTGCAGGATGCGCAGGATCGTGCCGTCCGAGACCGGCAGCACCTCGACTGCGCCCTTCGGCGAATCCTTGTCCCGCCCTTCGAGAAAGGGGAAGGCATGGGGATCGAACAGCTTGCCGCCACGACGCGCCACCCAGTCGGGATAGCCCCCATGGATGATGCGGAACACCGCGAGCAACTGCCCCCAGGCGCCGCGCCGTTCGTCCATGGTATCGGGGTTTAGCGCCTCGTCATCGAGCAGGCGCGCATACAATGTCTTTATCGAGTAGCCTTGCTCCCACAAAGCCTTCAGATCCGGCTCGCTGGCCGAGGGCAACAGGTCGCGATCCTCGGCGTAGAGTAGGAAGACCAGCCGCATCAAGCAGGTTAGCAACCCCTCATAGAGATGGTGCGGATCGCTTGAGGCCAGCGCTTCGATGCGGGTGGGATCGGCGCGGTGCATACCACGCAACAATTCGTAAAGCGCCTCGAGCACTTGGCTCGACAGTTTCTCGGAAACCTCGTTCTGCGCTTCGCGCGACAACTTGAGCAGATGGCGGAGCCGCGTCTCCGGTGCGCCGGTCCAGAAAGCATTACGACCAAGACAGAGTTTCAGGCCCGCGAGCATCGGCCGGCCTTCGACCCGCCCAAGCGCCGCCAAAGGCCAGGTGATCCATCCTGCTGTCTCGCCGCGCGGCGCATGGATCAGCCGCAGTGTGTTGCGGGCCATGAGGATGCCGGTGCCGACGCCGGTCTCACGCAGCAGCCGTTCGAGTCTTTGGTGCGGGCTGGCCTCCCACTCATTTTCGCCGAACTGCCCGCGCGCGTCGGGATCGAGGTCGGGATGAACCAGCACCAGAACCTGCGCCGGCACGTTGGCCTCACCATCGCCATCGCGCCACAACAGCGCCATGTTTGGTTCCAGCAACGTGCCGTGCTCGGGCAGGGTTCGCGACAACTCTGACGGCACAGCCGATCCGTCCGGAGCCCCGGCGACATACCTTGCCGGCCAGCCGAGGAGCGTGTCGAGAAAGCGCCATGGATCGCGAAGCACAAAATCTCGATCATTCTCGCGCTCGGACTTCAGCGGCATGCCGAGGGCTTCCGCGGCGACGTCGGTGTCGAGCGGACCCTGCCGTAGCGGCGTCAGCCCACTGTTACGCAGCACATTCGCGCCAAGGACCAAGCCCTCGGGTTGCAGGTAGTTCAGCCAATGGCTGGTTTCGTCGATATCGCCCAATGCCAATTGTCGCCTCAGCTCGTTGTGGGCCAGAGATAGACCAGCCCGATCGGCTCGAGCTGGCGCGCCGCCACCGCATAGTTGTCGCGCACCTTCTGCGGCTCGGTATCGAGGTCCGCCTGCAGCCGCAGCAGCTTGCCGTCCCAGGAGCGGCGGTCGGTCTCGAATTGTCTAAGTTCGCGCTCGGCCTGCTGCTTCTGCTCTTCGCTCTGATAGAGATCGAATGAAAGCTGTGCCGGCGGCTCGGCATCGCGCATGCTTTCCCGCACACGTAGGATCTGGCGCTGCAGCAGGTCACGCAGGCCGACCGACTCGCGCTCGCCATTGCCGGCCAGATCGTTGATCGCCGCCGCTTCGGCGGAGGCGGCACGGCGTTCGAGATGTGGCCTGAGATCGGCGATATCCGCATCCACCGACTGCTTAAGGCGTTGGACGATGCCGTCCCCAGGCGACCGCCCGCTGCGCAATGCCTCTTCGAGCTGAGCGATGGTGGTTGCCTCGCCTGTATCACCGAAAGGCTCGAGCGGAACTTCTCGACGCACATCACGCCATGCTGCGGTCACCGGGATGATCTCTTCGTGCAACCTACGTGCATCCGGTCCGAACAGCGACAGCCGACCGATCAGCACGACGCGCGGCTGAGCGCTGGCCCCGACGATTGCCGTCACACGGCCGATAGACGTCCGGAAACCCTGCGACGCGAAGCGCGAAATCAGCCGCTTCACCAGCCGGTGTTCGAGATGCAGCTGGATGATATCCTGTGGCTCGGGCTCGCCATCGGCAAGAACCGGTGGATCGAAGACCAACCCGCGCACCGGTGTCTCCCGCCGCCACTTGGCGCGATCACGCTGGCGTGGTGGACGCCCCGGTCGCAGCTCGTCGAAGAGCGCCGCCCAGGTCGCATCCTTCGCGAAGGCTGGTGAGTCCGGATCGAGCGTGACCGCTTCAGGAACGGCGAAGTGGCCGGGCTCGAGCTTGGCGCCGTCGTCGGCCAGCGCGATCTCGACGATCCGCTTTACGTCCGCACCGGCAACGCCGACACGCTGGCGCGCATCTTCGAGGCGTCGCTGCAACCAGTCCTGTTGTTCCTTCAGTCGCTCGATGCGCCGATCTGCCTCGTCGTCAAGATCGCGCTTTGCGGCCCCAACGCCAGCGTCAGTGACGTTTTCGATCTCATCCGCAAGACGGTCCACCTCGCCACGCGAGATGCCGCCTTCCGCGAGCCGCGTCTCGATCTTGAGTCGCAGCACCTCGCCAGCCGTGCCCAACTGCTTGCGGATGATCTCGGTCTTGCGGATCAACGTATCGAGCACGCGATCTTCGACACGCTGCTTATAGAGAAAATATCGGCAGCTCACCGTGGCCGCGGGCTGCAGCTTGCGGTCGATGCGGCCATTGCGCTGCTCTAGCCGGGATGGATTCCAGGGCAGGTCGATGTGAATGAGGTCGCGGCAGCGGGTCTGCAGGTTAAGACCCTCGCGCGCGGCGTCTGTGCAGACGAGAACGCGGATCGGCGCGTTGTCGAAGGGCGCGTTGAAGCGCTGCTTGATGGCGTCGCGTTCATCAAGGCTGGTCCGGCCCGTGAAGCTGACGATGCGGCCCGCAAGTTCAATCCTGCCGCGGCTGCGCTCGCTCAGGCCCTCCTCGAGACGTTCCACGACCCAACGGCGGGTATCGTCCCATTCCGTGAACAGGATCAGCCTGCGATCCTTCCACGCGTGCTTCTCGTCGAGCATCTCCGCTTCGATCCAGTCAAGGAGCTTGTCGATCCGCTGGTCTGGGGCATGCCGATGCGCCTCAGTGATTTTCAGCATGGCTTCGACATGGGCGATCGCCGCGTTGAGATCGCCGAGTTCTCCACGCGCGTCGTGTGTAATCAGTTCGATGAGATCGTCGCTCTCGTTGACGTCCTCGGCTGCGTCCTCAGCACTTGCCAGCCTGTCCTGCCGGCGCTGGAGCGTCCGCAAGTGCGTCCTGAGTGTGCGATCGAAAGCAATGATCGAGGAAAACAGGCGCTGCTGCAGGTTGGCGAATAAAAAGCTCGCTCGGCTTCCGCCCATATTGCCCGATCGGTAGGCATCCAGCATGGCGGCCAGCTTCAACTCTGGCGCGTCGGACGGCAGCCCATCGATGACGATCGGGGCGACCAGGCGCTCGGGGAACTTGTGCCCAAGCCGGCGCAGGTCTTCCTTCAGCCGGCGCACCATGACCGGCTCGAGGTCTTTGGCGCTCACGTCGATCCCGCGGGTGAAACGCTGCGGGTCCAGGATGTCCAGCAGCGTGGAGAAGGAGTTGGAATGGCCGTTGTGCGGCGTCGCCGACAGGAACAGCCGGTGCTCGAACGGCTGCGCAATTTCCCTCACGGCGCGCGTCAACTGCGACTCGGTCGCCCAGGCGATCCCCCCGGCCGGAGCGGCATGATGGGCCTCGTCCAGGATGAACATCGAACGCGCCCGATATGAGCCGAGGACATCCCGCAAGCCGCTCATGTAGGTCTCATCCGCCAGCACACTGTGCGAGACGATGAACCGAGATCCGATGCTCCACGGATTGGCCGAAAAGCCACGACGCCGGCGACTCTCAAGCAAGTATTCGCGGTCGACGATGGTGAAGTCGAGGCCAAATTTTTGCGACAGCTCGTCCTGCCACTGTGATTGCATCGATGCCGGCGCAGCGACCACGACGAAGCTCAGCCGTCGGCGCAACATTAGCTCGCGCACGATCAGTCCCGCCTCGATCGTTTTGCCAAGACCGACGTCGTCGGCGATCAGCAGATTGACGCGAGGGAGTTCGAGCGCCTTCGCGAGGGGAAGCAGCTGGTATTGTTCGAGCCTGATTCCCGAGCGGAATGGGGCCTGAAATAGCCTCCGGTCGGCGGAAGTCGCCGTGCGCCACTCGGTAGCTCTAAGGTGGGCACCGAGGCGCCGCGGGCTCTCGAACGTGCTCTTTAGTAGGTTCGACCAATCCGATGTATCGACCGGCTCCAGGTCAAGCTCGGCCCTCACGGCGACTCGCAGTCCATCACCTTGTGAGTCGTCCTCCACCGACACCAGATCCAGCGTCGGCACAGGCCCACCCTCGGCGAGCGCCTCTACTATCCATGTCGTCGACCGGGCCCGAACAAAGTCACCCGGCCGAAATGTCAGTCTACCCGCCACAAAGAATCCCCCTACAGCATCATGGACGCGCTTTATCGATACGGTCAACTTAGACGACATCGGTCATACCGTTCCAGATCCAGAGTAAGGGCATTCCCGTGCCGGTTTTGGCCAGCCTGGCGAGTATTGCAGGGCCGATGACGCCAGGCGAACACGGCGCCTGGGCCACCCTATATGCACTGGCGCCGCTTGTTGCGGTCGTGCTGCTGGGTGGCGCTGTCGACCATACAGTTTGCAAGCGCGCCGGTCTGGACCGGCGCGCTCTTCTTGTTCCCCTTTGTCGCGATCTGGGGTGTGCTGCTGATCGACTGGAATAGGGTATAAGGCTAAGCAGCCCTTTAGTGTCGCACCGGTTTTTCAAGCGCCCTAAGGACGGCACCCCACAGGACGATAATGAGGGGCAGAGACACCCAATTCAGGATCAAGTGAAGACCTTGCCAGCTCTGTGGATCACAAAGCCACGGCCAATCGGAAGGCCAGAAAACAAGCTCGGCGGAATCGATTAAAGACAGGCCCGACCAGACACCATCGCGTAAGAACCAAAAAACCTGAATTACAAAACCAACGATGCCCGCATAGAAAATGGACTGTGCCCACAGCCAATCAATTCTGCTTCGACCGGCCATGATTCCTCCTGCCTCATTCGGCTATTTCGCCTCCCACAATGCACTAAAGGCTAAACAACGCGATCGTGAAATAGCGATTTGCGGAATTCCTCGTTACCGGAAAACAGGAAACGCTTGATGATTTTCCAGTGATCCTCGAAAAAGCGGTCCTTCATCGATTCGAGAGACGCGAACGGAAACCAGCCAACGCCACCTGCGTCATCCGCGGCTCCAACGAATAGATCGGTGTGCGGCATCATCAATTCGAACAGAAACGCATTGGTGACCACCCTGCCCCGCCGGGAGCGCTGCGGATCGTCGAAGACCTGGCTCTTGACGAGAACGCGTTCCAGATCGGCTTCTGTCAGCAGCGTGGCACCCTGCGCCGTGTAGCCAGAGAGACCGGTCTCCTCAATCAGCTCGCGCACACAGGCCTGGAAGAAGGTCTCCTGGAGGCCGACGAATCCACCTGGCAGCGCCAGCTTGCCCTCGCCAGGCGCTTTGCCGCGCTCGATGAGCAGAAGCATGCCGTCGCTGGTCGATACGAGCGCATCGGCGGTCAGAAACGGTCCTAGGCCCCTTTGCTTGGCATAGTCTGCGTAGAACTGACTGTCCTCATCCATTGTCTGAACCCTTTTCGCTTTGCTGTATAGAGCACGAGGAACGGTGGGGATAGCGTGTCTAGGTCTCGGCTATACCCTTTGCCCCTACAGTTTAGCTTTTGCCCTGTTTCGCCTTGATCCACATGTCGACTGCATGATGAGGCCTTTATCGGCATGCGATAGGCCACCAAGCCATGTGCGGCTCGGTCGTTTCAGGTCTCCCTTGCTTGCCATGATCGGCCGGTTAAAAACCGTTTCGCATTTGAATCCTTTGCGCTCAAGCGCTGGAGCTTAGGGGCCTATCGGGCACTGGTAACCGGCGCGGCTTTGTGAAGGACAGCTTCTTTGACAGGCCGAACTCGCCGTAGTCCTGCCGGGCGATCTGTTTTAGTTGCCGGGAATTGAAGACGTGGCGCTTCGCGGGCACGGCCTTGCCCCAGCGGCGCATCTTGGTGATGTAGGAAGTCCAACCGGTCGCGCCGGTGATCGGTTTGAGCTCAAGCTGCTTCTTAGCCCAACCGCGATCTTCGATCTCGCCGCCGGCACGAGTTAGCGCCTCGCGGACACGAACGGAATCGACGGTGCCCAATACCACGACACCGTGAGCGTGAAGCCGGTCGAATCCCTGATCGTCGCGGCAAAGCTCCAGTATGAAGGAGTAAGGAAGGTCATGCCCCACCGCCCGCCGAAACTCTCTGCTGATGTTGTTCGAGAGTAGCCGCGCCGGATCGTCGCTGTTCAGGAGCGCACTCTCACGTCCGATCCCCAAGTTGAGCGACCAGGCGAGCCCTCCTTGACGGCCGGCTGCCTCGATGCCGGCTTGAAGCTTGCCGAACTCACCAAGCTTTCGCCATTTCGGCATGGTGCTCTCGCGCTTGCTGCTCTTGGTCTTCGGCTGAGTAGCAGGCGCTATAGGGCGTGAGGGGTTAGGAGCGGTAGGGATACAGGGTGATCGTGGATGGGCTGTGCCGGTAACTGGCGCGTCGATATGGTTGGGCGCGGAATGCCTGGATTTCGGGGCTTCTGACGTATTGGCCGGAACCGCCGTTGTCGCAAATTTGCCGGTGTCGATCGGCTCTACGATCGGCGCTTCAACACGCGGGAAGCCGGTGGGGAGAGCGGCGATGAACTTCGCGAGATCACCGTCAAACTCGGTGTCATCAGGAGAGTCCGTATGTGCGCCCGCCTGACAGCCGGGCTCGGGATTGCTATAATTCATGTAATCACCGTTGTTAGACCGGTCGCTAAAGAAGATGTCGGCCGGTCCTTTTTTGATCGCAGCGAAACTTATAGCGAAAAGCGCGCCGGCTCTCGGGCGGCGTTGTCACTTTCTTCGTGTGCTAATCGGGATCATCCGGGCCAGCCCGCTCGTCGCTCACGCCTGTCCGCGCTTCTTGCTACCTGGCTGCTGAGCAAGACGCGGCGCGTAGCAGCCCACGCATTCACCTGATATCGAGCGCATAGCCGCTGCCGCTCCGGCCATTCCATTTGGCCAATGCGCCAGAGCGGATATATGCTTCACGGACAAATCGAGCCAATCGAGGGCATCAAAATGGAAAGCCTTTGGGAGCTAGTGACTGAGGACGAGGCGATCGAAGCCGCGATCACACGGCATGGCAAAGATCCCACAACGTCGGTCGTCTGCTGCGCCTTCGAGCTGTCCGGCCATGACAAAGACGACCCGGACTACAGGTTCTGATTTGATCTGTTTATGAGGCTTCTAAAGAAGGAACAGTAGGCTGGGGGCTTAGCTCAGTCCTACGAGTCGAGGCCGTAGGGCTCGTGCCCGAGCTCGTTGTGATGGAGGGCCTCCTCCATGCACCTAATGTCGAACGCCTGGCGGCATGCCGGGCAGACGACGAAATACTCTTCCTCCCGGAGGGGCGATGCGTCGTGGGCGTCTTGAGGGATGAGGATTTCGTTGTATTCGTCGGGCATTGGGTCCTCCGGCAACGCCGCCCGCTATTGCGGAACGCCTGCCGGCAGCATTTGTTTCAAAGTAACTGCGGTTGAGGATGAGGCTCTCGGAGCATGCCTACACAGGAGAGGCGCCTGGCCGAGTTTCGAAGCGTGGAAGGCAATGAGCCGGCGCTGCAATACCGAAAATAGCGCGGCTGACGGATCTCTTCGAGGCAAGGGACTCGAGGAACATCTCTTACTGCATCGTGTCACGGCAAAAACGCTGATGTGTGACTCTGGTGTCTCCTAAGTGTCCTTCCCGTGCACTGCCAGTCGCTGTTCAGATCCTCAGTTCGAATACCTATTTCGCCTTGTGATCCAACGCGCCGGATGTTGGGATGTCCGCTCTCGACCCATCATCTTTCGCCAGGTCCTGAACTATTCTGCTGCGGTGCACTAATGGGCGGTGGACCGCTTCTAGACCCTTTAAGCAATGGAGAACTCCCGGGTCTCGTCTGGCCGAACAGTGGTTTACGCATCGCCAGTTTTTTTTCACAGGTCTGGTTTGACAACTTGGTGGAAACCTAGGGTAAACCAGTTATCTTTGCGCAGATGATGACTTTACAGAATGTGGTTGCCAGGGTGACAACCGTGGCCTGGCCGGTAGTGGACCTGCCTGGGCGAAAGTGGACCTGTTGTTGACGTCCGTCACTGTCTAGGCAAGCAAAACCCGCGCCTCCACGGAGTTGGCGCGGGCCGACCGGTGCCACCCGATCTGGCAGCAAAGCGGGGGACTGCTTGCTGCCCGCATTAAACTTCTATCGCTGCCAGCTTGTTCCATGGGTAGTGTCTCAGGTTGAAATTCGATCTGCCGTCAATCGGCGTCAACCGGCTGTCGCACGACGAACCAAACTTCTATATCCTTAGCGGAAAGCATAGGAGATTCCGTATGGCTGACTTCGATATCAATATTTTGAACTCCCATGACGCCGCCGACGCGATCCCGCTGCAGTATATCGCGGCTGCCGTGTTATTGAACTGGAATGTCCTTTCGGATGAGGCGCGTCGGGTCGTGTATGAAACCGCCGTTGCCGGCAACGTCGTCGGACTCCCGCCGACAACCAGCCTAAAAGAACAGATCGACCGCCTTATTCGCAATAACGCGCCGGACGCCCCATAATGCCGACCGGACCTAAAGGCCAGAAGCGCCCCGCCGACGTTATCGGCAATGCCGCCCGCGTCATGCGCATTGCTACCGGCGAGCAAGCCGAGGACGTGATTGACGACGGCAAAGACCCTGCTGCGAAGGCGCTTGGTGCCAAGGGCGGAAAGAAGCGCGCCGAGAACATGACGCCAGAGCGTCGCGCCGAAATTGCTCGCAAGGCTGCCGCAACCCGTTGGAAGAACATACCAAAATAGAATTTGAATATTTTTTGTTGATTTTGCAAAACAGTCGCGTAAGTTCGTCTTTGAAGCAGAGGACCGAATCAACATGGACCAATATTCAGAGTCGGACGTCCGCGAAGCGCTGACTCCATACCACGCGCGAATAAGGGCAGTTATCGAGCGCGGATTTGCCGAATGGCTGTCGGTGTCGGAATGCCGCGCGTCGAAAGGCTTCTCCCCGGTTCTTTATCCGCGCACCATTTCGAACTACGTTTTCGATGCCATCGCGCGCTATGCCCGCACTGAGTTCGCCTCGGACAAATCAGTGCGGACTCTCGATGAGAGTCAGACCGTAAAGTTTTGCTTCGACGGCAAGGTCATCGCCCGGTTCAAGAAGGGTGATGACGACAACCTTGGGCAGAACATTCTCACCTTGGCTGTGTTGGACTTCATTGATCCCCAGATGAATTTGCCGGGGTTTCCGCCAGAGGCCGCGAAAGTCGAGTTCGTGTGGTCCGCGAACGACATCGGCACGGCAGTCCAGAGCATGTTGGTCGTGGCACGAAACAATGATCGTGTCTTGTGGTCCTACGAAATCGATGATGCCGGCGAAAGCAGCGAGAGCAGTGTCATTATCTTGCCGAGCAGCCCGCCGGACGACGACGGCCCGCTCGTGACGCCGAAGATCAAGACCGACGACGAAACCGCCAAAGGCGAATAGCTATGGCCACATTTGGAGATTTGCTGCGCCTTGCGCGGCAGTTGCGAGGATTCACGCAAAAGAAAGCGTCTGATGATTTGGGCATCGCACAGGCGGTTCTCTCTCGGATGGAGAACGGCTTAGTCGAGCCCGATCATCAGTTCATGGAACGGGCTGCCAGTGTCTTTGACCTGCCCGTCGAGTTTTTCTCCATTCAAGATACGGTGTATGGCCCCCCGGTCAGCGTTCATACAATGTTGCGTGGGAAAAAGTCGGAAGTGTCGGCGCGAGACGTGGATATGATTACAGCCGAACTGAATATTCGGCTCTTTCATCTTCGTCGCTTTATGGAGAATGTGGACCTTAACCCCGCCAATGAGCTGCCTGTCTTGGACGTCGAAGTGTATGGCTCGATTCCCAAGATAGCGTCGGTGGTGAGAGCCCACTGGAAGGTGGTCAACGGCCCCGTTAAGAACCTTACACTTCTGATGGAGAAGGCCGGCATCATTATTGGCGAGTCATCCTTTCACGGCGCGCCTGTGAGCGGTGTCACGTTCGCTGCGCCAGGTCGCCCGCCGCTCATACTCGTAAACCGCGATCATCCAGCCGATAGGCTTAGATTTACACTGGCGCATGAGCTGGGCCATTTGGTCATGCATCGTTTCCCGACTGCTCACATGGAGGACGAGGCCAATCAATTTGCTTCGGCGTTTCTCCTGCCGCCACAAGAAATGGTCGAAGCCTTCCGTGGGCGCAAGATCACACTGGAACTGCTTGCGTCGCTTAAGAAGGAATGGCGCGTATCGATGCAAAGTTTGCTGATGTCAGCGCAGTCACTCAATGCGATTTCAGACAATCAAGCGAGATACCTTTGGCAACAAATAAGCGCGCGCGGATGGAGAACGAGGGAACCGGCGGCTCTCGATTTTTGTTTTGATGCGCCGACGGTGCTCCCGAGCATTCTTCGGTCTCACGTGGACGATCTTGGTTTTGATGTGGCTGAGCTTGTTCAGATGTCGCGCGTGCGGGAGTGGGAGTTCAAGGAACTATACGGTTCGCTCGACCGCAACGAACCGACACGTCCGCGACTGCGCATTATAACGTGAACTTTAATGCTTGGCACTAAGCATAAAAGTTCAGATATTAGGGGCATGAACAAGCTGCCCCTCAAAACCCGCATCCAAATCTTGCGCCGAAGCCAGGGCCGAGGGGGCATACAAAAAGCGCGCTGCCTAAACGGGAAAAAGCGGGCTGCTCCCGCAACCCGCTTTCCCTTATTCCCGTCCTCTGGGGGTGTGCGTCAAGCGCAGGGACCGTTTCTAGAGGCTCACCACGTCAACTTAGAGCGGACGCTCCCAGTATGCAAGAGACATTTGAAAAAAACCCTGATTTCGCCACACTCTTTAAGAAATCCCTAAGCTCGCCACGCTTTGGGACATATCTAGGGGCGTCGAACAGCAATGAAAAGGGCGCTCTCCAGTTATACCAGTGGAATGCAAAAATCTCACAATCTCTCTATATATATCTGCAATCCTGGGAGATTTGCCTGAGAAACAAGATGAACGACTTTTTTATTTGGAAATACAGAGAAGGATGGCCGTATAAGCATGGAGAGTTCGTTCGAAACCTTAAAGGCGACGACCGAAGACGGCTCGACGAAACCATTCGCAGACAGGAGAGAGATCGCGGGGTGCGCCCCGTTAGCACGTCGGTTGTGGTATCAGATCTCTCAGCTGGCTTCTGGGTTTCCCAACTTTCAGCGAACTACAATCACTACTCGTGGCGATATAATCTGGCGAAGGTGTTTGCACATGATGCTGACTTGGACCGGGCCGCCGCGTGGACAATCTGCGACGAATTATTGACGCTTCGAAATCGTGTCGCACACCATGAGCCGGTGTTTCACTTACCTCTAGATGACCGTCGCGACAAGCTGGCGCGCATCGTCGCCGCTATGTGTCCCGCGACCTCTGGTTTCGCAGAGGCGACGTGTAACTTCGGAGAGATATGGAAAGAAAAGCCCAAGCTAGCGAAACAGGCCTAAATTTCAAACTGAGACACTACCGTCCATGGGCTCACGGCCCGGTAGTGGGCGTTCATTTCCTCATGCGTCAGGTGGTGATCGACCACGATGCACAGCGGGCGCTTGCCGGAGAAGCGGTTACGCCGCAGCAATCCTGGCTTTTATGCCCTCGCGATACGAATTCGATCCCAACGGAGTAAGCGGTTCGAGAGGGCCGAGTGGGACCAGCACCGTCTCGCCCTGAATCGTTTTGTAGCCTTCCTCGAACCCGTCGCAGAACTCGTCGGTCAACGCCGGCGAGGCCACGAGCAGCAGTCCGGCCGAACGGTAGTTTCCGCATCTCTTCCCCTAAGCAGCCAGAATACTGACGACCAGCCGATCATTGGCCGCCCTCTGACGCGAAATCCAACCGGAGATCAACCCGAAAGAAGCTACACTGCTACACTCGCAGAAGCGCAGTTTGATCCACGTCCTTGCGAGTGCAGCTGCCAAGGTGTGAAATAAGGCGTGAAAAATAGGAGATCGCCGATGCTGATCCGCACGCTGTCTTCACTGGAATGCACGAAAATGCTGGCAGCCAATCGCGTCGGCCACTTGGCATGCGCGAAGGACGGGCAACCCTACGTCGTGTGTTTCAACTACGCCTACGCTGACACTCACCTCTATGCGTTTTCCTTGCTAGGCAAGAAGATCGAATGGATGAGAGCCAATCCCTTGGTGTGCGCCCAGGTCGAGGAACACGGCCAAGGACGCGGATGGAGAAGCGTCATTGTCGACGGCCGCTTTGAAGAACTGAGTGACCGGACCGGCCACGAGTTTCAACGCGGTCATGCATGGGCAGTGTTGAGCAAGCACACGGACTGGTGGGAGCCTGGCGCGCTCAGGCCGATCACACCTCCCATGTCAGACAGCACGCCGCACGTTTTCTTCCGTATTCTCGTCGAAGAGGTGTCGGGCCGTGAAGCAAGTGAGTAGTAGTCGATGCGTTGAACAAATTCCGCCCTCCCGTAGGTCCTGAAGCCGCGGAGCTGATCCGCGGCGCTCGCCGGCAGCGTTGGCCTGGCCTGGAGCACAGCTTCGTTGCTCATGCCTCTGATGTCGTTGCTCTGCATGCATCAGCACGCGTCTCTGTGCGACGGGATGGAAATCCTGCCGGTATCGGCCACGCGTCATCGGTAGCGCCGAGTTGCCACTCAGCAAGATCGAACCCCGCATTTTATCCAATGTTGCCTGAAAGCGATCTCTTGAGAGAACCGTAGTCCGGAACTTGCCGCGCAGGATCCGCGCCGGATCGATCCAGAACAAACCAGGCAGTTTGCCGTCGGCCTTCCAGGTATCGAGCCCGTCCTCGCCTTCGTAGGATTTCGGAATGCTCGCGGGTCGAGTGGGCGTCCTCCGCGGGCGCTCCCCATGAGGATGGGCGCTTCCGGAATTTTATGCTCTGTGGCGCCAAAACGCATCCGGATGGAGGAACGGCGGGCGCCCTAGGACTTCCATTGGGGATGGAATGACGCGACGTTGAAAGTCGGTTGGTTCCTGGGGTTTTGGTCGGGCAGCGGCTGCGCGCAGGTGACGCAGCTGGTTTCGAGTGCACACCCGTTGGCGCAGCGCTTGCTGGCAATCGACGCGATACTTTGTCCCCGAACGGTTGGACATCAGCACCATCGGCAGTGGACCCGCGAATGCCGACTAGCTGCCGACTCCGAACGGATTCGTTGACATTCGAAAGTAGACTGGTCCCAGGCACTGTCGACCGTGTTCATCTCGTGATGGATCTGCCCGTCCCAAAGCGTCGATGAGTTTACTCGTTGACCCGGAGAACTTGCTCCTGGTGGCAAGCGTCGTGCATGATTCATCAGGGCGGGGCGGCGGATGGCTTTTATCTTCTACGATACCGAGACGACGGGTGCTGATCGCTGCTTCGATCAGATACTGCAATTCGCGGCGGTTCGGACTGACGATGATGTCAATATCGTTGACAGCTTTGAGATACGCTCAAGGCTGCTCCCACACATTGTCCCGTCACCACGCGCAATGGCACGGGTGTGCGCGTTGACCAGCTGTTCGATCTGCAGCTCCCGTCGCACTACGAAATGTGCACCCGAATTCATGAGGTATTGGCGGCTTGGTCTCCGGCGACCGTGGTCGGCTACAATTCGATCAGCTTTGACGAGGAGCTTCTCCGACGCGCCTTCTACTCGAGCCTCCTGCCGATCTACACGACCAACACCGGTGGCAATTCGCGGCTAGACATCTTGCCCCTGGCTATTGCAGCGCACACCTTCGCGCCGGACGGCTTTGCCTGACCTGTGAACGAGAAGGGACGGACAAGTTTCAAGTTGGATCGTCTGGCGCCTGCCAACGGCTTCGAACATAGCCACGCCCACGATGCGCTCGCTGACGTCCATGCGACCATTCACATTGCGCGCCTCATAAGGGAGCGTGCGCCTGCGGTGTGGAATTCCGCGATGGAATATCGGGTGAAAGCCTCCGCGACGCGATTTGTCGAGATGAATCCTGTCTTCGTGGCGACACGCCTGCGTTTTGGCCTCTGCTCTTCTAGCCTGGTGACAGCCATTGGGATCAACCCCGACAACTCGGGCGAGGTCTTCACGCTTGACCTGAGGCAGGACCCGACGCTTATCGCGAAGGGGAAGCCGTGGCGCAAGATGCTCGTTCGTGCTGGTCAGAACGGGCGACCGCTCACCACCCTCTGGCGAGGATGCCGCCGTGCAGCGGCATTGACTGGTTCGGGTCAAGAGCTTGAATATGAGAAAATGCGCTAACTGTGACGGCGGTGGTCACCGTGGCTCGAGTGTCAGCAGATGTGGTAAGGTTGAGTGTCGGCGAGTAGCAGAGGTCGAGCAACAATGACTTTGAGGCGAACCAGAGCTTACGGCGCATCCGGCTTGGTTCTAGCGGTTTGCACTGTGTTTGCTTGGCAGAACGCCACTGCTGCTCACAATTGCCAGGCAGCCGCGACGCCTGGCGTCAATTGGCACGAGTGTGACAAGAAGCTTCTCATGCTAGAAGGACAGGACCTGAGCGGGGCGAACCTGTTCGGTGTTGATTTCACTTCGACCGACCTCAGGAACAGCAATCTCGTTGCCGCAAATCTTGAGAAGGCAACGCTTGTGCGTGCTTCCCTGGCCGACTCGACCGCCAAAGGCGCCCGGTTCGACAGAATCGAGGCCTACAGGACCGACTTCAGCCGTATGGACGCGCAGGGCGCGGTGTTTGCGAGCGCAGAAATACAGCGCTCAAATTTCCAGGGCGCCAATCTGACCAATGTTGATTTCACAAAGGCAGAATTGGGGCGTGCGCAGTTCCATGACGCCGATATCAGCGGCAGCCGCTTCTCGTTTGCCAATCTCGCACGGGCGGACTTCCGAGGAGCGAGGTTCACCGCGCCGATAGACTTTGACCGCGCCTTTTTCTTTCTGACCCGTATCGAGGGCGTCGATCTTTCGGATTCGGCGGGTCTGTCCCAGTGGCAGCTCAACATGGCTTGCGGAGACGCCCGGACCGAGTTGCCTTCTGGCTTGACGAGGCCTGAAGATTGGCCCTGTCAATTCCAGCAGGAATAGTTGTCGGCAAGCGAACTGCGGCAATGCTGCACCCGACAGGATTCGAACCTGTAACTTTGTGCCGCGGACATGCCCATTAAGGTCAAAGCCATGCTTCGGCATTGGCGATAAACCGGCGCTCATCTTCAGCTGCTGGCTGGTCGGGGCTGCTGAAGACGGTCGCGGCCATCGTGCTGTCGCCGCTCACCGGCTTCGTGCTGGCTCTGGTGCTGATACTCACCGTCTCCTGGATTTTCGTGCGCCAGACGCCGTTCGCGGTCGACAATACCTTCCGCATCCTGCAATTCGTGTCGGCGTCGCTCTATTCGCTCGGCCATGGCGGCAATGATGCGCAGAAAACGATGGGCATCATCGCGGTGCTGCTCTACTCGCAGGGCATGCTCGGGGGCGAGTTCTACGTGCCCTTCTGGGTGGTGATCACCTGCCAAGCAATGCTGGCGCTAGGCACGCTGTTTGGCGGCTGGCGCATCGTCCACACGATGGGCTCGAAGATCACTCGGCTCAATCCGATGCAGGGTTTCTGCGCCGAGATCGGCGGCGCGATCACGCTGTTCGGCGCGACCTGGCTCGGCATCCCAGTCTCCACCACGCACACCATCACCGGCGCGATCGTCGGCGTGGAGCGGCACGGCGCATCTCTGCCGTCCGCTGGGGCATAGCCGGCTCGATCGTGATCGCCTGGGTGATCACCATGCCCTCTACGGCGCTGATTGCTGCTTGCTGTTATGGAATCGTGGCCCTCTTCAGTTAATGCGGAGCCGGAAGTTTGACTGACGATCGCGAAGGTCGACTGCTGCCGCTGCTCGAAGATCAGCTTTGGAGAAGCGGCCAGAATGTCGCGAAATGGCGCACCTGCAACGTGCTCGGCCGGCAGATCGATGCCGAGGTCACCTGGGAACTGGACCTCGGCCCATCGCCATAATCGATCGGCCCGTCAGTCGTCTGCGCTCCCGCATTCGGCGTCGCTTCTCATTCAGCCGCTTCTCCGGCGGCCATGCCGTGATGATGTGCTTGCCGTCCGACAGAACGTAGATCCGTTCGCCAAGACGATCGATTCTGACGGAGTAGATGGACGTCGTTTTCGATCGCTTTTCGATCGCTTTGGCATAGCCGGATTTGATATCCCGAACCAGATAGGAGAACTCGCCAGGCTCGAGCACGATGCTGTATCTGCGCCAGAGCTGCCGATGAAAATGCCAATGTCTTTTGGGGATGGAAGCGCCGAGCCACCGTGGATTGAAGTAAGGCTTTTTGCTCATTGGTCAGCTGCCCGACTTTGGAACATCTGTCGGAGTCGCTGAACTCGATCCAACGTCGGCGCTGGGTCGGTATCGCCGCTCGCGAGTCTGAGGAACTCGATCCATGCGAGTTCATTTGGCGTGATCGCCATCTCTGCGGTGCGCCTTCGGTAGAAGCCACCCGAAGCTTCGTCGTCGGCGCCCCTCATTTTCCGAATATCCCGCGGAGCGCAGCCCTCGACCTGGACGTCAGATTTGGATCTGAATAGTTTGACGCCTTGCGGATTTCCTCAAGCCAGGCGGCTTCGTTTTCCGTGACGATGGTCCCGAAAATGTTCCGGATTGCTAATTCTGTCGTGCCACCACCGAGCTGCTCGATGGCCATGGTGAAGAGTAAAGCCGGGTCGCATTCGAGTGCCCTCGCCAAGGCTGGGACTCGGTCGAGCGGCAGCTTGCTGCTGCCTACCTTGATGTTCGCCAACATAGTGTGTTGCGAGAAGCCAGCCTCGCTTGCTATTAGCGACTGTGTCTTGCGCGGCTTCAGCTCTAGAATGCGCCTTTCGACAAATTTTGCCAGTCTTGTGTCAGAGTAAGGCCTATTTGTTGTTTGTTTAACCATCGATCTACTCTCTTCGTCTCACAGCATCAACGTGCTGCTTGATCTGTTTATAGCGATCGACTTACGGGTTATTTAGCGTAGAACATGGCGAAATGCGGACGCGGCCAAAGTCGCCTCTCCGCAGCGACGCTCTCGACGAGATGCACCGCAATACGACACCGTCGCTCATCGAGGATATCGAGGCGGGTCAGAAGGCACCTAGGCATCGAGACGTGGCTGGTATCAGGTGTGTCCTGACAACTTTCCGGGAATGGTCGATCATCGGAGCTATGCTAGCCACCGACAAGCCTGTCGCCGAGATTCACAAGCTCTACAAGGAGCATGTTCCAAACGTCATGCGGCTCACCACGAAGACCGCGCGGTCCGCACAATTAGCCAAGCTTGCTGCCGATATCTTTAAGGACGACGGCTTCGATAAGGTCAAAACCGGCATCGGAATCGTCGCAACGCGCTGGCTCCAAGAGACACCCATTATTTTCAAAGCCGATGCAGGCCAGGCACATGGCCGGATAGCCAGCTTCGTCCCCGGCTTTGGCGTTAAGTTGGGAGATGCTGTTCAGGCGTCATGCTCAGCCTACCCATTCTTTTGGAAGAAGACCTTCACCATTCAGGGGACCGAAACCGTCCTGCTAGATGGCCGGTTGTGCGCCAACAATCCCACCCTTTATGCGATCGCCGACGCCGAACTGGCCTAGCTGCATGAAAAACGTCATCAACTGGATGCGCCTTCGATTGGTGCCCCTGACGGTCAGGTGCGTGACGCGATCGGCCAGCATGTTGGTCTTGCTGGAATCACCAGCACCAGCCCGCGATCGTTCCGTCGCCATGCTCAAGGGCCGGCACTGATATCGAGCGGCACGATTCCGTGACGTATATCTTAGCCCGTTTTGGTTTGAGAAAATCGCGAGGTGAGCATACATGTTCATCTATCGAATCGGGAGCAGTCTCGAGCGCAACGTGGAATTGTTGGGTTTGACAATATCGGAATAAACCCTTTGTTTTCAATGCTTGATAAACACGGGTTTGACAGCCTAACCACTTGAACTCAAACGGCTGTTCCAGAACGGCTCAGCGTGGAATAGAATGTCGCCGACAGCGGTCCTTTGCCGGGCCGCCGGTGAGCGAAAAGACGAATGGCGACCACGCAACTCGAACGGCCGGGAGATGGCGGCTTGAGCGCTCGCGCGACGCGGGCGCTCAAGGCCGTGCCGCGCGCCTGGAACCGTTTCTGGCGCCTGGTGTCGCTTTACATGCCGAAGCGGCTCTATGCCCGCTCGCTGATCATCGTCATCGCGCCGATGATCATGCTGCAGTCGGTCGTCGCCTTTGTCTTCATGGAGCGCCACTGGCAGACCGTGACGCAGCGCCTGTCGCAGGCCACGGTGCGCGACATCGCCGCCATCATCGACCTGATAGAGACCTATCCTCACGACGCCGACTACGCCAACGTCATCCGCATCGCCCAGGATCGCATGCAGCTGAAAGTCGACCTCCTACCGCCCGACCCGCTGCCGCCTCCCGGGCCAAAGCCGTTCTTCTCGATCCTCGACGAGATCCTTTCGTCCGAGATCACCCGCCAGATCAACCGTCCGTTCTGGATCGATACGGTCGGCAATTCCAATATCGTCGAGGTCCGCGTCCAGCTCGAGAACAAGGTGCTGCGCGTCTTCGTGCGCCGCAGCCAGGCCTATGCATCGAACACCCATATTTTCCTGATCTGGATGGTCGGCACCTCGCTGGTGCTGCTGATGATCGCCATTCCCTTCCTGCGCAACCAGATCCGGCCGATTCTGACGCTGGCCGAGGCGGCCGAGAGCTTCGGCAAGGGCCGGCCGATGCCGCGCGATTTTCGCCCGCGCGGAGCCGAGGAAGTCCGCCGCGCCGGCTTTGCCTTCATACAGATGCGCGAACGCATCGAACGCCAGCTCGAGCAGCGTACCGCCATGCTGAGCGGCGTCAGCCACGATCTGAGGACCATCCTCACCCGCTTCAAACTGCAATTGGCGCTTGCCGGGACCAAGGCGGCCGATACCCAGGCACTCGACCAGGACATCGACGACATGCAGTCGATGCTGGAAGGCTACCTTGCCTTTGCACGCGGCGAAGCTTCGGAAGACGCAGGTCAGTTCGATCTCGAAGCCTTCTTCGACAAGCTTCGCGAGGAAGCCGCGCTGCGCAAGCGCAAGCTGTCGACCGTGCTTGTCGGCGATCCGCATGTGCACGTGCGCCCCAATGCCTTTGCCCGGCTGCTGTCCAACGTCGTCGGCAATGCATTCCGCTATGCCAAGACGGTGGAGATCAATGCCAATCATGGGCGCGGGTCGCTGCTCGTCACCATCGACGATGACGGCCCGGGAATTCCGCCCGAAAAGCGAGAGGATGTATTCAAGCCGTTCGTGCGGCTGGACGAGGCCCGCAACCTCGACGCCAGCGGCACCGGCCTTGGCCTCTCCATCGCACGTGACATTGCCCGCAGCCATGGCGGCGACATCGTCCTCGAACGCAGCCCGCTCGGCGGCCTTCGGGCGGTGATCAAGGTCCCCGCTTGACGGCAGCGACACCCGGCCTTCATCGGCCCGTCATGAAACCATGGTGAAGAGCGCCAATGAAGCGCGCGATCCTGATTGATTCGGCCCTGCGGCCTCATTTCGACCCCGCGCCTGTCCGGGTGCGCCGGTGCGAGGTCAGAGTGGGGGCGTGGTCGCCGTTCAGGCATCGCGGCGAGGCAATCAAGCTTGCCGCCAAGGGACCGCCATGCGCATCCTGATGGTCACCGACGCCTGGCGCCCGCAAGTCAACGGCGTCGTCCACACGCTGGAGCGCCTCTCGGAGACCCTGAAATCCTTCGATGTCGAGACGGACTTCCTGACGCCGAACATCTTTCGCACTCTGCCTCTGCCGACCTATCCCGACATCAGGCTGGCGCTGACGACGCCGCACCGCGTGGCGCAGCTGATCGAGGCACGCAAGGCGGATCACATCCATATCGTCACCGAAGGACCGCTCGGCATTATGGCGCGGCGCTACTGCCGCAACGCCGGCCGTCCGTTCACGACCAGCTATCACACACGTTTTCCGGAATATCTGAGCGCACGCCTTCCGGTGCCTGAAGCATGGGCCTATCGCTGGCTGCGCGATTTCCACAATTCAGGACAGGGCACGCTGGTTGCCACACAGTCGCTTGCCAACGATCTTGCGGCGCGCGGCTTCACCAAGCTCCGGCCGTGGACGCGCGGCGTCGACACCGATCATTTTCGGCCGGACAAAAGAAAGGACCTGGGATTCCCCGGACCGATCTTCCTCTGCGTCGGCCGCGTCGCGATCGAAAAGAACCTGCCGGCCTTCCTAGACCTCGACCTGCCCGGCAGCAAGTTGGTCGTAGGCGAAGGGCCGGAATTGGCGAAGCTGAAGGCCAGATATCCCGATGCCCATTTCCTCGGCCATCGTCCGAACGACGAACTGGCCGAGATCTACGCCTCGGCCGATGTTTTCGTCTTCCCCAGCCGTACCGACACGTTCGGCAACGTCATCATCGAGGCGCTGGCCAGCGGCACGCCGGTCGCAGCCTATCCCGTCACCGGACCGATCGATATTGTGGGTGACGGCATCGGCGGCGCGGTGTCGGACGACCTGCGGCAAGCAGCGCTCGCCGCCCTTCACGTCGACCGCGCCGAGGCGCGGCAACGCGCGATGCGCTACAGCTGGAAGGCCTGCGCGGAAATGTTCATGGAAACGGTCGAAGAGGCGCTGGGTACCACGCGTAAACTGGCTGCGTGAACAACAGCGCAGCTAGAACAACCTGCCGCCGTCCGGCACCTTGCGCTCGATCGCGCCAAGGACGACGGCGCCCTCCTCGTCAGGAAAGCCGAGCGTCAGCACTTCCGACATGAATGGCCCGATCTGACGCGGCGGGAAATTGACCACCGCGAACACCTGCCGGCCGATCAGGGTTTCGGGCGTATAATATTTCGTGATCTGGGCCGAGGATTTCTTCACCCCGATCACGGGACCGAAATCGATTTTCAATTTGATCGCCGGCTTGCGCGCCTCGGGAAAAGGCTCGGCCTCGACGATCGTGCCGGCGCGGATGTCGACGCGGTCGAAATCGGCAAAGCTGATCTCGGGTTTTCGCGCGTTGCTCGAAACCATCGACGGTCAGGCGTTTCCGTAGGTTTCGAACAGCACGCCGGCCAACGCATCCTTGGCCGAAGTTCCCGACCAGACGACGAACTGGAACGCCTGGAAATAGCATTCGCAGGCCTCCAGCGCCGACGACAGCAGCACCTCGACCTGCTGGCTCGACGGCTCGACCCCACCGGCCAGCAGCAGCGACTGGCGGAACATGATGGCGCCTTCCTGCTCCCAGAGATCGAAATGGCCAAACAGCATCTGCTCGTTGATCAGCGAAAGCAGCCGCATCACCTCGAGCGCGCGCGCCTCCGGGACCTTGATGTCGAAGGCGCAGGCCAGGTGCAGCGCCTCGTAGTCCTCCATCCAGGAGAATGAAACGTGGTAGTCGGTCCAGCTTCCGGCAACCGAGATCGAGATCTCGTCGTCGCCGGCCCGCTCGAAGGACCAATCGTTGTTGTGCGCCACCTGCTCGATAACATCCACCGGATGGATTTCGCGGGAGAATTCGAGTTCGAGAAGTTCCATGAAATGCTTCCTGTCGTTCTGGGAGCGCCACCACACGCTCCGCGGGAGAGGCACACTCGAACAATTCTGCCTAGAACTCGGACGGCCAGGACTTCGTCAACGCAAAGACCCCGGACCGGACCCCACCGCCCGGCGCATGACCCTGCTCCGAATCATGCAACAAATTCAGTCTATTGATCGGGAGTCGCGTGACCAGCCAAATTTTTCGCACTGCGTCATTCGCATGTGGAAAGGCGCTGTCACAAAGATTCACGCAGTACCGGTAAGCGATTCACGACAAAGCGCTTTTTGCGATCCGGCTTTGTGGAAAAGTTTAACGATTTATTTCTTGTTATTTTTTTGCACGCGGCTTTGACGCAGCCGCAGGCGCTGCTTGACCGGTCAATTCGGCAAGCCTGGCCTCGAGCGCCTCGATGCGAGCGGCGAGGCGGGTGTTTTCTTCCCTGGCCTTCGCCGCCATGTCGCGAGCGGCCTCGAATTCCTCGCGCTGCACCACGTCCATGGAGTTGAGTATGCGCTCGGCCTGGCCCCTGAAGGCGGTCTCCACCTCGCGCCGCACGCCTTGCGCGGCACCGGCTGCATCGGTCATCAGCTTGGCGAATTCATCGAGAATGCGGTTCGGTCCGGTCGCCATGGCAAATCCTCGCTTGGTCGAATTGACGTAGTGGCGCACGATTCGGAATGCAAGCATATGCTTGCCTTGACCCCGCCAAAAGCCTGCCGCATGGTCCGCGCCCGAACCTGATTGGGAACCCGGAGACCCTGTTGAGCGAATATTTGCTGCCGCTGGCCGCCCTGCCCTTTCCCAACATCGACCCGGTCATCGTCCGGATCGGACCGCTGGCGGTGCATTGGTACGGCGTCGGCTACATCGTCGGCATTCTGTTCGCCTGGTGGTATGCCAAGCGCCTCGTCACCAACCCAAAACTGTGGCCCGACGGCACCCTGCCGATGAAGCCCGTCGACCTCGACGACTTCATCGTCTGGGCAGCCATCGGTGTGGTGCTTGGCGGACGCACCGGCTACGTGCTGTTTTACGATCTCAAGCGCTATATCGCCCATCCGCTCGATATCGTTGCCGTCTGGCAGGGTGGCATGTCTTTCCATGGCGGCCTGATCGGCGTCATTCTCGCAATGACGCTGTTTTCCCGGTCTCGTGGCATCCGCACATGGTCGCTGTTCGACGTGGTTGCCGCCGGCGTGCCGGTGGGGCTTGGCCTCGTTCGCCTGGCAAACTTCATCAATTCCGAACTATGGGGCCGGCCGACCGACGTTCCATGGGCATTCGAATTCCCCAATGGCGGCCCATTTGCACGCCATCCGAGCCAGATCTACGAGGCGCTGCTCGAAGGGCTGGTGTTGTTCCTTGTCCTGCGCTTCCTCACCCATTCGCGGCTCAAGCTGAAGGCGCCGCGCTTCGTCGGCGGCGCCTTCATCGCCGGCTATGGCGCCTCGCGCATCTTCGTCGAATTCTTTCGCGAGCCCGACCAGCAGCTTGGCTACCTCCTTGGCACGAGCTGGCTGACCATGGGAATGGTGCTGTCACTGCCGATGGTGCTGGCCGGCATCTGGGCGATGGCTACAGCCAAGCCGGTGACAAAACCGCAGCCGGCATGACGCGGCTGAAGACCCGCATCGCCGAGCTGATCGGTGCCGTGGGACCGATCCCCATCAGCGAATACATGGCGCTCTGCCTGTTCGATCCGCAGGACGGCTATTATACGACACGTGAGCCGTTCGGCGCCGCCGGCGACTTCGTCACCGCGCCGGAGGTCAGCCAGATGTTTGGCGAGCTGGTCGCCATCTGGCTCTATCAGGCGTGGCTGGCGATCGACCGGCCGACGCCGGTCGCCATCGCCGAAATAGGCCCCGGCCGCGGCACGCTGATGAGAGATATGCTGCGCACGCTTTCGCGGCTCGATCCGACGCTTACCGCCAGCGCATCGTTCGCCTTGATCGAGACCAGTCCGCGGTTGACCGAGGTCCAGAAACGAACGCTTGCCGGGACGTCGGCCACCATCGCCTGGCATGAGGCCGTCGACACACTGCCGCAGGGGCCGCTTCTGATTGTTGGTAACGAGCTGTTTGACGCGGTGCCCATCCGCCAGTTCGTCCGCGCTGGGGCCGGCTGGCGCGAGCGGATGATCGGTCTCGACGATGCGAACCGGCTGCGCTTTTTCGTCGGCGCCGGCTCGCTTGACCCGATGCTGCTGCCGGAGGGTGCCGAGAATGCGCCGCAAGGTGCCATCGTCGAGGTGGCGCCAGCCCGCGCCGCCCTGATGGCGGCCATCGCCGGGCGACTTGCCGGATTTGGCGGCGCCGGCCTGTTTCTCGACTACGGTCACCTCCAGCCCGGGATCGGCGACACCTTGCAGGCCTTGCGCAAGCACGGTCATGAGGACGTGCTGGCCAATCCGGGGCAGGCCGATCTCACAGCCCATGTCGATTTCGCTGCCCTCGCGGCAACCGTTCGGGCACACAGCCTCGATGCCCACCTTTCAACGCAAGGTGAATTCCTGCTCAAGATGGGGCTTCTCGAACGAGCTGGCCGGCTCGGCGCCAATGCCGATGAGGCAGCTCGCGAAAAGATCGCGGCCGACGTCGAGCGCCTCGCCGGCCCGCTGGCCATGGGCGAACTCTTCAAGGTGCTTGCCGTCCTCCCCGCCGGCATTGCCGTTCCGCCGTTTCCAAGCACGGATTGACTTTTCGCTGCCGCCTCTCTCACTCTCCCGTCTCCGACTAGCGCCCGACATCAACTGCGCCAGCCTTCAACTGACCAGCCTTCAACTGCGCCCCTTCAACTCGCTTGACGAAATCGCCCATACGGACAACAAAGCCGCCATGCTGAATCAGACCAAACCGGATCCCGTTCGGTCGCCCTTGCTGGAAACGGCGCAAGGCATCCGCCACGGCTACTTCACGCGAGTCGGCGGCATTTCCAGCGGCATCTACCGGGGCCTCAACATCGGCACCGGCTCGAACGACGACCAGACGCTGGTGCGCGAGAATCGCCGCCGGGTCGCCGAATGGATGGGCGTGCCTGCAAACCATCTGCTGACCGCTCACCAGGTTCATTCGCCGGACGTCGTCATTGCCAGGGAGCCTTTTGCCGGCGAGCGGGCCAAGGCCGACGCCATTGTCACCGACCGGCCGGGCATTGCCGTCGGTGCCTCGACCGCCGACTGCGGACCGGTCCTCTTCGCCGACGCCGAGGCGCGCATTATCGGCGCCGCCCATGCCGGCTGGAAAGGCGCTTTCACCGGAGTGCTGGAAAACACCATCGCGGCAATGGAAAGCCTCGGCGCCCGGCGCGACCGCATCGTCGCAGTGCTCGGTCCTTCGATCGGCCCACGGAATTACGAAGTCGGACCGGAATTCGTCGCCCGTTTCGTCGACGCCGATGCCGGCAATGCTCGCTATTTCGCGCCCTCCGCAAATGTCGGACACGCGATGTTCGATCTCAACCGCTACACGGTCGACCGGCTGACCAAGGCTGGCGTCAACGCCGAAGGACTTGGCCGCTGCACCTATGCCGAGGAAGAGCTTTTCTACTCCTATCGGCGCAGCACGCATCGCAACGAGCCCGACTACGGGCGGCAGGTTTCGGCAATCGTTTTGGAGGCTGACTGATGGCGCTGCATTTCGAACGCTCGGAATTCGACGCGCGGCGCGATCGACTGATGATCGAGATCGCCGAAAAGAAGCTCGACGCCGTCCTGCTGTTTGCCCAGGAAAGCATGTATTGGCTAACCGGCTACGACACCTTCGGCTTCTGCTTTTTCCAGTGCCTGGTGGTCAAGGCCGACGGCTCGATGGTGCTGCTGACGCGTTCGGCCGACTTGCGCCAGGCGCGCCACACCTCGATCATCGACAACATCGTTTTGTGGACGGACCGCAACGGCGCCAATCCGGCGGTAGATCTGCGCAATCTGCTCAACGAGCTTGACCTGCTCGGCGCCCGGATCGGCGTCGAATACGACACCCACGGCCTGACCGCCTATAATGGCCGGCGCCTCGACGAGCAGTTGCAGACCTTCGGGCAGATCGCGGATGCCTCCGGCATTGTCAGCCGGCTACGGCTGTTCAAGAGCCCGGCAGAAATCGCCAAGGCGGAAAAAGCCGCAAATCTGGCCGACGACGCGCTGGACGCAGCACTGCCGCTGATCAAGCAGGGCGGCGATGAGGCGCTGATCCTCGCCGCCATGCAAGGTGCGATCTTTGCCGGCGGCGGCGATTATCCGGCCAACGAGTTCATCATCGGCTCCGGAGTCGACGCCCTGCTTTGCCGCTACAAGGCCGGTCGCCGCAAGCTCACCAAGAACGACCAGCTGACGCTCGAATGGGCCGGTGTCTTCCACCACTACCATGCGGCAATGATGCGCACGGTGTTGACCGGCAAGGTATCGAAACGCCACCAGGAATTGTTCGATGCCGCCCGCGCCGCGCTACTTGCAGTCGAGAAGGCGATGACGCCCGGTAATACGTTCGGCGACGTGTTCGACGCCCATGCCCGCACCCTCGAAGCCCACAATCTGACCAAGCACCGGCTCAATGCCTGCGGCTATTCGCTCGGCGCCCGCTTCACCCCGTCCTGGATGGATATGCCGATGTTCTATCAGGGTAATCCCGAACCGATTGCGCCGAACATGACGCTGTTCGCCCATATGATCATCATGGACTCCGAAACCGAAACCGCGATGACGCTTGGCCGCACCTATCTGACCACCGAATCCCAGCCGAAGCCGCTGTCCCGCCATGATCTCGACTTGATCGTGCAGTGAATCCATAATGGAAAGAGTGTGAGGGGCGTTCGTCGCCAAGGAGTTTTCAGGCTAATGAGACGATCGCATGTGACGACCGTGTCATTGCTCGTGGCGCTGGCACTGGCGGCCTGCACCAATGCGAAGGACGTTCTCGAACCCTCGGCCATTGCCCCACAATCGACGCAATCGCTCTCCGGAGCCGGAGGTGCCGCAACGCCCCCCGCAACTCCGGCTCAGCCTGCCGGCACCGCGCAAACTGCAGATACAGCGCAGCCTTCCGCTGCAGCAGCCGTGCCGCTCGCCAAAAGCGCGGCTGCCATTGCGCGGACCCGGCTGCAGGTGGCGCCGATCGTCGGCGCCTCGGTAGAAGCCGCGACACCGCTGACCGCCGAGCTTCAGACACGCGCCAGGCAGCGCGGCATCACCTTGGCCGGCAGCACCGACCAGACCCCAACGCATGTGCTCAAGGGCTATTTCTCGACTATGACGGAAGGCAAGGACACTACCGTCATCTATGTCTGGGACATCTATGACCCGGCCGGCAACCGGCTGCATCGCATCAACGGCCAGCAGAAGGCGCCCTCTGTTGGCGGCGGCGAAGGCTGGACGGCGGTCGCGCCGGCGACCATGCAGGCAATTGCCGACCAGACAATCGACCAGTTCGCCACTTGGCTTGGCGGCGGCGCCGGCTGACCTGGAGCATAATTCCGAAAGTGGAATCCGGTTTTCGGAAAAGAGCATGCTCAGACTGAAAGATAGAGCTATCCCGATTCCGTCGGCATGGAACTGGCTCTATCGCCGCATGCTCAAGCCGTAAGCGTTTATTGAGATTAGCCGGCGGATTCCCATTCACGACGCTTGCAATACCGGCGCGGGCCGCTAAAAGCCCGACTAAGAGGCTGGAGTGCTATCGGAGTCTCTCAATCCTTCGCCAGGAACGGTGCATGAAGCTCTTCGCGGGCAATTCCAACAGGGTGCTGGCCGAATCAGTCGCCCGCTACCTCAACATTCCGCTGGGCAAGGCCAGCGTCAGGCGCTTCGCCGACCAGGAAATCTTCGTCGAGATCCAGGAGAACGTGCGCGGCGAGGACGTCTTCATCCTGCAGTCCACTTCGTTCCCGACTAACGATCATTTGATGGAACTGCTCATCATGATCGACGCCTTCATGCGCTCCTCGGCCAAGCGCATCACTGCAGTTATTCCTTATTTCGGCTATGCCAGGCAGGATCGCCGCGCCTCGGGCCGCACACCCATCTCGGCCAAGCTGGTCGCCAACATGATCACGAGGGCGGGCGTCAACCGGGTGCTGACCCTGGATCTCCATGCCGGCCAGATTCAAGGCTTCTTCGACATCCCGACCGACAATCTGTTTTCCGTGCCGGTCATGGCCCGCGACGTAAAGGCGAAATACAAGCAGCTTGCCAATGTCATGGTGGTGTCGCCGGATGTCGGCGGCGTGGTCCGCGCCCGCGCGCTCGCCAAGCGCATCGACGCCCAGCTTGCCATCGTCGACAAGCGCCGCGAGCGCCCCGGCGAATCGGAAGTCATGAACGTCATCGGTGACGTGCGCGGCAAGGATTGCCTGTTGATCGACGACATCATCGATTCGGGCGGCACGCTGTGCAATGCGGCCGATGCGCTGCTTGCCGACGGCGCCACCAGTGTCACCGCCTATACTACCCATGGCGTTTTGTCCGGCGGCGCCATCGCCCGCATCGGCGCCTCGAAACTGCAGGAACTGGTCATCACCGATTCCATCCAGCCGACCCAGGCAGTGCTGGACGCCGCCAATATCCGCGTCATCTCCATCGCCGAACTGATGGGCGAGGCGATCTCGCGCACGGCGACCGAGGAATCGGTGTCGAGCCTGTTCGATTGATGCGTGTCGCGCAAAGTGCAGCGGTTTTGCGATAACGACATGCATAAAAGCAAGAACCCAAAGCGCCTCGCATGAGGCCGGTCGAACGCGACGCCCTTCAGGGCTGCGACTCAGGCCGAGCCGGACCGCTTATTCGTCGCACACCTTCGCCAGCATCACGGGCGCCCCGCATGTAACCGCGTGGCGAGGCTCCCAGCATGCGCTTGAACATGGTGATGAAGGCCGGCACGCTGTCATAGCCGAGATCGAGCGCCACCCTCGTGATCGGCTCGCCGTCGGCCAGCCGTGGCAGCGCCGCGAACAGACAGGCCTGCTGACGCCAGGTCGACAGCGACAATCCGGTCTGGCGGTGGAACGCGCGGGTGAAAGAGCGGCGGCTCATGCCGACGATAGCGGCCCACTCATCGATCGTCGCATGCGGTGACGGTGCCGAGACGAAGCGCCGGCACAGCGTCGCCAGCCTTGCATCGGACGGGAACGGAAGGCCGAGCGGCCGTTCCGGCAGGTTCGGGATTTCGTGCAGCAGGAGCTTCATGATCAGTCCGCCCCGCCCCTCCAGCTCGGCGCCTTGCGGCAGCTTTTCCGATTCCACGATCAGGCTGTGCATCAGGTCGGTGATGCCGACGACACGCAACCCGTCCGGCAGGCCGGGAATGGCCTCCGGCATCACATAGACGGACCGCATGCTGACGTCGCCCAGCATCTCGACGGAATGTTCGGTGCCGGCAGGGATCCACATCGCGTGGTCCGGAGGCACCATCCAGCGCCCATGCCGCGTCGTCACCAGCACGACACCCACCAGCGCGTGCAGCAACTGGCTGCGGCTATGATGGTGCCGTGGCACATGGTAGCCGTCCGGATATTCGGTCGGCAGCGCCACTGCCGGCCCTACGGCCTGCTCCAGCCATTGCCAGCGACGCTCATGTAACAGCCCGAGATCGGTGTCGCCCGCTCTGAATATTTCCCTGCCATGCGGCATCAGCTATGGCCCACTTGCGAAACTATTGGACCAAACCACGAAAGAAGTCGCGTGACAAGCAACGTATAAGGCAGCCGGCCCTATAAGACCGCCTGCGGGAAGCGCCCGCCAAAAAGACCACGGAGCCTGCCTTGACCGATACCACAGCAACCGCCGACGCCAAGCCGGCAGCGGCCAGCCACATTTCAGCTCAGGCGACGGCCTTCACCGTCATCCTGGCGGTGAGCTTCTGCCATTGCATCAACGACATCATGCAGTCGCTGCTGTCGGCGATCTATCCGCTGCTGAAGGACAATTATGGTCTCGATTTCTGGCAGATCGGCCTTTTGACTTTCACCTTCCAGGTGACGGCATCCTTGCTGCAGCCGGTGATCGGCATGATTACCGACAAGCGGCCTATGCCTTATTCGCTGCCCTACGGCATGGCTTCTTCGTTGATCGGCCTGGTCGTGCTGGCCTATGCCGGACATTACTCGCTGCTCCTCATCGGCGCCTCGCTGATCGGCATCGGCTCGGCGATCTTCCACCCGGAATCCTCGCGCATCGCCCGCTTCGCCTCTGGTGGCAGGTTCGGTCTGGCACAGTCGCTGTTCCAGGTCGGCGGCAATTTCGGCCAAGCCATGGGTCCGCTGCTGGCAGCTTTCATCGTCGTGCCCTTCGGCCAGACCAGCATTGCCTGGTTCGCCGGCGGCTCGCTGATCGGCATCATCGTGCTGTGGCAGGTCGGCGGCTGGTACAGCCGCCTGCGTGCCGCACAGGGCACCCGCAAGGCGGCAGGTTTCGTCTCGCCCTTCCCGCGCCGCAAGGTCCTGGGCGCGCTGGCGGTGCTGACCTTGCTGGTATTGACCAAGAACGCCTACATCGCCAGCCTGTCCAGCTACTACACCTTCTATGCCATCCATAAATTCGGCGTTTCGGTGCAGATGTCGCAGGTCATGCTGTTCCTGTTCCTCGGCGCCTCGGCCCTGGGCATCCTGCTCGGCGGCCCGTTCGGCGACCGCTACGGACAAAAGGCGATGATCTGGTTCTCGATCGTCGGCGTGCTGCCCTTCACGCTGGCCCTGCCCTATGCCAATTTCGAGTGGACGATGGTTCTCACCGTGCTGATCGGCCTGATCCTGTCCTCGGCCTTCTCGAACATCGTCGTCTTCGCCCAGGAACTGGTGCCCGGCCGCGTCGGCATGATCGCCGGCATCTTCTTCGGCTTCGCCTTCGGCATGGGCGGCATCGCCGCCGCCGTGCTTGGCGTCGTCGCCGACATGAAGGGCATCGATTTCGTGTTCCAGGTCTGCTCGTATTTGCCGCTGCTCGGGCTGCTGACGGTTTTTCTTCCCAACATGAAGGAAGCGAGAAAGCTCAATGCGGGGACCACGATCGGGTGAAGTTTGGGTTGGACTTCGGCTTCCCCGCCCATCGGGCAGCGCGAAATTCGGTTCTCGACAAAGACTTCGAGCCGGTCAGGGCCGCCGCGTAGCGACATCGCGGCCATTGGCTGACACGCTCCGTCATCTGAACTTGAAAGCACGCGTCGCCCACATCAGCCGGAATGCCTGCTCGGCAGCGTTCGCCAGCAGCGTGTCGGCGTCACGGATCGCATCTTCGAGGGAACACGGTCGGCACAGAATGCTGAAGAAGGCATCGATGCCGATGTCGTGCGTCGCCTCTGCACCTGCTCCGATCGTTCCGGCCAAGGCGATGACGGGCAGATTGTGACGTTTCGCGCGCCGGGCAATCTCGGCTGGTATCTTTCCAAAGCTCGTCTGACCATCCAGGCCTCCCTCGGCTGTCATGACGATGTCGGCGTTTGACAGCCGATGATCGAGATCCATATACCGCAGGATCAGGTCGAAGCGCGGATGCAGCCGGGCCCCGGCAAAGGCGTGAAGTCCGGCGCCGAGTCCCCCGGAAGCTCCTCCGCCGACAAGCGGCGTCACGTCGACGCCGAGGTCGCGGCGAACGACGTGAGCGACATTTTCCATGCCCTGCTCGAGCAAAACCACCTGGTCAGGTGTTGCACCCTTTTGCGGGCCGAACACCCGGGCGACGCCTCTCTCGCCGAGCAGCATGTTGTAGGGATTTACCGCGACGTCGATACGAACATTCGAAAGGCGATGATCACGACTGGAAAGATCGACACGAGCTAGCGATGAGAGGGCCGAGCCGCTCCCCGAAATGGGACGGCCGCCGCCATCGAGCAGACGCACGCCTAATGCTTGGGCCATGCCGGTTCCTGCATCGTTGACACCCGAGTCACCGCAGCCGATCAGAATTCTTTCCGCGCCAAGATCGAGCGCAAAACGAATCAACTCACCAACCCCATAACTTATAGTGCGGGTCGGGTCACGCATGTCCGTGGGGACGAGCCGGAGCCCGGCAGCCGCCGCGATTTCCAGAACTGATGTCCGTTTCTTTCTTCGCCCGAGAAAACCGACATTGGCCGCCACGGGTTGTCCCACCGGTCCCGTCACTGTGACGGAATGCAGCTCGCCATCAGACAATTCAACAAGGGTCCGCGTAAAATCCTCGCCGCCATCCACCATTGGAAGGCCCAGGATCTTTGCTGTCGGAACGGCATTGCGAACGCCCCGCGCCAATGCAGCGATGACATCACGAACGCCGAGGCTCTCCTTAAAGCCGGAGGGTGCGACCAATACTCGAAGCCGTCTTCGTTTCGTCAATCCTTTCTTTTTCGACATTCTACGGCTCTCCAGGAAGTTGCAGATGGAGCGTGTTGAGCAGGGCTCCGGTGGCTGGCCACACGGCGACCGCGAACACGACGATGAGGATGAACTGCATCGGCAGCAGGATTGAGCTGAGCAAGGCGAGGTCTTTCGGGCCGTAGCCTTCCTCGTCGACCCCCGCGAAAAGCGCCACCGGTTTCGCGCAGATCGCGAGGGTTTGGCAAAAGCCAGTCGCCGAGACGAGGACAAACATTGCAAGGAGAGGGTCGAGCCGCGCTGTCGATGCGAGCATTAGCGCCGGGGGCAGCAGCACCGAGACACGCGCCGTGCGACTGTGGATCACGAGATGACTGAAAAGCCCAAGCAAGGCTAATAAGGAGATAAGCGCCAACGGGCCCAAGCCGGTGCCGCGCAGTGGATCGACCGTCGTCTCGATCAACCACCGATTGAGGCCTGATGCCGTCAGGCCGTCTGCCAAGCAGATCGTCGCCGCCAGAAACAAGAGCAGCTTCCACTCCGCACTCTTGATTGCATCGCCAAACGCCACGGAGCCGACTCCAGGAAGCGTGGCCAAGAGAGCGCCGCCAAGAGCGATAACGGTGGCATCAAGTCCGTGGACAGGTTCGGTCAGCCACGCGATGACAACCCCGCCGGCGATCCAGAGTATCGGCTGCCGTGCCAATCCGGCACCGCCACTAGTCACCGTCGTTGGCTGCAAAAGGGTCATCCGCCGTTCGACCGGCGACAGGAAAAGCCGGAGCAGGCATTCGACCGAAAGGAAGGTGCTCACGGCCGCAAACGGCAGGCCGAAAACGATCCATTCCAGATAGCTTACTTTCACACCCGAGAGGCGGCCGACCATTTCGATCGCCAGCAGATGGGCACCGGCGCCGACGGGCGATGCAATGGCCGAGAGCAGGATAACAGTGGGGAACAGCAGCGCGAAGGCCCTTCGCAACCGGGCGCTTCCACAGCGTCCCGCGATCGCCTGATAGGCGGGGATCATCAAAGCTGCGCGACCTGAGGTCGACGGAATGACGAAGGCTGTGGCGATCATGACGGCCGTCAAGGAATAGGCGATTGTGCGAACCGATCGCATGCGCCCCGTCACGAGGCCGAGAACGCGATCTGCGACCCCACTCGCCTTGAAGGTGGCCGCCAATATGAAGGAGGCAAGCAATAGCCAGATCAACTCATCGCCGAGCGCATGAAACAGCGCGCCTGGATCACGGTTGACCAGCAGCGCCATTGCCAATCCGGCGGCGATTGCAACGAAGGCATCGTCGAACCGCGTTAAGGTCCACCCGATGATCGCGACAAGCAGGATCTCGAGCGCTCGCCGGGCGTCGGACGGGAGCGCGGGGAGGCCGAATTCAATGATGGCCACACACAGGGATGCACAGGTTCCGATCAGTGCGGCTCGCCATATCGGCCAGAGCACCGGCGGTGTCCTTTCCCGAAGGGTGGCGTCACTGTCGGTCCGAAAATCTACTTGTGCCAACCGAAACCTCGTCTAGTTCGTCGCCAACGTGGCGATGAGGGCGTCGCACACCCTCCGCTCGAACTTAGGAGGTTCCGATTAGACGCTTGGGAGGGCTCCGGTTAGAATTTGGTGAGAGGCATTATCCGATCGCCGGCAGGATTACCGCATGACCGTTCGAGGCCGCATCTTCCTATTTCAAATCGTCATTCTCGCCCTTGTCGGACTGATTTCAGGACTGGCATTCGCAACACTCCAGCTGACAGAGGAATTCGTCCGCCGAATCGACAGCGTCCACGGGCGGTTCGAGGCGCTCGCCGAACTCAATGGGCATGCCAACAATTACACCGAGCAACTCGCTGAAGTCTTGCTGCTTGGGCCCGAGCAAATGCCGGATTTCGAAGCGGCACGAGAAGCAGTGAAATCCGGATTCTACAAGCTGGAGGGCGCCACTCGCGAGGAACTCGGCGCTCTCGGATATTGGAGCGATAGACGCCAGGAGGAGGCCGAACTCAGATTCGTCGGCCGCATCAAGGCGCTGTTTAAGGCGATCGATCGGGCCGCCCAGCGACTGTTTAGCCAGCGAACAAAGGGGGATCCAAAGGGCATCGTAGACGCCTTCCGCAACGATGTGGAGCATCGACTGGAGAGCGATCTCGAAGAAATGATCGAAGCCGCTTTGCACGATGAGCGCAGGGAGGTTGGAGAGGAACTCGCCGGCGTCCGTGGCGCACAATGGCGACTGCTGCTGCTGACCGGCGGCTTCGCTGCGTTGCTCATGCTGGGCAGTCTAGGGTTCGGCCTCGTCCTGCGACGATCAATCGCCACACCTGTGCGTGAACTGAACGAAAGCGCCAAAGCCATCGCTGCAGGCAAGCTCGACCATCGCGTTTCCGCGACCGGACGCGACGAGTTCGCTTCCCTCTCGCGAAGTTTCAACAGCATGGCCGAGGCCCTCGAGATCGAACGTGCTGCTCTGATTTCGGTACAGGACCGCTTGGAGGCGGAGGTTCAGTTGCGCACCCGTGAACTGCGGAAAGCCAATGAGCAACTGAGAGCTATCGATAGCCGACGCACACAATTTTTTGCGGAGGCAAGCCACGAACTCCGCACGCCGTTGACGATTCTCCGCGGAGAGGCCGACGTTGCCCTCCGCGGCCAACCGCGTGTTCGACCTTACCGCGAAGCTCTGAGCCGAATCCGCAATTACGCTGAAGATATGGCTCGCAACCTGGGGGACCTTCTGGCATTCGCCCGCTCCGAAGCCGAAAATTTCAGGTTCTCCTTGCACAACATCGATACCGGTGAGGTTGTGAAGGCGGCCGTTCAGGAGGCTTCCGTACTCGCAGGTCCCAAGCAGATTTCCGTTGATCTGTCGCTCAACCCAGACCATTGCCTCATTCGGGGTGACGCCCAGCGCCTAAAGCAAGCGCTGCTGATCGGCTTCGACAACGCCATAAAGTACTCAAAGCCATATCAGACGATAGCAGTCGAGATGGCTGAGCGTCATGGAATGGTTGAGATCGCCATCCGCGACAACGGTTCAGGGATCGATGTCAACGATCTCCCGTTCGTGTTTGACCGTTATTATCGCGGGCGTGTCGGCGGGAGGTCCGCAGCCGACGGCCTTGGTGTTGGCCTCGCGATCGCCAAGGAGATTATAGACGGGCACAATGGCACAATCGGCCTTGAAGGAATTGAGCCTTCGGGAACCCTCCTCAGAATCAGACTGCCGCTGGTACATCGCACCTATGATTCGAATCCTGATCGTTGAAGACGACCGGCGTGTCTCCGACTTTCTCCGCCGGGGGTTGGAGGCCGAAGGCTTCCACGTGAGTGTCGCGGAGGACGGTCGCGAGGGACTAGCCATTATTCGCACGGATCCATTCGATCTCGTGATCCTGGACCGTCTGCTTCCCTACCTGGACGGCCTTGAGCTGTGCCGGATCGTGCGATTGGAGCAGTGGCCGGTTCTCATCCTGATGCTGACCGCGAAGGAGACAATTCAGGATCGCGTAGATGGGCTCAAGGGCGGTGCCGACGATTACCTGACGAAACCGTTTGCGTTTGATGAACTGGTGGCCAGGATTGACGCGCTGCGCCGACGCCGTCAGGGTGCAGTGGATCGGCAGTTGCTTCGAGTGAGCCGTCTCAATCTCGACACGAGCGCTCGTCGTTTTACGGACGGCGACCGGGAAATCAGCCTTACCCGACGCGAATTCGACCTTCTGTATTTCCTCATGCTCAATGCGGGGAAAGTGGTTAGCCGCGAGCGCATCCTCAACAATGTCTGGTCATACAGCTTCGAACCCGGGACGAAGATCGTGGAGGTATACATTCGCTATCTACGTGCGAAGCTCGGGCCGGATGCATCGGCTAGCATTCAGACGGTTCGTGGGATCGGCTACATGCTGGTCGAGCGGAAGCCATAGAAGGTAGAGCGAACCTCTTTATCGCACCGTTCTCGCCACTCGCTGGAAACCTTCCCTTCCGCAACGCCGCTTCCACCGCCGAATAGGGTGTTCATTGGCTTCCCTTCATGCTTCCGGCGCGCCGTCCAGCCGCCGTGGGCATTGCCCCGCCGGGGTCCCAGCTTTCCATTTATATTCGGGCTCGGCCCGGCGACGCCGATTTGGCGGCCGCTAACCGCTTTCGTAATTCACGCCCTCTACCCCCAGGCCTGCAGCCGCCCAGTCGGGCAAGCCGCCTTCGAACCGGCGCGAGGCCCAGCTTCGCGCCCTCAGGATTGCCAAAGCGTCGGCAGACAGAACGCACTGGACCCCACGACAATAGGCGACAACGAGTGAAACAAGAGATGCCAAAATGTTGGAGTTCGTTGTTCGTGCGGCCGTCGTTGGAATCGGCGCGACAGCCCTGATGGACCTCTGGGGATGGTTTCTGAAGCGAATGTTCGCGATTCCACCGCTTGATTACGCCTGGGTCGGCCGCTGGATCGGGCACTTTCCACATGGACGTTTTGCACATGCGAATATCGCACAAGCTGCCCGCGTTCGCGGCGAAACCGCCATTGGATGGAGTGCGCATTACGCGACCGGCATCGTATTTGCCGCAGCGCTGATTGGAGTGTGGGGCCTCGACTGGGCACGGCACCCGACAGTGCTTCCGGCCCTGTTGGTCGGCGTCTGCACCATCGTCGCCCCGTTCTTCGTGATGCAACCGGCTTTTGGGATCGGCATCGCGGCTTCGAAAGTTCCCAACCCGCGCACTGCGCGCCTGCGCAGCCTTATGGCCCATCTGTCTTTCGGGGTTGGGCTGTACGTTGCAGCATTGCTTTCGGCATTGCTACTTCCGGCCTGATGGGACACGGTCCATCCTTGGCGCCCTTCCGCCCGCTTGCACCTCGCGCCGCCTTCCGCTATAGAGCCGCCACCCGCGTAGACACCCTTGGAGGCAACGCGGCGGAAGGCCGCCTTCCCGCATGATCCCAAAAAGTGGATTCCGGTTTTCGGACCAGGTCATGCGTTAGCTATGTCGGCTTTCGACGTTTACGGCCCCGGCACGTTGCCGGCCGCGAACGCTCCAGAACAACGCGAAAGGAAATGCCATGAGCCACGATACTTACGAGCTCAAGGCCGAAGCGCGCGAACAGGTCGGTAAGGGGTCCGCCCGTGCAGTTCGCCGCAACGGTAAAGTGCCTGCAGTGATTTACGGCGACAAGCAGCCTCCCTTGGCGATTGCGCTGACCTACAAGGACATCTACTACAAGATCCATGGCGGCGGGTTTCTGACCACGGTCGCCACGATCGATGTCGACGGCAACAAGATCCAGGTTCTGCCCAAGGATTTTCAGCTCGACCCGGTCAAGGATTTCCCTGTCCATGTCGATTTCCTGCGCATCGGCAAGGATACCGAAGTCAACGTCGATGTGCCCGTGCACTTCATCAATGAAGACAAGTCGCCCGGCATCAAACGCGGCGGCGTGCTCAACATCGTGCGCCACGAGGTCGAGTTCCACTGCCCGGCCAATGCGATCCCGGATTTCATCACCGTCGATCTCACCGGTACCGATATCGGCGATTCGATCCACATTTCGGCCGTCACCTTGCCGGCCGGCGTCAAGCCGGTGATCTCCGACCGCGACTTCACCATCGCGACCATTGCCGGCTCCTCGGCGATGAAGCCGGAGGCTGCGGAAGAGACGACTGAAGCGGCTGCGCCCGAAGCGGCTCCTGCCGCCGAAGAGAAGTAACCCCTTCCCGCCCGGAGGCGACGATGCTTGTCTTTGCAGGCCTCGGCAATCCGGGCGCGAAATACGCCAACAACCGGCACAATGTCGGCTTCATGGCGGCGGACGCGATCGCCCGCCGCCATTCCTTTTCGCCCTGGTCGAAGAAATTCCAGGGTCTGATCGCCGAAGGCACGCTTGCCGGCGAAAAGGTGATCCTGATCAAGCCGCAGACCTTCATGAACCTGTCCGGCCAGTCGGTCGGCGAAGCATTGCGCTTCTACAAGCTCGGCCCTTCGGCGCTGACTGTCTTTTATGACGAGATCGACCTTGCCGCCGGCAAGGTGCGGGTCAAGGTCGGTGGCGGTTCCGGTGGCCACAACGGCATCCGCTCGCTCGACCAGCACGTCGGCAAGGATTTTCGCCGTGTGCGCATCGGCGTCGGCCATCCCGGCGTCAAGGAAATGGTGCACGGCCATGTGCTTGGCGATTTCGCCAAGGGCGACCGCGAATGGCTGGACGTGCTGCTCGACGCAATCGCCGATGGTGCCGGATTGCTTGCCAAGGGCGACGACAATTCGTTCATGAACCGCGTGACGCTGGCGCTGCGCGACAAGCTCACGCCGACGGACGACGACGATCGCCCGCCGCCCAAGGCGCCAAAGGCGCAAAGCCACGTCCGCCAGGCGCGGCCGCAGCAGCCGGCGGCCAAGCTGCCCGAAACCGGCCCGATGGCGGCCATGCTGAAGAAGCTTTTTGGCGGCAAGGAATGAGCCATGGATCTGGATGACATTCAGGAATTGGTCCGTCTCATCAGACAGAAGTATGTTGATTATTTCGTCGCCGCTGCCGGCGAACTTGCTCGCAACAGCCAAGGATCGCATGCGACCGAAATCAAGTTTTCGAACGTCGATTCCTTCTATCGAAATTTCATCGCGGTTGATTTCGTCAGTAATGACGGACAGCCAAATCCGCAATTCATCAACAGCGATTCCTATGTGAAATTCTCTCCGGATATTCACGCCGGGATGGGTGGAATGGATGTCCTCATCTCACCTTTCAGGTGGGATGAGGTTCATTTTAAATTCCCTATAAATGAGCTCGACGGCGATCTCTTCGACGAATGGTTTCGCGGCTGGTTCGATATCGATGGCGAGCGTGAAACATCGGAGACCGTCGGAAACGTCATTCACAGTGCGCAATTGCTCGACGGGCAACTGACCATCGATTTCGGAACCGCTGAGGTCGACGCGTTCTGGCATCTTCTGCAAATACTGAGCAGGTCCGGCGTTCGTTCGTTGGCGATAGGCACCGATGACATCGCGCAGCGTCTGAATTGAATTGCGCCTTGACGATCATCGGCGCTTTCGCCCATAGCCCTGATCAAATTTCGATTTCCCGATAGGACCAGACAAAAATGGGTTTCAAATGCGGCATCGTTGGCTTGCCCAATGTCGGCAAGTCGACGCTCTTCAATGCGTTGACCAGGACGGCGGCGGCGCAGGCCGCCAATTATCCGTTCTGCACCATCGAACCGAATACCGGAGAGGTGGCGGTGCCCGACCCGCGCCTGCAGAAGATCGCCGCGATCGGCAAGTCGAAGGAGATCATCCCGACCCGCATCTCGTTCGTCGACATTGCCGGCCTAGTGCGTGGCGCCTCCAAAGGCGAAGGGCTTGGCAACCAATTCCTCGCCAACATCCGTGAGGTCGACGCCATCGTCCATGTGCTGCGCTGCTTCGAGGATGACGACATTACCCATGTCGAAGGCCGCATCGATCCTGTCGCTGATGCCGAGACCGTCGAAACCGAATTGATGCTTGCCGACCTCGACAGCATTGAGCGCCGCATCGTGCAGATCCGCAAGCGTGCCGCCGGCAAGGACAAGGAAGCAGCGACCGTACTTCCGATGATGGAAGCGGCGCTTGAACTGCTGCAGGCCGGCAAGCCCGCCCGCATCCTGCTCAACGGCATCTCGGCTGAGGATCTGCGCATCCTGCAGGGGCTGAATCTCTTGACCTCACACCCGGTGCTTTACGTCTGCAACGTCGCGGAAGCCGATGCCGCCACCGGCAACGCGCATACCAGGGCGGTCGAGAAGATGGCCGCCGCGCAAGGTGCCCGCACCGTTGTGATTTCCGCGGCGATCGAGGCCGAGGTCGCCCAGCTCTCGGACGAAGAGGAAATGGAATTCCTGGCAACGCTCGGTCTGGACGAACCCGGCCTGAACAAGGTCATCCGCGCCGGCTACGAGCTGCTCCAGCTCATCACCTACTTTACCGTTGGCCCCAAGGAGACACGCGCCTGGACCGTGCACAATGGCGCCAAGGCGCCGCAGGCGGCAGGCGTCATCCACACCGATTTCGAGCGCGGCTTCATCCGCGCCCAGACCATCGCCTATGACGACTTCGTCAGGCTGGGCGGCGAAGTCGCGGCCAAGGAGGCCGGCAAGGCGCGCGACGAAGGCAAGGAGTATATCGTCCAGGACGGCGACATCATGCTGTTCAAGTTCAACACCTGAACCGGCGAGGAAGCCCAATGGTCACCATTGCCGTCGCTCGATGACAAACTTCAAAGCAGGGTCGCAGTGCCTCTTGCGCTGCTTGACGGGCCATCGTGCGGGGTCTAAGGGGCCTCTGCACCGGCCTCGCGCCTCGCCTGCCCGCGTCCGTGCGATGTGACTGACGCGCCCCCTCCAAACGAACGCTCTTTGGCAACAGCAAGGGAGACCCGGCGATGATCAAGGCCTTCGTCGTCGACAATGATCGCCTGCGCCTGGTCGACGATCTCCTGCAAAACAGCGACACTGTCGTCTGGGTCGACCTCTTCAACCCGACAAAGGAAGAAGAGACGACAATCGAGACCTGGCTCGGCGTCGCCGTTCCGACCCGCGAAGAGATGGAAGAGATCGAGATCTCGAGCCGTCTCTACGTCGAGGACGGCGCCTACTTCATGACCGCCATTCTGCCGGCGCAGACCGAGGTGAACGATCCGTTGATGTCGCCGGTTACCTTCGTGCTCGCCGGCAGCAGGCTGATAACCGTGCGGTACCACGAACCGAAGGCGTTCAAGACCTTTCCGCTGCGCGCCGAAAAGGTGGCGACCGGTTGCACCAGCGGTGACACCATCCTGATCGGACTGCTGGAGGCGATCGTCGACCGCCTCGCCGACATTCTGGAGCGCGCCGGCCGCGACGTCGAGGCGATCTCGCGCGACATCTTCGAGGCACGCTCGACCAAGGTTTCCAAGCGCAACCGCGACTTCCAGGAGCTGTTGAAAGGCATTGGCCGCAAGGAGGACCTCGCCTCCTCGATCCGCGACAGCCTGATCTCGCTGCAGCGCCTTGCCGGCTTTCTCGCCCATGCCTCCACGCAAAGCAGGATGAGCAAGGACACCCGCGCTCGCATCAAGACCTTGTCGCGCGACGTGCTGTCGCTCGCCGACCACGCCACGTTCCTGTCGCAGAAGATCAGCTTCCTGCTCGACGCGACGCTCGGCATGATCTCGATCGAGCAGAACGCCATCATCAAGATCTTCTCCGTCGCCGCTGTCATCTTCCTGCCGCCGACGCTTGTCGCTTCGATCTACGGCATGAATTTCGACATCATCCCTGAGCTCAAATGGCACTTTGGCTATCCCTTCGCCATCGGCATGATGGTGCTTTCGGCAATCCTGCCCTTCTGGTATTTCCGCCGCCGCGGCTGGCTATAGGGTCGTCAATACCGCGCTGCGGCTTGGGCGCAGCGGGCTGGCGCAATAGAAATTGCTTGACCAAATGCCACGCTGCCTGCATCCGGGACCCGGACCCGTAGCGATCGTACAATCCTGAACAGGATTTCCAGACCATGACCGCAAAGACCTGGGCTTATGAGGATTTTGTCGAGGGCGCTTCGCTCGACCTCGGCACCAAGCTGGTAAGTGCCGCCGAAATCATAGAATTCGCCGGTGAATTCGATGCCCAGCCGATGCATCTCGACGAGGCCGCGGGCCAGGCCAGCATTCTCGGCGGGCTGGCGGCTTCGGGTTGGCACACCTGCGCCATGTTCATGCGCATGCTGTGCGATGCCTTCCTGCTCGACTCGACCTCCCAGGGCGCGCCGGGCGTCGACCAGGTCAAATGGAAACGGCCAGTCCTGGCCGGCGACCTGTTGACCGGCAGCACCACCGTCCTTGCCAAGCGACTGTCCAGATCGAAACCCCGCCTTGGCTTGGTGACCATGCGCAGCGAGTTGTTCAACCAGCGCGGCGAAGGTGTTTTCGAGCTCGAAAACACCGTCATGTTCCTCACCCGCGAGGGCCGTGCGTGAGCCTCGACGAATTCTTCTGCATCGGTATCACCGTCACGCTCGGTTCACATCGATTCGAACCGGAGGCGATCAAGGCGTTCGCCCGCAAATACGACCCGCAGATATTCCATATCGACGAAGAGGCGGCGAGGAACAGCATATTCGGCGGGCTCTGCGCCTCGGGCTGGCACACCGCCGCCACCTGGATGAAATTGAACCTCGAGGCTGGCATAGAGGCAGAGGTCGCCCGCTGGCCCGGTCCTGGGCCGGTGCCGGAATTCGGCCCCTCGCCCGGCTTCAAGAATCTCAAATGGCCCAAACCTGTCTATGCCGGGGAAACCGTGACTTTCACCCGCACCGCGCTGGCCCATCGTCCCATCGCCTCGCGACCGGGCTGGCGGCTGCTGACGCTCCGCTCAGAGGCCTTCGATTCGACCGGCGACAAGGTCATCGAATTCGAAAGTGCCGTGCTGGTGAAGGTGGAGTGAGCGGAGTTCTTTCCCTCTCCCACAGGGGAGAAGGAAGAAACGCTCAATGCCCCTCAAACCCGATCAGCGTCCTCACCGGTACGCCGAGCGCCTCTAACCTCTCTCGGCCGCCAAGGTCCGGCAGGTCGATGACGAAGCAGGCGGCGAGGATATCGGCGCCGATCTGCCGCAATAGCTTGACGGCCGCCTCGGCCGTGCCGCCGGTGGCGATCAAATCGTCGACGAGGATTACCTTCTCGCCTGGAGAAACACCGTCCTTGTGCATCTCCATCTCGTCCAGCCCGTATTCCAGGCTGTAGGCGACGCGCACCGTCTCGTAAGGCAACTTGCCCTTCTTGCGGATCGGCACGAAGCCGGCCGAGAGCTGGTGGGCGATGGCGCCGCCGAGGATGAAGCCGCGCGCCTCGATGCCGGCGATCTTGTCGATCTTGAGGCCGGCATAGGGATGCACCAGCTCGTCGATGGCGCGGCGGAAGGCCCGCGCATTGCCGAGCAGCGTGGTGATGTCGCGAAACAGGATGCCCGGCTTGGGATAATCCGGAATGGTGCGGATCGCGGCAAGCAGCGTCTCTTCGAGCGAGGATTTCATCAAGCGGCTCTCCGGGCTATTCAGATTCGGGTGAAGACGTGAAAGGAATGGGCCAATCGTAACCCGGTGCCGCCAAGTCCGGCTACCGCCATGTGGCGCCTGACGGAAAATTGTCCGGCAATGGGACCTGCTCAGCGTCGGCTGCGATGAATCGACATGCCTGCAATGAAAAGGGCGCCTTTCGACGCCCTCGCATTCTCGTATATCGCAGGGCTCAGTGCGCCACGCCGGCCCACACCTTGCGTTTTGTCAGGTAGACCAGCGCACCGAACAGCAGCAGAAAGACCAGCACGCGAAAGCCGGTCTTCTTGCGGTCCTCGAGGTGCGGCTCGGCCGCCCACATCAGGAAGGCCGACACGTCGCGCGAATACTGGTCAACCGTCTGCGGCGCGCCGTCATCATAGGTAACCTGGCCGTCGGAGAGCGGCTTCGGCATCTTCAGCGACACGCCGGACAGGAAGTACGGATTGTAGTGCGTGCCTTCCGGTATGACCATGCCCGCCGGCGGCTGCTGGTCGTAGCCGGTCAGCAGCGAGTGGATGTAGTCGGGACCGCCCTGGGCATATTGCGTGAAGATGTCGAAGACGAAGCGCGGGAAGCCCCGTTCAACGCCGCGCGCCTTGGCCAGCAGCGACATGTCGGGCGGTGCTGCGCCGCCATTGGCCGCCGCCGCCGCTTCCGCATTGGGGAACGGCGCCGGGAAATGGTCGGACGGCTTGCCGGGGCGATCGAACATGTCGCCGGCATCGTTCGGGCCGTCGTGGATCGTGTATTCGGCCGCCAGCGTCTTGATCTGCGCATCCGAATAGCCAAGGCCTTCCAGCGTGCGGAACGCCACCAAATTCATCGAATGACAGGCCGAGCAGACTTCCTTGTAGACCTTCAGCCCGCGCTGCAGCTGGGCCTTGTCGTAGGTGCCGAACGGCCCGGCGAAGCTCCAGTCCATTTCCTTTGGTTCGTGTATCGGGAAATGCGTCGGCGCCGCCTCGTTGTGCGCCTCTTCCTGGGCGCGCGCTCCAGTGCCTGTGGCCCCAATGCCCGCGGCCACAAGGCCAAGCAGCGCCAGCGAGGTGAGAATCTTCTTCATGCAAATCCCCTTGAGATTCTCTGACGCGCTGTCATCGTCTCGAGCATGATCTTGTCCGAAAACCGGTTTCCACTTTTCGGGATCATGCTCAGCCTTTGGTTTCCGGCGCGGCCGTGGCGCCGGCGGGATGTCCACCGCCACCCTTGTTCTTCCCGAGCACCGCCTCGGTGATCGAATTCGGCAGCCGCCGCGGCGTCTCGATCAGCCCAAGTACCGGCAGCGCTACCAGGAAGAAGGCGAAGTAGAACAGCGTCGCCATCTGCGCCATGAACACATAGCTGCCCTCGGCCGGCTGCGAGCCCAGCCAGCCGAGCAGGATGGCGTCGGCCACGAACAGCCAGAAGAACAGCTTGTACCAGGGCCGGTAGACTGCCGAGCGCACCTTCGAGGTGTCGAGCCACGGCACCAGGAACAGCATAACAATCGCGCCGAACATGCAGAGCACGCCGCCGAGCTTGGAGTTGATGGGCCCGATATTGAAGGTGATCGCGCGCAGGATCGCGTAGAACGGCAGGAAGTACCATTCCGGCACAATGTGGGCCGGCGTCTTCAGGGGGTTGGCAACGGTGTAATTGTCCGGATGGCCGAGATAGTTCGGCAGATAAAAAACGAAATAGGCGAAGACGAACAGGAACACGATCATGCCGAACCCATCCTTGATGGTCGCGTAAGGCGTGAAGGCGAGCGTGTCGGTCTTCGATTTGACCTCGATGCCGGTCGGATTGTTCTGGCCGACGACGTGAAGCGCCCAGATGTGCAGCACGACGACGCCGGCGATCATGAACGGCAATAGATAATGCAGCGCAAAGAAACGGTTCAGCGTCGGATTGTCGACCGCGAAGCCGCCGAGCAAAAGCTGCTGGATCCAGTCGCCGACCAGCGGGATGGCGGTGAAGAAGCCGGTGATGACGGTGGCGCCCCAGAAGCTCATCTGGCCCCAGGGCAGCACATAGCCCATGAACCCGGTCGCCATCATCAAGAGGTAGATGATGCAGCCGAGGATCCACAGCAGCTCGCGCGGCGCCTTGTAGGAGCCGTAGTAGAGCCCGCGGAAGATATGGATGTAGACGGCGATGAAGAAGAACGACGCGCCGTTCGAATGCAGGTAGCGCAGCAGCCAGCCGGAATTGACGTCGCGCATGATCTTCTCGACTGAATCGAAGGCGAGAGTGCTGTCGGCCGCGTAGTGCATGGCCAGCACGATGCCGGTCAGGATCTGCGCCGCCAGCATGAGCGCGAGGATGCCGCCGAAGGTCCAGGCGTAATTCAGATTGCGCGGCACCGGATAGGCGATGAAGCTGTCATAGACCAGCCGCGGCAGCGGCATGCGCGAATCGAACCAGCGTCCGATGCCGGTCTTGGGCGTATAGGTCGAGTGTCCCTCGCTCATGGAAAATATCCCTTGCCTCAGCCGATACGGATCTTGGTGTCGGAAATGAACTGGAACACCGGCACCGCCATGTTCTCGGGCGCCGGCCCCTTCCGGATGCGGCCGGCGGTATCGTATACGGAACCGTGGCACGGGCAGAACCAGCCGCCGAAATCGCCTTCCTGGCCTAGCGGGATGCAGCCGAGATGGGTGCAGACCTGGACCATCACCATCCAGGCTTCCTTGCCCGGCGTGGTGCGGTTGGCGTCGGTTGCCGGGGCGTCGGCCGGCAAATTGGCGTTGCGGGCGATTGGATCCTTGAGCTCGGCGAGATTGACCGCCTCGCCGTCCTTCATCTCTTGCTCGGTGCGGTTGCGCACGACCACCGGCTTGCCCCGCCACTTCACAACGAGCGACATTCCTGGCGTCAGCGAAGATACGTCGACCTCAACCGAGGCAAGGGCCAGCGTCGAGGCATCCGGACGCATCTGATCGATGAACGGCCAGGCGACAGCGCCCGCGCCGACCACCGCCGCCATGCCAGTGGCGACGTAGAGAAAATCACGACGGTTGGGATCCTGGGTGTCGGTTGCGCTCACGGGTGCCTGATCCTTTCGCCTTTTCCGTGCCGGCGGCCGAGCCTTGTTCCCCGCTCAATCGCGCCGGCCCGACTGCGCATGGCGAACAGGCTAGCGAATTCCTCCGGCATTTGGGACTTGGGTTTATGCGTGAAGCCTGTTTTTGTCCAGACGGGTGAAGGCACAAGGGCAGATTGTCGCGGGGGCGTAATTCGCACGGCGGAACGATTGGAAAACAGCAGCAAAACCAAATGGCTGCGTTCGCCTCGACAGCTGGCGCTGGCCCGGTTTATCCTCGGCCTATGGCGCATGTCATAGACCGCGACAAATGGGCCGAAGCGCCCGACCGCTGGCAGGGCGAGCTGCAAGGCGGAGCTTACGGCTCCAACATCTGCCTGATCTTCAACTACCTGCCTGAGATCGGCGGCGGCCCCAGGCTGCACAGCCACCCCTGTTGCGAGATTTTTATCATCCGGACCGGGACCGGCCTGTTCACCGTCGGCGACCGGCAGATCGAGGCCACAGCCGGCCAGATCCTGATCGTGCCGCCGAACACGCCGCACAAATTCACCAATCTCGGGCCAGGCCCGCTGGAAACCACCGACATACACGAGAACGGCAGCTTCATCACCGAGTGGCTGGAATAACGCTTCCCAAACCAGTTCCGGTTCGGATCATGCGCTAGCGCCGAGCCTGGCCAGCACGGCCTTGGGAATGTTGTATTCCCGGATCACCGCGTCGTGCTTGCGCAGGCCGCAGAGTTCGCGCTGGATGAAATACCCGTGCACCGCTTCGGCTGCATCCCTGAGCAGCCGGGCACGGTCGACACTGTCGCAATTCTCGCGCAGCCTCGTCAATGTTTCCTCGACGCGCCGGCCGGCGCGGCCGAGCGCTGCCGCCTTTTCACCGAGGATTTCATGGCCAAGCAGGTCCAACGCGCTCTCCTGCGCGCCGGACCGTCCGAAATTCGATGGCATTCTCACCGCCATGATTTCACTCCGCTTTATAGAAAACTACTCCGCCGGCCGGGTCTCGGCCAACGCGCTCTCTTCGTTGAACAGGAAGCCGCCGGACTGCCGCTTCCATAGCCTGGCATAGAGCCCGTCCAGCCCGACCAGCTCGTCATGCGTGCCTTGCTCGACGATGCGGCCCTCGTCGAGCACCACCAGCCGGTCGAGTGCCGCAATGGTCGACAGCCGATGCGCGATGGCGATGACCGTCTTGCCTTCCATCAGCCTTGCCAGATTTTCCTGGATCGCCGCCTCGATGTCGGAATCGAGCGCCGAGGTCGCCTCATCGAGCACCAGGATCGGTGCATCCTTGAGGAAGACGCGGGCGATCGCCACGCGCTGGCGCTGGCCGCCGGAGAGCTTGACGCCGCGCTCGCCGACATAGGCCTCGTAGCCGATACGATCGCGATTGTCGCGCAGACCGAGGATGAACTCGTGCGCCTCGGCCTTCTTCGCTGCCGCGACCACCTCGGCGTCGGTCGCTTCCGGCATGCCGAGCTTGATGTTGTCGCGCAGCGAGCGGTGGAAAAGTGCCGTATCCTGGCTGACGACGCCGATATTGGCGCGCAGCGAATTCTGCGTGACCCTGGAGACGTCCTGCCCGTCAATGGTGATCTTGCCGCTCTCGAGGTCATAGAGGCGCAGGATCAGATTGACCAAGGTCGTCTTGCCGGCGCCGGACGGGCCGACCAGGCCGACCTTTTCGCCCGGCCGCACGACGAGGTCGATGCCGTCGAGCACGCCGGACCCCTTGCCGTAGTGGAACTCGACATTGCTGACGTCGATGCGCCCGCCGCCGACGACAATCTCTTTCGCGTCCGGCGCATCGGTCAGGCCGAGCGGCTGTGAGATCAGCGCCTTGGAGTTTTCCAGCACGCCGAGGTTCCGCAAGATGCCGTTGAGCTGCATCATCAGCCGGCCGAGCAGCATGTTCAGCCGCAGCACCAAAGACAGCGTGAAAGCCACGGCGCCGACTGTGATCGAGCCCTCGACCCAGAGATAAACGGCAAAGCAGGCGATCGCCGTGATCATAATGCCCGACAGCATCGTCAGTGCCATGCGCACGCCGGTCAGCCGGCGGGTGAACGGGCGCAGCGCGTCGAGATAGATGTCGAAGCCGTTCCTGATATAGCGGTCGTCGCCATCGGCCGAGAACAGTTTCAGCGTCTGCACGTTCGAATAGGAATCGACAAGGCGGCCGGTGATCATCGAGCCGGCTTCGGCGGTGGCTTCGGCATGCTTGCGGATCGCCGGCAAATAGCGCCTGGCCAGCAAGCCGAAGGCGGTAATCCAGATCACCACCAGCACCGCCAGCCGGAGATCGAGCCCGGCGACCAGCGCCAGCGTCGTCACCGTATAGACGACCATGAACCAGACGACCTCGATGAAGCTTTCCATCAGATCGCCGGTCGCCTGTCCCGCCTGCCAGACCTTGGTCGCGATACGTCCGGCAAAGTCGTTCTGGAAGAAGGCGTAGGATTGGCGCGAGACATGGCGATGCGCCTGCCAGCGCACCAGATTATAGAAACCCGGCGTGATCGTCTGCTCGTCGACCAGCGCCGACAGGCCGACGACGATGGTGCGGATGACCAGCACCACCGCGATCATGAAGACAAGTTCCGGGCCGGCGGCAGTCCACAGGGCGTGCCAGCTGCGTTCGCCGGGAAGCTGGTCGAGGATGTCGACCAGCCGCCCGACGAAATAGAACAGTCCGGCTTCGACTAACGGCGCGATGCCGCCGATCAGCAGCATGGCGAAGAAGGCGATCTTCGCCTGCCCGACATAATGCCAGAGGAAACCCCTGACGCCGGCAGGTGGCCGAAGGTCCGCAGGCTCCCGGAATGGATAGACCCAGTTCTCGAACCAGCGGTAGATGGCAGTCATTCGGCGGCTTCACCCTTGACGAGTGCATCGTTGGCGGCTGCATCGTTGGCAGAGGGGCCCTCGTCGAGCAGGAAGCCGCCCGACTGGCGCTGCCAGAGCTGGGCGTAGAGCCCGCCGCTGGCAACGAGTTCCTCATGCGAACCTTCCTCGATGACGCGGCCCTTGTCCATGACGACGAGCCGGTCCATGGCGGCGATCGTCGACAGCCGGTGCGCAATGGCGATGACGGTCTTGCCTTGCATCAGTCTGTAGAGGTTCTCCTGGATGGCCGCCTCGGCCTCGGAATCGAGGGCGGAGGTCGCTTCGTCGAGGATTAGGATTGGTGCGTCCTTCAGCATAACACGGGCTATGGCGATGCGTTGCCGCTGGCCGCCGGACAGTTTGACGCCGCGATCACCGACATGCGCGTCGAAACCCTTTCGACCGTTAGAATCCGACAATCCAGCGATGAAATCCAGCGCCTCGGCGCGCCGCGCCGCCTCGACCAGCATCTGGTCACTGGCGTCCGGCCGGCCATAGAGGATATTCTCGCGCACCGAGCGATGCAGCAGCGAGGTGTCCTGCGTGACCATGCCGATCTGGGCGCGCAGCGAGTCCTGCGTCACCGCCGCAATGTCCTGGCCGTCGATCAGGACCTTGCCGCTTTCGAGGTCGTAGAAGCGCAACAGAAGATTGACCAGCGTCGACTTGCCGGCACCCGAACGGCCGACGATGCCGACCTTCTCGCCCGGCTTCACCGTCAGCGACAGGCTTTCGATTACGCCCTTCTGCTTGCCATAGTGGAAGCGGATGTCCTCAAAACGGATCTCGCCCTTGGTCACGGCAATATCCTTGGCGCCAGGCCGGTCTTCGACGAGGCGCGGCAGCGAGATCGAGGCGATGCCGTCCTGCACCGTGCCGATATTCTCGAACAGCGTGGACATCTCCCACATGATCCATTGCGACATGCCCCAGAGCCGAAGCACGAGGCCGATGACCAGGGCGACGGCGCCGATCGTCACGGCTTGGCCGAGCCACAGCCATAGCGAGATTGCGGTGACCGAAAACAACAGCAGCGAATTCAGGACGTAGAGCAGGCCGTAGAGCTGTGTCACCAGCCGCATCGACCGGTAGACTGTATCGAGAAAGCCGGCCATACCGTCCTTGGCGAAGGATGCCTCGCGCCGCGCATGCGAGAACAGCTTGACCGTCTGGATGTTGGAGTAGCTGTCGACGACACGGCCGGTCATGGTTGAGCGCGCATTGGCCTGCTCCTCGCCGACCTTGCCCAGCCGCGGGATGAAATAGCGCAACAGCAGGACATATCCGGCAAGCCAGACGGCAAGCGGCGCAGCCAGCCGCCAGTCTGCCGAGCCGACAATGAACAGCATGCCGAGAAAATAGACGACGATATAGTTGAGCACATCGATGAGCTTGATGACGCACTCGCGCACCGCGAGCGCGGTCTGCATCAGCTTGGTCGCGATGCGCCCGGCAAACTCGTCCTGATAGAAGCTCATCGACTGCTTGAGCAGGTATCGATGCACCTGCCAGCGGATACGCATCGGATAATTACCCATCAGCGTCTGCTGGTTGAGCAGCGAATGGAACCAGACCGTCGCCGGCAGCGCGAAAACCACGATGAAGGCCATGCCGACCAGCTTCAAGCCTTCGGTCTGCAGGAACGTCTCGCGATTCTGTCCGGACAGCCAGTCGACGATCCGGCCCATGAAGCCGAACATCCACACCTCGGCAAGGGCGATGGCCGTCACCAGTACCGCATCGAGAGCGATGTAGGGCCACGCGCCGCGCGTATAATGCACGCAGAAGGCGATCAGTGTCCGCGGCGGCTCGACCGGCTCCTTGGCAGGGAACGGATCGAGCCTTTTTTCAAACCAGCTAAACATAGAGATGCTCACAATACTGTTTCCGCTCACGCGGCACGCGAACGGACGAGGTGTCCAGACCGCATGGCGTCAAGGACCGGCGATACGGAATCGTCCGCCTCGCCGGTCCTGCTTCGCGCTATATAGGTTGTCGCGGGCCTTTCGCCGACAGTCTCGTTTGACGATGCTGACGACGTTTTGACGATCCGGATTTTCGCGCTGGTTTTTGCACCAGGCCGGATCAGCCTGATGATCCGGCGCACCAGCGACGGCCGGCTATAGTCCGGAACGGCGCGCGAGAAATCGACGTCCGGCAGCATGCCGCGATGCGGACGCCGGCGGGTCTCGTGAACCGCCGTCGAGTAGGTCTCGCCGATCAAAAGCGCCCAGGTCGCAGTCTTGCGCTCGTGCAGGCTTCTTGAGCCGGGTATTCTACAGGGATCGAACATCGGTCCGTCCTCCAGTTGAAGATGCAGATAGAAGGGTGAACCAACCCAGGCCGCGGGCACGCGCGGCGCGGCAAAGGTGGCATCGGTCGAAGCGTGTTCAGGTGGGGCGTTCAGCCCCTTCCACAGCTTGAAAAACATCGCAGGATTCCTTCAAAGGCCGAAAAAGGTTTCGGCGGGAATCGGTGCGATTGAAGTCTAGAAGGTCAGGAGAATCGTCGTACCGAAACCGCCGTCGGGCTGGTAAGCCCACGAGAGGGGTGGTGGATGTGCATGGCCATCATGAATTACCCCTCCATCGGTTCGGGTTGACAATGCTGGCCGTATAACCGACTTCGCAGAAAATGACCACCCGCCAGTCCAGGAATTTCCAAAACCGCGAGAGCTCTGTGGCTGATCTGCCACTTATTAGAAAGACGCGGAAATGAACGACCGTCTCCGTATCGCGCTCTACCAGCCTGATATCGCCGGCAACACCGGGACAATCCTGCGCTTCGCCGCTTGCCTCGGTCTCGGCGTCGACATCATCGAACCGGCGGGCTTCCCGCTCGGTGACCGGGCGCTGAAACGCGCCGGCATGGACTACCTCGAAATGGCGGCGCTCACCCGCCATGTCGACTGGCACGCCTTCGAGGACTGGCGCAAGCTTGCCAAGCGGCGGCTGGTGCTGCTGTCGACCAAAGCAGCTGCCGCCTACACGGATTTCGCCTTTGCCGGCGACGACATTCTCTTGTTCGGCCGTGAATCCGCAGGCGTGCCGGACGCCGTTCACGAGGCGGCGGATGCGCGACTGATCATCCCGATGCAGCCCGGCGCGCGCAGCATCAACGTCGCGCTTTCCGTTGCGATGGTGGCGGCCGAGGCGATCCGGCAGCTCCGCTAGGATGTGTACGCGATCGCCGGCCGCAGCGACCAAGGCGTCGTCCTCACGCAACACTGCGTCCTCTCCGGTCATTCTCATCCAGACGCCCATCGCCTTCTCCTGCCGTTTGCATCTTCGAGGCTTCTTCGCTACAAGCTCAACTTAACTTGAGGTCAAGCGGAAAATCGGAGATGGCTGCGGCAACGGAATTAACAGTCGGCCAGGTGGCGATGCGCAGCGGCGTGGCGGTGTCGGCGCTGCATTTCTACGAAGCACGCGGGCTGATCCGCAGCCACCGCACATCAGGCAACCAGCGGCGTTATGGCCGCGACGTGCTGCGACGGGTGGCGATCATCAAGGTAGCTCAGGAGGTCGGCATTTCGCTGGCCGAGATCGGCACAGCCCTTCGATCATTGCCTGAAGGCCGGACGCCGACGCGCGAGGATTGGAACCTGCTTTCGACGGCTTGGCGCGATGACCTCGACCAGAAAATTAGTCAGCTCAAGAAGCTGCGCGACGGGCTGAGCGACTGCATCGGCTGCGGCTGCATGTCGATCGACAAATGTCCGCTGCGGAATAAGAACGACAGGCTGGCAAGGGACGGCGCGGGCGCCCGCAGGCTGGTCGTGCGTTGAAGCCATGACGGTCTGGACGGGTTCAGCGAACTTATCCTGTCCGTTAGTCACTATACAGTCTTGTGAAGTTCATGTGCCCGTGCTTGATACGCCCCTGCAACTAACCTTGGGGGGCAGAATTGAAATTTGCATACAAGACTTACGCCGCGTTGCTTGGCGCCATTGTGTTGGCTGGATGCATGCCGAGCGAAGGTGAATGGAATACGGCAAGGACTTTGGTTCAGGGCAGTCCTGCCATGTATAAGAAAGTGCTTACGGAATGCATCAGGCATTCGGAGCAATCGCCTCTCAGTTCGAAGCAGGAAGCTGGCAAGATCATGAATGTCAGCGCAGCCGCGGCGCCACGTGTCTGGTGCGGAAGAACCGTGCGGGCCTTCGCGAATGGGCGCCTGACGTATGCCGAGATGAAAAGAGCGCATCTTGGAACGGGCGACAGAAGCGTGTTTATCAAGATCGTTCAGGGCAGATGAACTAGCCCTGATACGTTCAGCCTCGAGACCGGAGCGTTAATCGGCCGCCGGCAGCCGCCTGATGGTGAATTCGATGACGTCGCCCGGCCGCTCGAACCAGCTTTCGATCTCGGTCCAATAGGCCTGCTTGGGAAAGCGCTCGAACCATTCCTTCGCCTTGAGACGAGCATCGGAGCGCGGCAGCACGAACGTCTCGCGCAGGAAGCCGTCGCGCGGCATGCGCGCGTTCTCGGCGCGCGAACGGTCGAGCCTCTTCTTCAGGCCATCCAGCGGCGGTCTTGCCGGGGTGCGCACGAAAGAACTCCATTCACAGTTGACCCTTGCACCCAAGAGATTAGGGATCGCGGCCGGAAAAGACGAGTCATTTGTCGGGCGCGCCCGCAACCGGAGACAGGATTTGCAACGACCCGAGATACCGGCGGGGCTGCCAGCCGACATCGAACAGAAGAAGACGAAGGCACGGCTGTGGTTCGAGACGTTGTGCGAGCGCATCTGTGCCAGCTTCGAGCAGATCGAGCAGGACCTGCAGGGGCCGCAGGCTAGCTGGTCGCCCGGCCGCTTCGAAAAGACGCCGTGGCAACGCGATGCCGGCAAGGGCGGCGGCGGTATCATGTCGATGATGCACGGCCGCGTCTTCGAGAAGGTCGGCGTCCACACCTCGACCGTCCACGGCGAGTTCTCGCCCGAATTCAGGAAGCAGATGCCGGGCGCCGAAGAGGACCCCTCCTTCTGGGCAAGCGGCATTTCGCTGATCGCCCATCCGTGGAACCCCAACGTGCCGGCCGTGCATATGAACACGCGCATGGTCGTCACCTCGCGCCAGTGGTTCGGCGGCGGCGCCGACCTGACACCGGTGCTCGACCGCCGCCGCAGCCAGGACGACCCCGACACGATCGCCTTCCACAGAGCGATGCAATTTGCCTGCGAGAAGAACGCGGCGATCGCCGACTACGTGAAATTCAAAGCCTGGTGCGACGAGTACTTCTACCTGCCGCACCGCGACGAGCCACGCGGTACCGGCGGTATCTTCTTCGACTGGCTGCATTCGGATGAGGACAAAGGCGGCTGGGACGCCGATTTCAACTTCGTCCAGGACGTCGGGCGATCTTTTCTCGTCGTCTACGGACATCTGGTGCGCGCCAACTTCAATGACAACTGGACCGATGGCGACCGTGACGAGCAGCTCATCCGCCGCGGCCGTTATGTCGAATTCAACTTGCTTCACGATCGCGGCACCATCTTCGGGCTGAAGACCGGCGGCAATGTCGCCTCGATCCTGTCCAGCCTGCCGCCAGAAGCGAAATGGCCGTAAAATCTCGGTGAGCACGACGTGAGCCGCAATCGGGTCCAAATCCCCAGAATTTGACGGCGAATGTGGCGCAAGGCGCGCCAGAAAATATCTTTTTCGTCTAATATACCATTGTAAAGATTGGGTTATTTGTCGCGTCGGGCCGGGAAACGCCGGCGGTTCTTTACTCCCGAGAGCCGCGACCCGACGTGACCGGACGGCCCATGATTGAATGGGGCACCTTTCCCAAGCGGTGCCCGCATTTTCCAGGAGAGCATGCCATGCGCAAGCTTATTATGACCGCAGCCGCCGCTGCCGTTCTCGCCTCTGGTACTGCCGCATTCGCTGCGGTCAAGCACACCACCGGCACGATCAAAAGCTTTGATGGAACGGCGATGAGCCTAGTTCTGGATAACGGAGCCACCTTTACGTTGCCCCAGACCTTCAAGGATCCTGGCCTGAAGGTCGGCGAAAAGGTCCGCGTCACGTGGGATATGAGCGGCAAGGATAAAATTGCCGAGGCAGTCAAGATCGTGAAGTGATGTCCTGCCCGCTGGAGCAAGACGAGGTCTTACTCCTGGGTGGCGTAAGAGGGCGGAGCAGCGATGCTCCGCCTTTTCGCAACCCGATCACCAGAGGGCCGCGTGTCGGCTTGGACGCACGGCACTCTAAGGCAACCAAAACCGTTCGATCGTGTTATGCTTAGCTGGCCAGCGTGTAGCCCGGACCGTACGCGGTTTCCGGATCGCGCAATCAAAGGTCTGGAGCTTCCGTGTCAGTGCGCTGCGCGGCGCTCCAAGGAGGAGATGAGGAGAAGCCGATGAAGGAATTCCATTGCGGGTCGCTCGTACCCGGCTGCGAGTGGCACACACGCGCCGAGGAGGAGGCTGAGGTCATGCGCCGTGCCGTCGAGCATCTGCGCGAGACGCACGGCGAGACGGTGATCCGCGAGACGATGATCGAGGCGATCCGCTCGCGCATCGAAAAGGTCCGCGACGCAGCGTGACAGTCAGGATTCGAGTGCCTCCGCGGCGCGCTTGAGCAGCGCGCCGCGATCAAGCGCAAAACCGGACTCGACCCATTCCTTTTCGAGATTCTTCAAGGTTGCACCAAGCTTCGGCCCCGGTGATGCGCCAAGCGTCGTCAGATCGGCGCCCTTGACCGGAAAAACAGGGTTTTGCCATTTTGCAGCGAAGGCAAGCAGGCGCGAGAAGCCGCCGGCTTCGAGCAGTGCGTCATTGTCCTCGACCGCGCGGGCTCGAGCGGAAGCGAGCAACAGCCGCAACCGATCGACAAAGCCTTGGCGGTCGCCAAAATAAAGCCTTTTCGCCAACTCTCCTTCGGTCGTTTTCGGATCGACGGCAGCTGTGATCGCCCAATTCCGCAGCCGGCTTGCTTCGCTCACGGAAAGCCTCAATCTCTCGGCAAGCGTTTTCATGCGCGCGGCATCCGGCGGCACGATGGCTTCCAGCCTGAGCAGCGGGTCCGGCGCCCAGGCCAGATCCTTCTCGGTCTTGGTCAGCCCGTGGATGGCATCGATGCCCCATTTCTCGCTTTCCGGCAAAACGGCGGTCAGAACGCCGGCCTGGCGCATCCACAGCAGCGCCCGCGACGGATCTGGCGCTGACAGCAATTTCTTCAATTCCCACCAGACGCGCTCGACCGAGAGCTGGTCGAGCCCCTGCTTCAGCCGGGCACAAGCCTTCAACCCTTCGGCATCCGGCCTGCCGTCGCCATACCATGCGAAGAAACGGAAGAAACGCAGGATGCGCAGATAATCCTCGCGGATACGCGCTTCCGGATCGCCGATGAATCGCAGCCTCCGCGCTTCGATATCGGCGATACCGCCGACCAGATCGACGACCGTTCCATCGGCTTCGGCATAGAGTGCATTGATGGTGAAATCACGCCGCTCAGCGTCGGCTTTCCAGTCGCGGCCGAACGACACTTTGGCGCGCCGGCCGTCGGTTTCGATATCGGCACGCAGCGTGGTGACCTCATAGGCCTTGCCGTGGCCGACCGCGGTGACTGTGCCATGCTCGATGCCGGTCGGTACCGTCTTGAAGCCTGCCGCCTCGGCGCGCCGGATGGTTTCCTCGGGCACCGTGGTGGTGGCGATGTCGATGTCGGCGACCGGCTGGCCGATGAGCGCGTTGCGCACCGCACCGCCGGCGACACGCGCCTCCTCGCCGCCATCAGTCAGCGCGGCGAGCAGGCGCTGCAGGTGGCGTTCGCCGAGCCACCCGGCCTTGCCCGCGATCGACACTGGATCGCTCACGAATAGAGCCTTTCATAAAGCGTACGGATGATGCCCGCGGTGACGCCCCAGATGCGCTGGCCGCCATAGGGCATCTCGTAATAGAACCATTCGAGGTCGTTCCACATGCGACTGTCTCTGGTGTGGTTGGCGGGGTCCATCAGAAAGCCCAGCGGCACCTCGAAGACGGCATCGACTTCGTCGGAATTCATCGTCAGGCTGAAACCGGGCCGCACAATCCCGAGCACCGGGGCGATGCGATAGCCGCTGCCGGAAACGTAGTCCGGCAGACGGCCGATGATCTCGATGTAATCACTATCGAGACCGATCTCCTCGGATGTCTCGCGCAACGCCGCCGCTTCCGGGCTCGCATCGGTTGGATCGATGGTACCACCGGGGAAAGCCACCTGCCCCGAATGGTTGCGAAGCTTTTCCGCCCGCCTGCTCAAAAGGACCGTGGCTTCATGGCCATGATCGACCACCGGGATCAGCACGGCGGCATCGCGCAGCGCCTTGGCCAGCTTCAGCCTGGGATGGCCCGGATTGAAGCGGTGGTCGCCAAAATCGTCGCCGGCATGCGCCAGCGGCTGCGCCGCGACGCGCTGGCGAAACCCGGCAGCGGAAAACGGCAACGGCATCACCTGATCCATCATAGGCGGTCCATCATGCGCTCAGCCGTTTCAGTTTCTCAGCCGGCATGATCGGATAGACCTCGCCTTTGGAACGGACGGCAAACATCGTCTTGCCACCGATGTCGATCTCTTCGCCGTGCTCGACCAGCTCGTACATCACCGGCCGTGCCACCAGCGCCTCCAGCCGCCCGCGCACCAGCACATAAGGCTTCAGGCCACCTGTCTCGTCCTCATCGACGAAGCGCAGCGGGTGTCCCGCCCCAGCCTCTACCACGTCGCCGACATTGGTGCGAAAGGTGACGATTTGTCCGTCGCCGGCGCCCGACACGTCCATCTCGACGGCAATGAAGGGCGCGTCGGCGACGCGGATGCCGACCTTTTCCACCGGCGTCACCAGGTAGGTTCTACCGTCCGCGTCCTTGCGCAGCACTGAGGAAAAAAGCTGCACCAGCGGCATCCGGCCGATCGGCGTTCCCAGATAGAACCAGGTGCCGTCCTGCTTGATTTCCATGTCGAGATCGCCGCAAAATGCCGGATTCCAGCGTTCCACCGGCGCCGGCCCCTTGCCAGCGCGCGTCGCGCGCGAGACCAGCGCCTCCAGCCCGCGCGCCTCGGTCGCGGCTGTCAGCCTCTCTTCACGATAGTCGGCGGCTTCCGTCATGGTCACGAAATAGTCACTGTTGTTCCGCTTGTCAGCCTAAGTCTGTGATTTAAGTTCATTGCAGGCGCCATGCGAGGCCGAATCGCGGCATTCTCTGCGGCACCAAGGTGCCAAGCGGTGTTTCCAACAGAAGGATCGATGCTGCATGAGCGTTATGATCAAGGAAAGCCCGATCAGCGAAAAGGACATGGTGGCGCAGGCCGAGAAAGCGCTGGCCGACATTTCGAGGGTCCGTGACGGCGTCGGCCGGGTCATTTTCGGCCAGGAAAGCGTCGTCGAGCGCACGCTCGTCGCATTGCTGGCCGGCGGCCATGCGCTGCTGGTCGGGGTGCCCGGCCTCGCCAAGACCAAGCTGGTCGAAACGCTGGGCATCGTGCTTGGCCTCGATTCGCGCCGCATCCAGTTCACACCCGACCTGATGCCATCGGATATTCTCGGCTCCGAGGTGATGGAGCAGGATGAATTCGGCAAGCGTTCGTTCCGCTTCATTTCCGGGCCGATCTTTGCGCAACTGCTGATGGCCGACGAGATCAACCGCGCCTCGCCGCGTACCCAGTCGGCGCTGCTGCAGTCGATGCAGGAATACCACGTCACCATTGCCGGCGTGCGCCATGATCTGCCGTCACCGTTCCACGTTCTGGCGACGCAGAACCCGCTGGAGCAGGAAGGCACCTATCCGCTGCCGGAAGCGCAGCTCGACCGCTTCCTGATGCAGGTCGATATCCTCTACCCCGAGATCGAGGCGGAGCGCCGCATCCTGCTGGAAACCACCGGTATCGAGGATGCCAAGGCTGAAAACGTGCTGCAGCCGGCGCGGCTGAAGGACATCCAGACGCTCATCCGCCGTATGCCGGTGCCGGAAAGCGTCGTCGAGGCGATCCTCAAGCTGGTGCGCTCAGCGCGCCCCGGCCAGGGCAACGCCGATACCGACAAGCACGTCGCCTGGGGCCCAGGCCCGCGCGCCAGCCAGGCGCTGACGCTGTGCACCCGCGCCCGCGCCCTCTATGATGGCCGGCTGGCGCCGTCGGTCGACGACGTCCGCGCGCTCGCCGAGCCGGTGCTGCAGCACCGCATGGCGCTGACCTTCGCCGCCCGCGCCGAGGGCACCACGGTTCGCGATGTTGTGGCGAAGCTCGCGAAAGGGATTTGATGGCGCGCATCGGTGAAGCGCAGGCACCGGCAGCGACGCGCGATGCGCTCGCCAGAGGCCGGTTGCGGGCTTCGTTGGTGCCGGACCTACTGGTCGAGGCGCGCCGCATCGTCAACACGGTAATTGCCGGCTGGCATGGCCGCCGCAAGCGCGGTATCGGCGAGAATTTCTGGCAGTTCCGGCCCTATGTCGAAGGCGATTCTTCGCGCATTGACTGGCGCCGTTCCGCCCGCGACGATCACACCTATGTCCGCGACCGTGAATGGGAGGCCGCCCACACGGTGTGGCTGTGGGCCGATCCCTCGCCTTCCATGCTCTACAAATCGACCGGAGCCAGCGTTTCCAAGGAATCGCGCGCCCTGGTGCTGGCGCTGGCCATGGCCGAGCTTTTGTCGCGCAGCGGCGAGCGCATTGCCTGGCCGGGCCTGACCGACCCGTTCACCGCCCGCAATGGCGCCGAGCGCATCGCGGCGCAACTGATGCACGCCGGCGACCTGCCGGCAAAGCCCGACCTATCCGGCATTCGCCGGTTCTGCGACATCGTCCTCGTCAGCGATTTCCTCGACCCGGTCGAGGACACCATTGCGTGGCTGGACGTGCTCGCCCGCCACGGCGTGCGCGCCCATCTGGTCGAGGTCGCCGATCCGGCCGAGGAAAGCTTCCCCTATGCCGGGCGCACCGAATTCACCGATCCTGAGACCGGCGACAAGCTGACCGCCGGCCGCGCCGAAATGCTGGGCGAGGAATATCGCCTGCTTTATGCCGCTCGCCGCCAGGAATTGGCCGCGTGGTGCAAACGGCTTGGCTGGAGCTTTACCGTCAATCATACCGACCGTCTTGCCTCCGAGGCGCTGGTGCGCATCCACATGGCGATGACCGGCGAAGGCGCCTTTGCCGGGAGGGCTCGCGCATGAGTTGGCTGCCGCTCTCTTTCGGGGCGCCGATGGTGCTGTGGGGCCTGCTGGCGCTGCCGGTGATCTGGTGGCTTCTGCGGCTGACCCCGCCAAGGCCGCAAACCGAGGTGTTTCCGCCGCTCAGGATTCTCGCCCGCGTGCTGAGGCGCGAAGAAACGCCGCAGCAAAGCCCTTGGTGGCTGACGCTGCTCAGGCTGCTGATGGCCGCGCTTATCGTGGCAGCACTTGCCGAACCGGTCTTCAACCCGCGCGAAAAGCTGCCGGCCGAGGGCGCCGCCCTGGCGCTGGTGATCGACAATGACTGGGCAAGTGCCGCCGACTGGGGCAAGCGCGTCGCCACCGCCGAGCGGCTGATCGCCGATGCCAATTCGAACGGCGTGCCGGTGCTCATCGCTTTCACCGCCGAGAAGCCGAATGCCGAGATCGGTCCCTTCGATGCCGCTGCCGCGCTCGACCGGCTGCGCGCGGCAAAGCCGCGGCCGATCCCGACCGACCGCCCCGCCGTCTATGCCCGCGTAGCGTCAGCCTTGGAGTCGCTGCCTGGCGCCAGCGTCGCGGTGCTCGCCGATGGTCTGGCGGCGCAAGGCGACGAAGCCGCGTTCAACACGCTGTTGTCGAAGAACGCAGCACGGGTCGTCTGGGCCGTCTCCGACCGGCTGTCGCTGACCGGTCTGACCGGCGCCGACAACCAGGTCGACGGCTTCGCCCTGACCGCCATCCGCGCACCGGGCGATCCGGCACCTGCACAGGTGACGGCCGGCGCCTTCGACGACAAGGGCCGCCGCATCGCCGACGCGACGCTGACCTTTGCCCCGGGCGGATCCACCGCAACCGGCACGATGGCGGTGCCGTTCGAACTGCGCAACGACTTCGCCTACGTCGCGCTCGATGGCGAGCGCCAGGCCGGTGCCGTCCGCGTGCTCGATGAGAGCTCAAAACGCCGGCGCGTCGGGCTGTTGTCGCAGGCCGAGGCCGACCAGGCGCAACCGCTGCTGTCGCCGCTCTACTACATCCGCCGCGCCCTGCAGCCGTTCGCCGATCTGGTCGAGCCGTCGAGCGTCGATCTCGCCGACGCGATCCCGCAACTGCTCGACCAGAAGCCGGCGATGATCGTCATGGCCGATGTCGGCACCATTCCGGAACAAGCGCGGCAAAGGCTGGTTGACTGGGTCGACAAGGGCGGCACGCTGGTGCGTTTTGCCGGTTCGCGGCTGGCCGCCGCCGGCAATGACGACGATCTGCTGCCTGTCCGGCTGCGCACAGGCGAGCGCTCGCTTGGCGGCGCACTATCATGGACGGCGCCGCAGCCGGTCACCGAATTCCCGAAAACCGGCCCCTTCGCCGACCTCGCGCCGCCCAGCGAGGTCACAGTCACCAGGCAGGTGCTGGCCGAACCGACGCCCGACATGGTCGAGCGCACCTGGGCCACGCTTGCCGACGGCACGCCGCTGGTGACTGGTATGAAGAAGGACAAGGGTACCCTCGTGCTGTTCCACGTCACCCCCGAGGCGACATGGTCCAACCTGCCGATCTCCGGCAGCTTCGTCGAGATGCTGCGGCGCATCGTGCAACTGTCGCGCAACCAGGGCGCGGCTGTCGCCAATGCCGAGGCCGCCGCCACGTCGCTGGCACCCTATCGTATGATCGCCGCCGACGGCACGCTGGTGCCGCCGACGCCGGATGCCAGGCCGCTGGTGCCCGGCGCCGGCCCGCTGCCGGTGACGCTGGAAAATCCGCCCGGCCTCTACGGCTCCGAGACAGGAGTGTTCGCTCACAATCTGCTCGGCGGCGACAGCGCATTCACGCCGCTGGCCCGGCCTGAAATCACGGTGCCGGTCACCACCATCCAGTATGCCTTCGACGAGCAGCACAACCTCAAAGGTCCGCTTGTCACGGCCGCCCTGGTGCTGATGGTGCTCGACACGCTTGCCGTATTCTGGATGGGCGGCCTGTTGTCGCGCCGGCCGCGCCGTGCCGGCGCTGCGGCGACGGCAGCCGTCCTGCTGATTGCGCTCGGCGCCTTGATTGGCCACGCGGACGTCGCGCGCGCCGACGACGCCAAACCGGGAGATACGGAGGCGATCGGGGACATTTCAAAGACCCGGATCGCCTACGTGCTGACCGGCGAGCCGGGTGTCGATTCGATCAGCCGCGCCGGGCTCGAAGGCCTGACCCGCTTTCTTATCGAAAAAACCGCGCTCGAACCCGGAGCACCGGCCGGCGTCGACATCTCGAAGGACGAACTTTCCTTCTATCCGCTGATCTACTGGCCGATCGATCCCTCGGCCCCGCTGCCCAGCGAGGCCGCCATCGCCCGCATCGACGCCTACATGCAGCAGGGCGGAACGGTCTTGTTCGACACCCGCGACCAGTTCGCCAATGGCATTGGTGCGGATTCGACCAGCCCGGCGACGGAGCGGCTGCGCGACATCCTCGGCAACCTCAACGTGCCACCGCTGGAGCCGGTGCCGTCGGACCACGTGCTGACCAAATCCTTCTACATCCTTCCGGAGTTTCCTGGCCGTTTTGCCGGCAGCCCGCTTTGGGTCGAGGCATCGCTCGAAGCCAGCAACACCGAGAACCGCCCGGTGCGCACCGGCGACGGCGTTTCGCCGATCATGATCACCGCCAATGATTTCGCCGGCGCTTGGGCCGTCGACGAGAATGGCGACCCGCTATTGCCGACGGTGCCTTCGGATCCGATGCAGCGCATCTATGCGCTGCGTGCCGGCGTCAACATCATGATGTACATGCTGACCGGCAACTACAAATCCGATCAGGTGCACGTCCCGGTGCTGCTCGAACGGCTGGGGCAATAGACCATGAACTGGTCGCTCTCCTTCGAACCGCTCATCACCTGGCCACTGCTCGCAGTGGTTCTGGTACCGCTGCTGCTGCTGGCGCTGGTCGGCCTTTGGTTTCGCCAGCGCGGCGCGGTCTTCCGCCTGGCAGCCCTGATTGCGCTGGCTGCGGCGCTGCTCAATCCGGTGTTCCTCGACGAAGAACGCGAGCCGCTGAAAAGCATCGTCGCCGTCGTCGTCGACCGCAGCCAGAGCCAGGATATCGGCGACCGCACCAAGCAGACCGACGCGGCGTTAGCCGGGCTTCAGCAGCGTCTCGGCCGCTTCAAGCAGTTCGACGTCCGTGTCGTCGAAGCCGGCAAGTCCGAAGCCGCTGACGAGCGCACCGAGACGCGGTTGTTTTCCTCGCTCGAAAATGCTTTCCGCGACGTGCCGCCGTCGCGCATCGGCGGCGCCATCATGATCACCGATGGCGAGGTGCATGACGCGCCGCCCGGCGCACCCGATTTCAATGCCCCGCTGCACGCGCTGATTACCGGCAACGAGCATGAGAAGGACCGCCGCATCCGCTTCGAGAATGCGCCGCGCTTCGGCCTCGTTGGCAAGCCGCTCGACATGACCTATCGCGTCATCGCCACCAACAACGAAACCGGCCCGGTCGATGTCCGCGTATCGGTCAACGGCGAGCAGGTATCGGTCGAGCACGCCAACATCGGCCAGGCGATGCCGCTGCAGGTGACCATTCCCAGCGCCGGGCGCAACATCGTCGAACTCGCCATCAACCACGAGCCGGGCGAACTCACCGACACCAACAACCGCGCCATCGCGCTGATCGACGGCATCCGCGAAAATCTGCGCGTGCTGCTTGTTTCCGGCGAACCGCATGCCGGCGAGCGCACCTGGCGCAATTTGCTGAAATCCGACGCTTCGGTCGACCTCGTGCACTTCACCATCCTGCGCCCGCCGGAAAAGCAGGACGGCACGCCGATCAACGAATTGTCGCTGATCGCCTTCCCGACGCGCGAGCTGTTCGTCGAGAAGATCAAGGATTTCGACCTGATCATCTTCGACCGCTATCAGCACCGCGACGTGCTGCCGATCCTCTATTACGACTACATCTCCGAGTATGTCGAAAAGGGCGGCGCGCTACTGATCGCGGCAGGCCCCGAATATGCCGGCGAAAGCTCGATCGCCCGCACGCCGCTGATGTCGGCGCTGCCGGCAATGCCGACCGGCGAGGTCATCGACAAGGCCTTCTATCCGCGCCTCACCGATACCGGCCAGCGTCATCCGGTAACGCGTGGGCTCGACGGCTCCGCGACCGAGCCGCCGCACTGGAGCCGCTGGTTCCGCACCATCGGCGTTGAGAACCCCGAGGGCGAGGTGGTGATGAAGGGCGCCGACAACCGGCCGCTGCTACTGCTCGATCGCAAGGGCGAAGGCCGCGTCGGCATGCTTCTGTCCGACCAGGGCTGGCTGTGGGCGCGCGGCTTCGAGGGCGGTGGCCCCCACGTCCAACTCTACCGGCGCATCGCCCACTGGCTGATGAAGGAGCCCGAACTCGAGGAAGAGCGGCTGACCGCCGACGGCCGCGGCATGGTGCTGGAAATCCGCCGCCAGACGATGAGCGACGACCCCGGCCCGGCGCAAGTCATCACGCCGTCCGGCAAGGCACTGATCGTCAGGCTCGAGAAATCCGAACCAGGCGTCTTCCTCGGCAGCGTCGAGACCAGCGAAATCGGTCTCTATCAGGTCGGCAATGGCGACCTGACGGCATTGGCCCATGTCGGGCCGGTCAACGCTCCGGAATTCACCGACGTCGTCTCCACCGAGAACCGGCTGAAACCACCGGCTGACGCAACCGGCGGCAGCGTTCGCCGGCTGGCGCCGGCATCGGCCATTGGCAACCTGGCCAGCACCGTCACGCTGCCATCCGTAGTCCCGGTCCGTTCCTCGGGCGCGGCTTCCGGCAATGACTGGATCGGCCTGCGCACCACCGACGACAGCGTGCTCAAGGCCGTCTCGCGCGTGCCGCTGTTCGGCGGCTTCCTCGGCCTCGGCCTGCTGCTTCTGGCGATGGGCTCGATGTGGTACCGCGAAGGGCGGTAACGCGGTTTATCCTTCTCCCCTTGTGGGAGAAGGTGGATTGGCGCGCAGCGCCAAGACGGTTGAGGGGTGCTGGACGGAGTGCCGTCCTTGCCAAGCTGGAACACCCCTCATCCGACCGAGCTTCGCTCGGCCACGTTCTCCCACAAGGGGAGAAGGAAGAAAGCGAACCGCCCTACTCCTCCGGCTCCGTCGTGAACATCAGCGGGTAGCCCTTGGCCTTGCCGGCATCGGTTGCCCGCGCCGCCTTAGTCTCGGCGACATCCCTGGTGAAGACGGCGACAACGCAGACGCCGCGCCGGTGCGCGGTGATCATTATCCTATGCGCCTGGTCTTCGCTGAGCTTGAACTCGGCCTTCAGCACCGTCACGACAAACTCGCGCGGCGTGAAATCGTCATTGACCAGGATGACCTTGTAGAGCTTCGGCCGTTCGACCTTCGGCTTCGTGCTGGTACGGGGTTTTGTCGTGATTTCAGGCATTGGACCGGCAATTGCGTACGACAGCTTTGCGGTCATTTTGACATGGGCAAAAGCGGTCGTCCATTCAACCGCGCGCGATCGGCTTCCCGGCAGGCGCAGTTCAAAAGTCCGTGCCTATGTGGGAACTGCCGTCTGGCGTTCAACGGGGGTGTGGGCCGGGACTGGCCCTACTGTCTGCACGCAACAAAAAAGACGACCGCTCCAGGCAAATCGCAACTGGAGCGGTCTTCTCATAGGGTAGAAAGATGTCGCTTGATCAGGCTTTCGGAGCTGCCTTGACCGCGTGCTTCTTGTGCTTCTTGACGGTCTTCTTGGCAGCGACCTTCTTCACGGCCTTGGCCGGCGCAGCGGTCGTCGTTGTCGTCGCAGCCGGGGTGGTGGTCGCGGCATTGGCGCTGCTGGCGCCGAGAACCGGCATCGAGACGGCCAGCGCGATGGCGAGACCGAGGGCGGAGAGGAGGGACTTTTTCATGGCTTCACTTCCTTTTTGTGCAGATCGGATTGAGTGTCACTGAACGGGATCGATCGGTGTCACTCCAAGCAGCTTCAAAGCGTTCGCGAGCATCCGGATTCCCTGTGCCTGTTTCTTGTTGGCGCAGAACCGGTTTCCCTTTCTTTGAAGTGCTTTCGCCGCGGTGACCTGCGTTGCCGCGGCATGGGTTTCGAGGGCTTCGTCAAACTGGCGGTTCAGATCGATGCAACGCTCGCTGCGGGTGGTCGCCACCTTTGCATCGGCCGCCTTTGCATTGGCCACCTTCGCATCGGCCAGTTTTGCATCGGCATGTTCGACCGCGGCAGTGACGAGCGAAATGGAAAGCAACGCACCCATCAGACTGATCGAGAACCTTTGCATTGGTCTGTCCGTAATCCCGTAACGCGTGTCGCAGCCGATGACCTGACCGCCACGGCACCACTTATGCCTTTGATTTTTTTCGGCAGTTTTTCCGGATTGTAGAATTTTGTTTCTGGATTGTTTCTGGGCAGCCCGGATCGGGCCGCCGATCTTCACTGGCCAACTTATGGCCTGAATTCTATCGTCTGGCTGACGGCCGAAGCAGCGCTTGGGCGATCCACAAATGACAGGTTCCCGGTGAAATCCGACCCCCACATACTGATCGTCGACGACGACAAGGGCATTCGCGACCTCCTTCAGGAATTTTTCCAGAAGCGAGGGCTGCATACATCGATCGCCGCCGACGGCACCGAGATGGAGACCATCCTGCGCCGCGCCCAGGTCGACCTGATCGTCCTGGACGTCATGCTGCCCGGCAAGAGCGGGCTGGAGCTCTGCCGCGAGTTGCGCGCCAATTATTCGACGCCGATCATCATGCTGACCGCGGTTACCGAAACTACCGACCGCGTGGTTGGGCTGGAGATGGGCGCCGACGACTACGTGCCGAAACCCTTCGATCCGCGCGAGCTGCTCGCACGCATTCGTGCCGTCTTGAGACGCAATGGCGCCGCCGAACCGCGACGCGCCGCCTCGCGGCAGATCTACCATTTCGCCGGCTGGACGATGGACTGTTCGCGCCGCCGGCTGATGGCGCCCGGCGACGTCAGGATCGAGCTGACGATGGCCGAATTCAATCTCCTGCAGACCTTCGTCAAGAGCGCGCAGCGCGTACTGAGCCGCGAGCAGCTGATCGAGCTGTCCGGCGGCGACAGCGGCTACAGCTTCGACCGCAGCGTCGACATTCTGGTCAGTCGGCTGCGGCGCAAGATGGAGGACGACCCGAAAACGCCGAAGCTGATCTTGACGGTGCGCAGCGGCGGCTACCAGTTCCTGCCTGAGACGACCTCCGAATGAGACGCATCCTGCCGCAAACGCTGCCGGTCTGGGTGCTGCTCATCGTCATCGCCGGCCTGCTGATCAGCCAGATCGCGACCCTCTACATCGTTTCGCGCGACCGTGCCGCCGCCAATGACGTCGTCGATCTCTACCGGCTGAACGACCGCGCCTTCTCGCTGGTACAGCTGATGCATGACGCCACCCCCGAACAGCGCAAGGCGACGGCCTCCGGCCTGTTCAACGCCACTTATGCGCTCACCGTTTCCAACACGCCCGCCGTTACTTCCTCGATAGCCGGCGACGACGAGCTGGCCGAATTGGAGGACATATTGGTCGGCCGGCTATCGAAGTTCGGCATCACCGACGCGCGGGTCCGCCGCGACCCGGCAACGCACGAAGCCGACGCTCCCGGCGGGACGGTCGCCGGTCCCGATATTGGCCAGGTCGAGCGCGACCTGCTGGTGCTGGCGGCCGATTTCGCCCAGAGCGACAAGCTGACGGCTTCGCTTCGTTTTGCCGACGGCCAATGGCTGAACTTCACCGAGCCGAACACGCCGGCCGGGCCGATACTGAGCTTCGATAGCCTGCCACTTTATGCCTTGATCGCCGGGCTGGTGGTGGCTTCCTCGATCTGGTCGCTGCGCCGGCTGACGGCGCCCTACCGGATGATGGAGACCGCGGTGAAGCGGATCGGCGAGGACCTGAAAAGCCCGCCGATCGCCGAGAGCGGCAGCCGCGAGGTGCGTACCGCGGCAAAGGCGGTCAATGCCATGCAGGCGAGGCTGCGCGCCTACGTCGAGGACCGCGAGCATCTTGCGGCCGCACTGGCGCACGACCTGCGCACGCCGCTGACCAGGATGCGGCTGCGCCTCGAACTGCTGAGGAATTCGTCCGTGCGCGCCGCACTGGCGCACGACCTCGCCGACATCGAAGGCATTGCCAGCTCGGTCATCGACTTCGCCACTTTCGAGGTGACCGAGGAGAAGAGCGAGAGGATCGATTTCTGGTCGCTGGTAGAATCGATCGCCGACGGCTTCGACGAGGTCTCCTTCGACAATGAGGACGCGCGCTCGCGCGGCCTGATCTGCGTCGCGCGGCCGGTCGCGCTACGGCGCTGTGTCACCAACCTCGTCCAGAACGCGGTGACCTATGGCAAGAGGGCGCATCTCAGCCTGCGTCAATCAGGCAAGACAATCACGCTGGCGATCCATGACGAGGGTCCGGGCATACCGCAAGCCGAGCTCGACGCCGTGTTCGGCTCGTTCGTGCGCCTGGAACAGTCGCGCAACCGTCAGACCGGCGGCCTCGGCCTCGGCTTGACCATCGCCCGCAACATCGCCCGTAGCGCCGGCGGCGAAGTCAGCCTGTCCAACCATCCCGATGGCGGCCTGATGACGGAGCTGCGCCTGCCGCTTGCGGTTTAGCTTGCGGTATCGGGCTAAGCCGGCGTTCCTTCGCGCCCCCTCTGTTCTGCTGGACACCTCCTCCACAGGTGGGAAGATTGGCCGTCGTCGCCGATTTCGCCAATTACAAACGTTGGAATGTGAGAGCCGTCCGCGAAACCGCCGATCTCCCCCAAGTAGGAGAGATGTCCGACAGAACAGAGGGGGGCGCGACAGAACTCGGCGTTTGGTCTTGGTTCTCTCCCCAAGGAGAAAAACTACCTTCTCAACACCGCGCTCAGCACATCCCTGACGCCGATGGCGCCGACAAAGCGCGACTGGTCGTCGAACAGCGCCACCGGTGCCGTCTGCGAGCGATGCATGGCCAGCATCACGGTCTTCAGCGAGGTGCCGGGATTGGCCCAGAACACCTGCGCCGTCTCCTCCGGCTGGGCTTCGACATCGGCGCAGGACACCCATACCGCGGGCTTGCCGTCGCGCTCGGCCGCCGCCACCAGCCCATGCTCGTCGATCTTGAAACGCGTCGTCCTGCGCCGGTCGAGCCACACCCAGCCGTTCTCGCCGTGTTCGAGGTCGCGGCGGTCGCGCATGACGTTCCACGCGGTCAGCACCGAGAGCGGGTTCACATTGGCGATGAAGTCGCGGACATAGTCGTTGGCGGGCCGCAGCACGATGTCTTCCGGCGCGCCGGTTTGCACGATGCGCCCGCCTTCCATGATGGTGATATGGGTGCCGATCTTCAGCGCCTCCTCGAGGTCGTGGCTGACGAAGATGATGGTCTTCTTCAGCTCGGCCTGGAGCTGCAGCAACTCGTCCTGCAGCTTGGTCCGGATCAGCGGATCGAGCGCCGAGAACGGCTCGTCCATGAGCAGGATCGGCGCCTCGGTGGCAAAGGCGCGCGCCAGGCCGACGCGCTGCTGCATGCCGCCGGAAAGCTCATGCGCATATTTCTTCGACCACTGGTCGAGATGAACCAGCTTCAGTTGCCTGTTCACCCGCTCCTTGCGCTCGGCTTCGGGTACGCCGGCGAGCTCGAGGCCAAGGCCGACATTCTCCTCCACCGTGCGCCACGGCAGCAGCCCGAACTGCTGGAACACCATCGCCACCTGCTTCTGCCGCAGCCGCCGAAGCGTCGCCTCGTCGCAGGTGACGACGTCGACCGTACCGTCGCCGTCCTTGACCAGCACCTGGCCGCGCGAGACGACGTTCAGCCGGTTGACGGCTCTGAGCAGCGTCGATTTGCCGGAGCCGGAAAGCCCCATCAGCACCGAGATCTCGCCCTCGTTCACGGTGAGGCTGGCGCCGGCGCAGCCCAGTACGTTGCCGGTCTGTTCGAGGATCTCGGCTCGGGTGGCACCACTGTCGATCAGCGCCAGCGAGCCTGCCTGGTCGGCGCCGAAGACGATGTCGACATTCCTGAAATCGACGGCGACGGTCATTTCTTGCCTCCCACGCCGATGCGCGTCATCCGGTCGAGCACGATGGCGAGCACGACGATCGCCAGCCCTGCCTCAAGCCCGAGGTCGATCCTGCGCGAACCGAGCGCCCGGTTGATTTCCGTACCGAGGCCGCCGGCGCCGATCAGGGCGGCGAACACCACCATCGACAGCGACAGCATGATCGACTGGGTCAGCCCAGCCATGATGGTCGGCAGCGCCGAAGGCAGCTCGACCTTCCACAGCAGCTGGCGCTTGGTGGCGCCGAACGCCTCGCCCGCCTCGACGATCGATTTCGGCACCGAGGTGACGCCGAGATGGGTGAGCCGAACCGAGGTCGGGATGACGAAGATGATGGTGACGATCAGGCCGGGCGCGTTGCCGAGGCCGAACAGGGTCAGCACCGGGATCAGGTAGACGAAGGTCGGCAATGTCTGCATCAGGTCGAGCACCGGCAGCATGACGCGATACACCTTCGGCTTGTGCGCGGCCCAGATGCCGAGCGGCACGCCGATGGCCATCGACACGGCGGCGGCGGCGACCACCAGCACCAGCGTCTCCACCGTCTGCTTCCACAGGTTCTGGTTGAGGATGAACAGCAATCCGATGAATACCGCCAAAGCCAGGCCTTTCGAGCGCTGCAGGAAATAGGCGAGCAGAGCGATCAGCGCGATCAGCAGAACCGGCGGCAGCAACAGCAGCCCGTCGACGATGCCGTCGAGCAGGAAGTTGAGGCTGTTGGAAAAAGCCCTGAAGATGGTGTCGAAATTGTCGGTGAGAAAGCCGAAAAACGCCTTCCCCCATGCCCCGATGGGAATCTTGTAACTGACCAGGAATTTGGAGATCGGATCCATCTAGCCCCTCTTCTACCGGCGCCGTCCTTCGCCGGACGGTCATCTTGTCACAGGATATGAAAAAGGGCAGCCATTTCTACCGTGGCTGCCCCTTGTCTCGTCATGCCAGATGGTCGGGTCAGCTTCCGAGCGCCGTTTTCACCGCAGCCGCCGCATCGCCGCCGTCGAAGGTGGTGACGCCGGCGATCCAGGGAGCGACCGCGTCCGGGTGCTTCTTCAGCCAGTCGGTCGCGACCGTATTGGCGTCGCCGCCCTTCAGGATCGCGTCCATCATCTCGCCTTCCATGTCCAGGTTGAACTTCAGATTGGCGATGAACTTGCCGGCGTTCGGACATTCGCTCATGTAGCCCTTGCGTACATTGGTATGCACCGTGGCAGCACCAAAGCCGCTATCTCCCATCCCCTCGAGATAGGTGATCTTCATGGCGCCCATCACCGGATGCGGCGTCCAGCCGAGGAAGGCGATCCATTCATTGTTCTTCATCGACTGGTCGGCCTGGGTGAGCATGCCGGCCTCGGAAGATTCGACCAGTTCGAAGCCTTCGAGATTGGTCTTCGGATCCTTGATCATGTCGAGGATGATGCGGTTGCCGTCATTGCCGGCCTCGATGCCGTAGATCTTGCCGTCGAACTTGTCCTTGAATTTGCCGAGATCGGTCAGCGTCTTGACACCGGCATCGGCGACATAGGTCGGAACGACGATGCCGTAGCCGGCACCGCTGAGATTTTCACTGACGGTCTCGACCGAGCCTTCGGCGGCATAGTCCTTGATGTCGTTGGTCATCGACGGCATCCAGTTTCCGAGGAACACGTCGAGATCTTTGTTCTTCAGGGACGCATAGGTCACCGGCACCGAAAGCTGGATCACCTGCGGCTCGTAGCCGAGCGCCGTGAGCAGCACCGAGGCGACGCCGGTGGTCGCCTGGATGTCGGTCCAGCCGACATCGGACAGACGCACCGTCTTGCAGCTTTCCGGATCGCCGGCGAAGGCCCCAGTCGTGGATAGAAAAGCCGCCAGGCCGAGGCCGGCGACGAATGAACTCATACGCGACATGAAAATTCTCCCATTTCAGTTCTCGGTGAAGCGAAGCGACGGTTTTATCTCCGCCTTTGTTCCGTCAGCCAAACATCATTCTGCTGCGGTTTCAAGCACTAAGGCAATCACGAACAACGGCGCAGGCTGGCCGATCAGCGACACGCCCGCCGCTTTCCGGATGGAAGTCGCCTTTTCCCGGTGGAATGTAGGCGCTCCCCCTCCCCGCTTTGTTGCAACTCGGCTTAAAAGGACGGCATGGCCAAGCTGTACTTCCATTATGCGACGATGAATGCCGGCAAGACGACGATGCTGTTGCAGGCCTCGTATAATTACCGCGAGCGCGGCATGACGACGATGCTGTTCATCGCCGGCCACTACCGCAAGGGCGATACCGGGCTGATCTCGTCGCGCATCGGCCTGGAGACGGAAGCCGAGATGTTCCGCGACGGCGACGATCTGTTTGCCCGGGTCGCCGAGCATCACGACCACGCCACGGTCCATTGCGTCTTCGTCGATGAGGCGCAGTTCCTCGAAGAGGAGCAGGTCTGGCAACTCGCCCGCATCGCCGACCGGCTGAACATCCCGGTCATGTGCTACGGCCTGCGCACCGATTTCCAAGGCAAGCTGTTTTCCGGATCGCGCACCCTGCTGGCAATCGCCGACGACCTGCGCGAGGTGCGCACCATCTGCCGTTGCGGCCGCAAGGCGACGATGGTGGTGCGCCTCGGCGCCGACGGCAAGGTGGCGAAACAGGGCGAACAGGTGGCGATCGGCAAGGATGTCTATGTCTCGCTCTGCCGCCGCCATTGGGAAGAAGAAATGGGCCGCGCCGTGCCCGACGATTTCATCGGCTTCACCAAAACCTGACCAGCGCTATTGCTTTCATCCGACCTCCCGGCCGACATTCGTTCACCAATCGCGCCATCGTGCGGCGCTTGTTTAAGGCCTGCTTGCTATTTCAGAACCTCTCAGCCAGAGCCGTCGGGGAGTTCCCATGCTTCGAGCCATTTCGTCTGCCGCTGCTTTCCTCATCGCCGGCGCTCTTGCCGCGCATGCCGACGGCGATGCCGCTCTCGGCAAGAAAGTCTTCAACAGATGCATGGCCTGTCATGAGGCCACGAGCGACCACGACAAGGTCGGCCCGCATCTGCTGGGTGTCGTCGGCCGCACCGCCGGCACCGCGGACAGTTATCTCAGCCGCTACTCGCAGGGGATGAAGGACGCCGGCGCCGCCGGCCTGGTCTGGGACGAAGCAAACCTCGCCGAATACCTGCGGGCGCCGCGGCAGAAGGTCCCCGGCAACAAAATGGCCTTCTCCGGCCTGACCAGCGACGACGACATCGCCAATGTCATCGCCTACGTCAAGGCCGATCCCAAGCCCTGAGCGTCGCTCCCGACCTAAAGTCCAGCCGCGGTTGAAGCGGTGTCTGACCGGACGGCAGTTACACCGTAATCATTGCCTGACTATCCTGCGGTCGGCCTCCTGAAATTCTTTTGTTTTCCTGTAATCCCATGTCTTCCGTCTTTCATTCGCCAAACCCGGCACATATATTCGCGGCGGTTTGCGAAACGAAACCGATGCCGAAGCGGGAGGCCCCAATGGCGACATTGCAGAATTTCGATGCCGAGATTGCCAAGACCAAGCAGGTCGTAGAGGACATGCGCACCAAGATCGAGCAGTCCGGTACTGTGCTCGACACGCTCGCCACCGCCGACAAGAAGATCGGCGACGCCAATTTCGACATCGAGAATGCCCGCATTGAGGATGTGCTGAAGCAGCAGAAGGTGATGGAAGGCAATATCGCCGACCTGATTATCGGCCTCGAGGACGCCACCAACGTCTTCGGCGCCGAATTCGAGAGCATGAAGAACTACACCGGCTGGGAAAATTTCGTCGGTGTCTTCTCCAGCCAGCGCAAGCAGCGCCTGCGCACCGACCGCGTCCGCAACATGTCGCTGGCCGGCAATCTGCAGGAGCTGCTGGCGAAATCCGACACCATCGTCGGCATCCTCAAGGCTCAGAAGCAGGTTCTCGACACGCGCTACAAGACCTCCGAGGCCAGCCTGTCGCAGGTGATCGAGCGCCGCAAGACCACCATGTCCAATCTCGAGACCGTGCAGAAGCGCATCGAGGAGCTCAACCCGATGCTGCTCGACATCGAGAACAAGATCGCCGCCTCGACCAGCCAGAAGGTGCGCACGCAGCTGGAAGGCGAACGCTCGAAACTGGCCACGGAATACAACGAGAAGCAGGCCAAGGAGCAGGAATTGCTGGCCGAAAGCCAGACGCTGGAGCGCTACACCTCGATGTTCCAGACCTTCGTCGATTCGCTCAACAACCAGATCGCGGCGCAATCGACGCTGATCAACAAGCTGACCATCGATACCGAGCAGCGCATCGTTCTGTACAAGGCGCTGGAAGATTCGCTGAAGACCGCCGCCCAACAGGATGTCGCCCACAAGATCAACACGCTGGGCAGCCAGGTCGACAACACCGCCGAAGAGACCATGGCCGGCATTGGTGCCGCCTCGCAAAAGCACATCGGCGATCTGCTTGAAATGCACGAGAAGAACATGGTCGCCACCGCCGACATCCAGCGCCGCAAGAAGCTCGCCGACGATGCCTTCGCCCGCCGCTTCGACGATGTGATGAAGAAGCACAATTCGGCAAATTACGTGCAATCGTAATTGCTGCACGTGCACTGCTCCCAAGGGCTGGCAGCATGACCCCCGAAAACGAAGCTGCGGCGCGCTATTTCTCGGCGATCACGGCGGCACTTGGCGGCCTCGAAGTGTTCATGCGCGACGATCGCTCGCCGCTCTATCGGCACGGCATCGTCGCCAAGGTCGTCGCCGAATATATTGCGCGGCTCGACAAGTCGTTCTCGTGCTGGCGCAACCGGCTGGGCTTCACCGAGACGTTCCGCATCTCGCGCGCCGAAAGCGGTTTTCCGGTCTTCCAGAACCTGCTCGAGTTGGAGAACGACCGGCTCCAGGCCGATGCGCGCCTCGCCAACCTTCCGCTGGCCGATGAGCTGCGCGAGGAAATGGCGGACTTCATCCTGCGCCACAAGGAATTTCCCGAAGCGCTGCAGAAGTCGATGGCCGAGCGGCTTTACCTCGAGGACGTCAAGAGCGAGACCACCTTCGGCCCGTTCACGCTGGCCCAGACGGTCAAGGTGTCGGTCAATCCGAAGACGTTGCGCCCCTATTATCTGGTCCACTGGGCCTGCTTCGACGGCAGCGCCAACCTGCCGCTTGTGTATATGGTGACGGTCGAGGATTCCTCGGACGACATGATCCGGCAGCTTGTCGACTCCAGTGGCAAACTTAATGAGAGGGTCGACATTCCGCTGCCGGTCGACGGCTTGCTCAATCCCGAGCTTGCCCACCGTTTCGACGATTTCACCGAGAAGAATTCCGCCTACGCGCTGTCGCCGGCGACCATCGCGGTCAACCTCGACAAGGATTTCGAGCCGCTGCATCCCAAGCAACTGCGTCGCGTCGTGCTCGGCCCGTTCTATTCTGCAGGGATTACCGACAACAATTCGACGGTGAGCGAAGTGCTGGCCAAGGTGCGCAAGCCGGAAAACGCCTGGCTGCTGACCTGGACCATCCAGGAGGTCTTTTCCAAGGCCGAAAAGCCAGGCCGCAAGGGGCTGTTTTCGAGCGAAAAGACGACGCAGGAATTCTTCATCAATACCGACGATCTCGAGGCCGCGCGGCAAGGCGTGTCGAGCTATGAGAACCATGCGTTGATTCCGCACGAGGCCTATCAGGCGCTCTATGCCGCCGGCGAGGCGCAGAAGATCTTTTCGGGCTACAAGGTCCACATCCTGTCCAAAGGGCAGGTCATCAGCGACGTCTGACCATCAAATCGCGGAGCATCCTCCATGGACACCGGCCTGACCACCATCCCGGAAGCGGCAATTGAAAAGCACCGTGCCACTGCGCAAAGTTTCATCACTCGCATCGTCGTGCTGGAGGACCCATCGCGCGAGTCCGGCACCGCGCTTGCCGGCACCAACCGCCGCTTCGTCTCTACCGTCTCGGTCGGCTCGGTGCGCCGCACGCGCGAGGTCGAGCTCTCCAAAACCGTCGCCGCCGTCCATTCCGACGACCAGTTGCTGACTATCCCGCAGCACACGCTGTTGTTTCGCGCCCGGCGCGGCACAGCGATAGCGCTGGCCATATCGGATGTCTTCGCCGAGGGCTCGGACCTCGAAAGTCTGCAGGCGAAAAACGCCCGCGCGCCGCTCGAAGGCGATGAAGCTGCCACCTTCAAGAAGCTGCTGTCGGCCTCTGCCTACATCTCCGCCTTCAGCCTTGCCTCCTATTTGTTCCAGCTGATCGACAGCGACGGCGAGGCGCCGAACGACACGCCCGAGCCGGACTTTCTGTTCGACACGCCACAGGATGCGGTGAAGTCGATCGTGGCCGGGCTCGACAGGGCGATAGCGGGTTCGAAGGACGATGCCGACCTGATGACCCGCGCCCGCGCCTTTGCCCGCGTCGCCATCGACGGGCTGTTGGCGCGAAAGGGCCGCTTCGACGGCATCGGTCCGTTCGAGAACGCGCATATCCGCATCGACGTCGACGATTTTACCCTTGACGGCTTCGACGTCGCGCCGGGTAAGCGGGCAAAGCCGCTGGTGATGACCTTCAAAAAACCGGAAGAGGTCGTCGGCAACCACATCGCCAAATACCAGTCGGTCAAGCTTGCCAAGATGCTGATGGCCTATGACTTCGAGCGCGAGCTGAACCCGTTCGTCGAGCTCGGCGGCTTCCTGTTCACTTTTATCGGCGATGGCGCGCCCGGCACCGGCAAGACAACCTTGATCCAGATGATCGCCGGTCTTCTCAATGGTTATTGCCAGGTCGCCGGTTATCCCTTCGCCTACGAGAATTTCGGCGTCGACCAGATCTCCTCCTACCAGGGCAAGTCCGGCCAGAACTGCCGCCAGTTCATCAACAATGTGCTGAACCCGCGCGTCATCGGCTTCGGCACCATCGACGATATCGACCAGGTGGCGGCACGCCGGTCCGACGACCGCGCCTCGGCCGGCCAGCAGGAAATCACCGGCGTCCTGATGGACGCCTTTGGAGGTGCGGCGACCGTGGTGCGCGGCAACTGCTCGTTCGGCATGTTCTCCAACTATCCCGAAAACGTCGACGACGCGCTACGCCAGCGCGCCGGCGCGCGCTGGCTGGTCGACGGCCCGCAGAGCCGCGACGACTACATCGACATCTTCGTTCTGCTCGCCGGCAAGAACCACAAGATCCCGCTCGGCGACCACAAGCTCTATGTGGCGCAAGAGATCCAGCGCGCGGTGATGGAAGCTTACGAGGAGCATGAGAAGCCACAGGAAGACGGGTTGATGAAGGTCTATGAGCGCTACATGAAGGAGAATGGCGCGCCAAAGACGATGGCCGACATCGGCACTTATCTGCATATGATCAAGGATGCCGAGCCGCGCTTTACCGGTCGCGCCATCAAGAACGTCACCGATGCCATCAAGATGCGTGCCATGGACATCGAATTGCCCGACGAGTGGTTCGAAAAGCCGGAAGCCTTCATGCACAAGGGTTACGACGACAAGAAAGCGATGATCGAGGAGCTGCGCGGGCCATTCTCGATGGACATGGTCATGCAGGAGATCAACCGCTACGCGGATTCCGAATTCCGCTATTCCGACAAGTCCGATGATGCGGCGGTGACCAAGATGATCCGCGACACCCGTCTGCGGGAGCGTGCCGTGCGCGAGATCGAGGAGTTGAAGAAAAAGGGGCTGTGGAATGCGTGAGGTTTCTTCTCGCCGGATACCACTGCCCCTGGTGCGCTGCATAAGCTCCCACAGCAACGCTGAAAGACGTGGCTCAAAAGCTGACGCCCCCCTCTCCCCGTTCTTCACGGGGAGAGGGTAAGGGTGAGGGGCAGCGCATGCGTGGACCAGAAATAGACATAACCAAGCGCGCAAGGCGCCTGCGTCAATCCGACAACGATGCAGAAACCGCGCTCTGGATGGAGTTGCGCGACCGCAGACTGAACGGCCATAAATTCGTACGGCAGTTGCCGATAGGCTCTTACTTCGCCGATTTCGCCTGCAGAGACTGCCAGCTGGTCGTCGAAGTCGATGGCAGTCAGCATGTCGGCAGCCAATATGATCGAATCCGGGATCGCTTCATCGTCTCGAATGGCTGGTCCATGCTGCGCTTTTGGAACGTCGACGTATTGAAGGACCGGGAAGCAGTCCTTGAGACAATATTGGCTGCGATCGAAGGACGCCTCGAACGCCATATCGAAACGCATGATCTTCGATTTGTCGCCGCCAAAGGGTATGGAGAGACATGTCCTTGACCGTTCGCGCCGCCCCTCACCCTTACCCTCTCCCCGTGAAGAACGGGGAGAGGGGGGCGTCACCGCTGGAGCTCGATCCTCCAGCGCAAGATCCATTGGTATCGCGCACATGAGCCCCGCCAAGAAACCCGATCTGTTGCGCGACAACGAGCTGATCTACGGCCGGCTGCTGACGATCGACGAGCCGCACCTGATCCAGCGCTACAACAAGGCGATGGTCGCGTTCGGCTTGAAGCCGACCAAGTTGAAAAGCTTCGAGATCGATCGCACTGGCTTCTCGCCGCAGGTCGCCGAGGAATGCGGCGACTACAGCTACCTCGATCCGAACGAGGTCAACCGTCGCTTCATCATCCTGACGCCGTCGCAGATCGACCTGCCGGTGGTGCACACGGCGTTCTCCAACACTTCGCTGCTGATGTACGAGTTCATGTCCAAGAACCAGCGCGCCATCGATGCGCTGACGATCAAGGACGTCATCTACGGCGAGATCGAGGATTCGGTCCCCAAGGTCGACGACATCGAGGACCTGCTGTCGATCAATCAGGTCGAGTTCAAGGTGTTGTCGGCGGAGGATGTGCTCGGCAAGGCCGCCGAACTCGGCAAGCTGGTCGACCGGCTGAAGCAGGAGCCGGATGCCTGGCGCGACAACGCCATGCTGGCCCACATGGTCGAGCTGGCGAAGATCTGCGGCGACATCCGCGAGAATGCGCTGGTGCCGGACCAGGTGATCTTCCGCCACAATGCCTATTGGACCAGCCATTTCGGCGGGCTCTATGTGTTTGTCGATCCGGACGTGACGACGGTGATCAGCGACCCGGCAGCGCCGGGCTTCCGCCGCTCGCGGCCATGGCAGGTGAGTTACCTTTCGATCCACGACGCCGACAAGGTGTTCAAATTCCTCGCTTCGACCGGCCGCATCGAGCTGCCGCGCGCCTCATGGATCGAAACCTCCGGCTATCTCGAGCATCGCGCCGAAATGGTGGTGCGCGCGCTGATCCGCGACGCCGAGCCCGACCGCAATCTGACCGACGTCGACAAGGTCTGGCTGCAGACCTGGATCCACGGCCATACCGATCTGATCACCAGGGACGGCAATTTTCCCTTCCTCAACGCCGCCAAGCGCGAGATCGCCCAGCTCGGCCATCTCAAGATCGAGGACGTGTTCCCGCAGCAGCGCTTCCTGGTCATCCGCGCCAAGCCGGACCATCCCGACGCCTGGCTGACCAACCAGCTGATCTCGGACTTCGTGCCGCAGGACTTCGTTTCGCGTTACGTCTTCAACAAGCCGGGCTTCTACAGGGACTATGAAGGCTTCAGCGACGCCTGGCGATCGCATGTTGTGGACGTTCTGAAAACCACATATCTGAAGGACAAGGTGGCGTTTCGCACACGCCTCTACGGCTTGACTGACTGAGGGGGTGACATCGCCATGCTTGATCCGATTGTGAATTTCTTCACCCGGATTTTCCAGTGGATTGGCCGCGGCATCGGCCTGCTCTTCAGTGCGGTTCTGTGGCCGTTCCTGTGGGCGGGGCGCTGGTACACGCAACGCGGCTGGATCCTGAAGGCGGTGCTCGGCCTGGCTGTGCTCGTGCTGATCGGTCTCTATGTCAACTTCTTCTACGCCACCCAGTGGTGGAACAATTTCGACCCGAATTACGTCGACAAATACACATTCGAAAAACGCAACAGCTCCGCCGGTGAACAGGTTTCCGCCGGCGCCGGCACCGACACGGCCAAGACCTGCGGAAATTCAGCCATTGCCCAGGTCGCTGCCGACCTGACCGACTTCAACGTCAACCAGAATGCCTGGGTGTCGTCGATGATCCTCTACAAGCTCGGCCTGTTCGGCATCGACTGGGACCACACGCCGTTCATGGACAACAAGGCGTCGTTCCAGCGCGGCATCAACCAGGCGGTGCGGCGCACGGCGACCGAGCTTGCCGACAATCTCGGCCGCGTCCGCACCACCTCGCAGATCGACGCCGACCTGCAGGACGCCCGCGGCAATCTGCAGTTCGATGAGGAAACCTGGTATTTCGGCTTGTACCCGTTCGGGCCCAAGACGCCGACGCCGAGCTACTATCGCGACGCGGTGCGCAAGCTGCGTTCCTTCAACGCCCGCCTCGCAGCCTGCCAGGCGACGTTCGATGCCCGCGCCGACAATCTCAAGCAGTATATCGACCGCATCTCGTCCGACATCGGTTCGACCTCGGCGATCCTCAAGGAGCGTGCCGAAAACCACAATAATGGCTGGTTCGACACACGCGCCGACGACCGCTTCTGGTTCGCCTATGGCCAGCTCTATGCCTATTACGGGCTGATGAAGGGCGCACAGGCCGACTTCGAGGACGTCATCAAGGAAAAGCACCTGCAGAACCTGTGGGATACGATGGACGCGCAATTCGTCTCGGCGCTGCGCATCCAGCCCTTCATCATCGCCAATGGCCGCGAGGACGGCTGGCTGTTGCCGACACATCTGACGACGATGGGTTTTTACATACTCAGGGTGCGCTCGAACATGGTCGAGATCAGCAACGTGCTGACGCAGTAGCGGATCGTCCCGCACAGCCGGCGCTGGTGAATTTGCGCCGTTGCTTCTGTCGCTTTTCGCGTATTACGCGGCTGTTTTGAGACGGCGGAACCGCGCCTGCTCTGGCTTCTATACGGCGCGGCAACCGGCGCGAAAAGAACCTGTAGCAGGGCAGCCGGCCGCAGAGGCATTTTCTTCGTAGGAAACATAGTTGCATGAAAGTTGACGCCGCGGCAGCGACAGGGGTAGAACATGCCCGCGCCTGCAATGCCGGGCTATTCTTGCGACCACACTAGTCAAATCCGTCCAATTCAGAGGGAAGTCGTCCATGGCCGAAGTGAAGTCCGACATCGAGATCGCGCGCGGCGCCAGGAAGAAGCAGATCCAGGAGATCGGCCAGAAGATCGGCATTCCGAGCGAACATCTTCTGCCCTACGGCCACGACAAGGCGAAGATCTCGGCCGAGTTCATCAAGTCGGTGAAGGGCAACAAGGATGGCAAGCTGATCCTCGTCACCGCCATCAACCCGACACCGGCCGGCGAAGGCAAGACGACGACGACGGTGGGCTTGGGCGATGGCCTCAACCGCATCGGCAAGAAGGCCATCGTCTGCATCCGTGAGGCTTCGCTCGGACCGAATTTCGGCGTCAAGGGCGGTGCCGCCGGCGGTGGCTACGCGCAGGTCGTGCCGATGGAGGACATGAACCTCCACTTCACCGGCGATTTCCACGCCATCACCACCGCCCATAACTTGCTGTCGGCGCTGATCGACAACCACATCTACTGGGGCAACGAGCTCGGCATCGATACCCGCCGCGTCGTCTGGCGCCGCGTCATGGACATGAACGACCGGTCGCTGCGCGAGATCATCTGTTCGCTCGGCGGCGTCGCCAACGGTTTCCCGCGCGAGGCCGGTTTCGACATCACAGTCGCCTCGGAAGTCATGGCCATCCTGTGCCTGTCGACCGACCTGAAGGACCTGGAAAAGCGCCTCGGCGACATCATCGTCGCCTATCGTCGCGACAAGTCGGCCGTCTATGCCCGCGACCTCAAGGCCGACGGTGCGATGGCCGTACTCTTGAAGGACGCCATGCAGCCCAATCTCGTGCAGACGCTGGAGAACAACCCGGCCTTCGTGCATGGCGGCCCCTTCGCCAACATCGCGCATGGCTGCAACTCCGTCGTTGCCACGACGACGGCGCTGAAGCTTGCCGACTACGTCGTCACCGAAGCCGGTTTCGGCGCCGATCTCGGTGCCGAAAAGTTCTTCGACATCAAATGCCGCAAGGCCGGCCTGAGGCCGGCGGCGGCGGTCATCGTCGCCACGGTTCGCGCCATGAAGATGAATGGCGGCGTCAAGAAGGAGGACCTCGGCAAGGAGAACGTCGAGGCGGTCAAGAAGGGCTGCGCCAATCTCGGCCGCCACATCGAGAACATCCGTCAGTTCGGTGTGCCGGCTGTGGTCGCCATCAACCATTTCTACTCCGACACAGAGGCCGAGATCCAGGCGATGAAGGACTACGTTGCCTCGATGGGCGAAGAGGCGATCCTGTGCAAGCACTGGGCCCAGGGATCGGCCGGCATCGAGGAACTGGCCAAAAGAGTCGTGGCATTGGCCGAATCCGGCGCGTCGCAATTTGCCCCGCTCTATCCCGACGCCATGCCGCTGTTCGAGAAGATCAACACCATCGTCCAGCGCATCTATCGCGGTTCCGAAGCGATCGCCGACAAATCGGTGCGCGACCAGCTCCACGCCTGGGAGCACGCCGGCTACGGTCATTTACCGGTCTGCATGGCCAAGACGCAATATTCCTTCTCCACCGATCCGAATCTGCGCGGCGCGCCGACCGGCCACACCGTGCCGGTGCGCGAGGTCAGGCTGTCTGCCGGCGCCGGCTTCGTCGTCATCATCTGCGGCGAGGTGATGACCATGCCCGGCCTGCCCAAAGCGCCATCCTCGGAAAAGATTTTCCTGAATGAAATGGGCCAGATCGAAGGCCTGTTTTAGGGATAATCAACGCTTGAACGGCAAAGGGCGCCGCAACGCTGCGGCGCCCTTCTGCCTGTTCGCAACAGTCTCCTACGCCGCGCTTCGCGCCAGCGCGCGCTGGTTGGAGGCATAGGGTGTGTCGTGCTGGGGTACCACGCCGGTCTTCAGGCAATCGATCCACTCGGCGGTTTTGAGAACGGCCGCGAAGCGCGACTGCAGGACGATCGTCACCACGCGATGGATTTCCTCCCCCGAAGCGTAGCCGGCGCTGTTGGCGTACGGCAATGACCCCGTTGCGTCCGACAGGAACTCCACCTCGAAGCCCATATGCACGGCATGGATGACCGTCGACAGATCGCAATTGTGCGTCATGTAGCCGATGACCGTGATCGTATCGATAGAGTTGGCGCGCAGCCACTCCTCGAGGTCCGTGCCGGTGAAGGCGCTGGGCAAGTTCTTTTCGATGTAGTGGTCACGGTTTCGCCTGGCGATTTCCGGGTGCAACTCGGCGCCATGGCTGCCCTTGGCGAAGACCGGTGAGGTTTCCGGCGCCAACTGTTTGATGACCACCACCTTGACACCTGCCTCGGTGGCCGCGTCCATCGCTCGCGCTACATGGACGACGCTGTCGCGGAACGGCGGATGCTGGATGGCGAGGTTGCCGCCGTCATAGTCGTTCTGAACATCGATGACGATGAGGGCGCGGCGTGGAGCTTTGCCTTTGGCTGGTTGCGACATGAGTTTTCCTTTCCCGTTGGACATGATGGTGGACGATAAGCTCGGCACCGGATTGCAGAAAGTGTCCCGATTGACATTATTCGAAAGAATTGGGACAATCGGCCTCACCCGTTGCTGGAGCTCCCATGACCGATCCTGCCGTTGCCGCCATCGCCTTCGATGGCATCAGCCCGTTTCATCTCTCCGTGCCGTGTCTCGTGTTCGGCGCGGATCGCACGGAGCTCGGCCTGCCGCGCTTCGACTTCCGGGTCTGCGCGATTGAGGACGGGCCGATCCGCACCGATGCCGGGCTGACCATCAGCGTCCCGCACGGGCTTTCCGCGCTCGATGACGCCGACATCGTCATCGTGCCAAGCTGGAAGGATCTCGGGAGCTCGCCTCCAGCCGCATTGATCGACGCGTTGCTTGGCGCGCACGAGCGCGGCGCGCTGATCGTCGGACTGTGCTTGGGAACGTTCGCTGTTGCGGCTACCGGACTGCTTTCGGGGCGGCGAGCGGCGACGCACTGGGCCTACGCGGATCAGCTGCAGGAACTCTATCCCGACATTCTCGTCGAACCGGAAGTGCTCTACATCGACAATGGCGATGTCGTGACATCCGCCGGCGTCGCCGCCGGGCTCGACTGCTGCCTGCACGTCGTACGGGCTCGTTACGGCGCCGAGGCGGCACTTCGCCTTGCCCGGCAGATTGTGCTTTCTCCGCACAGGCAGGGCGGGCAGGCGCAATTCATCGAACGTCCCATCGCCAGGACCGGCAATGCGGACCGCTTCACCCAGGCTCTCGAAGCGGTGCGCAAAACCCTGGGTGAGCCGCACAGTCTGGACAACGTTGCCGGTCTCGCCGGCCTCACCCGCCGGACGTTCACGCGCCGTTTCCAGAAAACGATCGGCACCAGTTTCGGCGACTGGCTGACCGATCAGCGCGTCCAGCTGGCGCAACGGCTGCTGGAAGCAACGGAAAAATCGATGGACACGGTTGCCTTCGAGGCCGGCTTCGGCAGCGCTACCTCGCTGCGCCAGCATTTCGCAGCGCGCCTCAGAACCTCGCCGGCGCAGTACCGGCGCGAATTCTCGAAGAGTGCTCAGGAGGAGCGCGTGGCGCACATGCCGAGGTGAAATTCGGCTCGCGCTCGATTCCAGGGCAATCGCTTCAGTGCCGACGTTGGACTGCCATCTGGCCCGAGTAGGCTATCTTTTCTCTCGAAGCGATTGCCCTGCTCTCGATCCTGTCGTGCTTGAAAGGCTCTGCGTCATCTGTCATATATTAAAGCGACAGATGACGCGAAGAGGGCTCGCCGTGGCGATGGCATTGGAAAAGACTGCGCCAGCAGCAAAAAACAAAGAACTTCAGAAGGTGGCGAAATTGCTAGGCGGCAGCCGCATTCTGGCAAGGCGCCTCAGCAGCGCTTTGGATGCCCACGAGTTGCTTCTGCACGGCCTGCCGGCTTCAGCGCTGGACCATCTTATCGGGCAACTCGTCTTCATCCAGAAGACCGATTCGCTGGAGAAGGCCGTCGGCATGAGCCTGCGCACCTACCAGCGCCGCAAGGATGCTCCGTCCAAGCCTCTCAGTCAGGACCAGAGCGGACGAACCTGGAAGTTCGCGGAGATCCTGTCGAAAGCTACCGACGTGTTCGGTTCGCAGGCGGAGGCAGAGCAATGGCTGGAGCGCCCGGCGATTGGGCTCGACCAGCGTCGTCCAATCGACCTTCTGGCGACGCCGGCGGGGATCGAGCTTGTAGAAGACTATCTGGAACGGCTTGAATATGGCGTTTATGCATGACGCCGCTGCCGGCGGCGCTTGGTGGCTCCGACCTCATCGGATGGCGCCTCGATCAAGCCGCGTTTGCGCCTACATGGGATAGTGGCGAGGGCGCATACAGGGTGGGCGGACGCTGGAACAGCAAGGGCGTGCGCGCCGTCTACTGCTCGATCGATCCGTCGACTGCGATCCTCGAGGTTGCGGTCCATAAGGGCTTCAGGGCGCTCGACACGATTGCGCATGTCATGACGGCAGTAATCGTCAGCGATGTCGCGGATGTGCATATCGTCGACCCCGCCGCCGTGCCCAACCCCAACTGGTTGCGCCCGGGCATTCCGAGCTCCGGGCAACAGGCGTTTGGCGACGATCTTCTGCAACGGCACCGGTTCGTGGTGATTCCGAGCGCGGTATCGCAGCATAGCTGGAACCTGATCTTCGACGCGAGCCTCGCCAGAGGGGCATACGCCATGAAGACCCAGGAGGCGTTTGCGCTCGACACACGGTTGCATCCACCTCCGGCCAAGTGACATAGCCGCCCCATGTCCATCAGAACGAGGACGTGACCGGCGACAGAAGCACGGTGCTCAGTTGTTGCTGATTACCCGTGCCGGATTGCCGACCACCGTGGTGTTCGCCGCCACGTCGCGCGTCACCACAGCACCGGCGCCGACGATGGCGCCATCGCCGATCCTGACTCCGCCGAGGATGACGGCACTGCCGCCGATCCAGGCATTGTCGCCGATCTCGACCGGCTTGGCGATCTCCAGCCCTGCCCGTCGCCCGGCAGCCTCCTTGTGGTGCTCGGCGCAATAGATCTGCACATTCGGGCCGAGCAGCGTTCCCTTGCCGATGCGCACTGGCGCCGTGTCGAGAATGATGCAGCCGGCATTGAGAAAAACGCGGTCGCCGAGAAAGATGTTGAAGCCATAAGCGCAGTGGAACTGCGCCTCGATCCGGGCGCCCTCGCCCGCAGCGCCGAGCAGCGTCCGCAATCCAGGCCCGATGTCGCGACGCTGCCGGGGCGGCAGGCTGTTGTGCTCGAACACCGCGTCTCGCGCCGTGATGCGCAACGCCTCCAGTTCCGGATCGAGGCAGCAATACCACTCGCCCGCCGCCATTTTCGTGCGTTCGCTTCCGGCCATGGCCGCAACTCCAGTTTCAACTTTGCCAAAGCACAAGTGGTGAAAATACGGAAGCGCCGGCGGCGACACCACCTCTGGTCAAATACCGGACCTATGGTAGCTTGCTCTCTCGGACCTGTCCCAAGCCGGCCATCGAGGGGATCAATCATGCTGTACATTTTTGCACTCCTGATTGGCATCGTTGCCGGGCTTCGCGCCATGACCGCGCCCGCCGCCGTCGCGTGGGGCGCCTGGCTTGGCTGGTTGCCGGTCGCGGACACCTGGGCGAGCTTCATGGGCCACTGGATCGCCGTCGGCATCTTCACCATCCTGGCCATCGCCGAACTGGTCACCGACCAGCTGCCCTCAGCGCCGAGCCGCAAGGTGCCGCAGCAATTCGGCACGCGTATCGTCTCGGGCGCTTTCACCGGCGCGGTGATCGGCGCCACCGGTGGCGCCACCATCGGCGGCCTGATCGCCGGCGCCATCGGCGCGGTGATCGGCACGCTGGGCGGCGCCGAGGCGCGCAAGCGCCTGGCCACCGCCTTCGGCAAGGACCCGCCCGCCGCCTTCATCGAGGACGCGGTGGCGATCGTCGGCGGGCTTCTGATCGTGGCGGCGGCGGCATGACGGCAAAGACATTCGACGCCATCATCGTCGGTGCCGGGCAGGCCGGCCCACCGCTCGCCGGCAGGCTGAATGCGGCCGGCATGAGCGTGGCGCTGATCGAGCGAAAGCTGGTCGGCGGCACTTGCGTCAACACCGGCTGCACGCCGACCAAAACGATGGTGGCAAGCGCCTATGCCGCGCATCTCGCCCGCTCCGCCGCGGATTACGGGGTGACGCTATCCGGTCCCGTCGGCGTAAACTACAAGGCGATCAAGGCGCGCAAGGACAAGGTCTCCAACGACGCCCGCGGCAATCTCGAAGACTGGATTGCCGGCATGGACAAATGCACGCTCTATCGCGGCCATGCGCGCTTCGTAAGCGCCAACACGGTGCGCGTCGGCGACGATCTGCTGAGCGCCGAAAAGATATTCCTCAACACCGGCGGGCGCGCCTCGGTGCCCGACCTGCCCGGCATCGACGGCATTTCTTACCTGACCAATTCCTCGATGATGGATCTCGACGTGCTGCCGCGCCATCTCATCGTTGTCGGCGGCAGCTACGTCTCGCTCGAATTCGCGCAGATGTTCCGCCGCTTCGGTTCCGAAGTCACGGTCATCGAAAAAAGCCCGCGTCTGATCGGTCGCGAGGACGAGGATGTCTCGGACGCCATTTTGTCGATCCTCGAAAACGAAGCCATTGCCGTCCATCTCGGCGCCGACGACATCCGCTTCGCCAGGCGAGGCAACGAAATCGCCGTGACCTTCTCGCCAGGCAAGGCGGCTGCGGTCGGCTCGCATGTGCTGCTGGCGCTCGGCCGCACGCCAAACACCGACGATCTCGGCCTCGACAAAGCCGGCGTCGAGGTCGACAAACGCGGCTTCATCGTCGTCGACGACCAGTTGCGCACGAGCGTGCCCGGCATCTGGGCGATGGGCGACTGCAACGGCAAGGGCGCCTTCACCCACACCTCGTACAACGATTACGAGATCGTCGCCGCCAACCTGCTCGACAATGATCCGCGCAAGGTCAGCGACCGCATCGAGGCCTATGCGCTCTATATCGACCCACCACTCGGCCGCTGCGGCATGACCGAAGCCGCGGTAAGGAAATCCGGCCGCCGCGCCTTGGTCGGCCAGCGGCCAATGACCCGCGTCAGCCGTGCAGTCGAAAAAGGTGAGACGCAAGGTTTCATGAAGATCCTGGTCGATGCCGACACCAAGGAGATCCTCGGCTGTTCGGTGCTCGGCCCGGGCGGCGACGAGGCGGTGCACTGCGTGCTCGACCTGATGTATGCCAAGGCGCCGGTCAGCACGCTGGCGCGCGCCGTGCACATCCACCCGAATGTCTCGGAGCTTCTGCCGACCATCGCCCAGGAACTCAAGCCGCTGGTGTGACGGCCGGGTAGAATCGTGCGCCCATGGCGGCGCCGGCTGGACCAATCGACAGCCCAGCGGCAAAAGGGCATGTGTTCCGCCTCTTCTCCCGGAGGCATCCCATGCAGAAGTCCATCGAACGGCTTTCCGCGGCTCGCCGCGCCCGACCTCACGCTGCTGCCGGCGCACGGCACGGTCGACCAGCGGCTGAAAACGCGGCTGCTGCAGCTCTCCATCGGCCACGACATCGTGCTCGACCTGCATTGCGACGATGAGGGCCTCGCCTATCTTTACGTCCACACCAGCCTGTGGCCGGCCATGGCGGATTGTGCAGCGGCCATGGGCGTCGACGCGGTGATGCTGTGGGACGAAGACCCCGACGGCACCTTCGAAGGCGCCTCGATCATGCCGTATCAGAACGTTCCCGCCGACGTCGCGTGCCTCGACCGGCGCGTCGCCACCACCGTCGAATATCGCGGCATACTCGATGTCGACGGCGCCCTCGCCGGCGCCGATGCCGAAGGGCTCTACCGGCTGCTGGTGGCGCGCGACGTCATCCAGGATCAGGCGCTGCCCGCGCCTGGCAGCTTCGTTGGGCTCGTCGCGCCGCTCGAAAACATCGAGATGATGCCGGCGCCCTGCTCGGGCGCGATCCTTTACGACGTGAAGCCGGGCGACCGCGTCACCAAGGGTGCGCGCCTTGCCACCATCGTCCACGCGCCCGGCGAGCCCGACGGCCGCACGGAAGTGTTGGCGCCGCAGGCGGGCCTCATCCTGACGCGGCGTTCCCGCCGCATCATCCGCGCCGGCGAAGACCTCTTGAAGCTGGTCGGCGACGGGACGAGCGCCGATGCAAGGTCGGGAACGCTGGAGGACTGACGCACCCCGCCAGGTTATCCCGAAATCGCTTGTCGCGCCTTGGCCTCCAGCCATTCGGCCATCTGCCGGTACGGCACCGGACCATGGCTCACGCGGGCGACGCCGAGTTCGGCAAGCCTCTGGCGCGGCGGCACATGCGCCAGGGCAATGATGTTGACCGGCAATGCCGTTGCCTCGCAGAGCGCCTCGATCAGGCCTTCATCGGCAAGCCCCGGCGCAAAGAAGCCATGCGCTCCGGCCCTTTCGTAGGCGTGCGCCCGCTCGATCGCCTGATCGAGAAGAGCCTTGTCGTGCGCATTCGGTTTAGTCTTCAGGAAAATGTCGGTTCGGGTGTTAATGAAGGCCGGAATACCCGACGTCTTCACCGCCGCTGCAGCCGCTTCGATCCGCCTTACCTGTATGGCGATGTCGTGCAGCCCACTGCCGCCGACGATCTGATCCTCGAAATTAAAGCCGACGGCTCCAGCCTGCACGGCGAGCGTCACGCTGCGGGCGACAACCTCCGGAGCAACCCCGTAACCCCCCTCGAGGTCCATGGTTACCGGCACATCCACCGCCGCAACGATGCGTTTGATGTTTTCGAGCGCCAGTTCCAACGGGATTTTCTCGCCATCGGCGAATCCGAAAGCGGCCGCGACCGGCCAGCTTCCGGTGGCGATGGCCTTGGCCCCTGCTTTCTCGATGACCTTGGCGGAGCCTGGGTCCCAGGCATTGTAGAGGACAATCGGGTTTCCCTTGACATGGAGGGAATGGAACGTCCGTGCGCGGTCGAACTGCTGGGTCATTTGATGTTTTCCCGTCTTCCTGCTGTTTGATGCAGAGTCTAGGCAGGACTGCCGGTCTTGGCCATGTGCCATGGGTTGCGAAAGCGGCAGCCACCCCACAGACTTTCAAACCTGTTGCGCATACCGCTTTTCGCGGCTATGGATTTCGCCATGAATATGCGTTCGATCAAGACCATTTGGTGGTGGGCTCGCTGACAGCGGCCTGTTCGAACGCGTTCGCGTGACAATAGAGGGTGGCCGCAGCGGAATGTCCGGGCGGCCATTTGTTTTTTCAAGCCATTCCCGGGTCCGTTGCCCCAAAGACGCTGATGGAGACGGCAATGACGACGAAAATTCTGGAGAATGGCGCCGAGCGCTTCGTCACGGCGGGTGGCGTGGCGATTACCCGCCAGCGCCATGACCGGCCTTACGAGGGGGCGATCGACGGCTATGTCGATGGGCTGAATTCGCGCCGCGGCGCCGTGTTCTCCTCGAATTACGAATATCCTGGCCGCTATACGCGCTGGGACACCGCCATCATCGATCCGCCGGTGGTGATCTCGGCACGCGGCCGCGCCATGCGCATCGAGGCGCTGAACCGCCGCGGCGACGTGCTTTTGCCGGTGATCGGCACGGTGCTTGCCGGCCTTGACGATGTCACGATCGCCGAGACGTCCAACAAACTCATCCGCCTCGAGGTCGCCAAGCCCGATCGTATCTTCACTGAAGAGGAACGCAGCCGCGTTCCCTCCGTCTTCACCGTGCTGCGCGCCATCACGGCTTTGTTCAGGACCGAGGAAGACGCCAATCTCGGCCTCTATGGCGCCTTCGGCTACGACCTCGCCTTCCAGTTCGATCCGGTCGACTACAAGCTCGAGCGCAAGCCAAGCCAGCGCGATCTCGTGCTGTTCCTGCCCGACGAGATCCTCGTCGTCGACCACTATTCGACCAAGGCCTGGACCGACCGCTACGACTATTCCGGCGATGGCTTCTCGACCGAAGGCCTGCCGCGCGACGAAATCGTCGAGCCGTTCAGGACCGCCGACCGCATCCCGCCGCGCGGCGACCACGAGCCCGGCGAATATGCCAAGCTGGTGCGCAAGGCGATGAAGAGCTTCGAGCGCGGCGACCTGTTCGAAGTGGTGCCGGGGCAGATGTTCTACGAACGCTGCGAAACCCAGCCCTCCGAGATTTCCCGCAAGCTGAAGAGCATCAACCCTTCGCCCTATTCCTTCTTCATCAATCTCGGCGAGGGCGAATATCTGATCGGCGCCTCACCGGAAATGTTCGTGCGCGTCAACGGCCGCCGCGTCGAGACCTGCCCGATCTCCGGTACCATCAAGCGCGGCGACGACGCAATCTCCGACAGCGAGCAGATCCTCAAGCTGCTCAATTCGAAGAAGGACGAATCCGAACTCACCATGTGCTCGGACGTCGACCGCAACGACAAGTCGCGGGTCTGCGAGCCGGGCTCGGTGCGCGTCATCGGCCGCCGCCAGATCGAAATGTACTCCCGCCTGATCCACACCGTCGACCACATCGAGGGGCGGCTGCGCGAAGGCATGGACGCCTTCGACGCCTTTCTGTCGCATGCCTGGGCGGTCACCGTTACCGGCGCGCCGAAATTATGGGCCATGCGCTTCATCGAGCAGAACGAGAAGAGTCCGCGCGCCTGGTATGGCGGGGCGATCGGCATGGTCAATTTCAACGGTGACATGAACACCGGCCTGACGCTTCGCACCATTCGCATCAAGGACGGCATCGCCGAGGTGCGCGCCGGCGCCACGCTGCTCTTCGACAGCATTCCCGAGGAAGAAGAAGCCGAAACCGAACTGAAGGCATCCGCCATGCTCTCCGCCATCCGCGACGCCAAATCAGGCAATGCCGCCAGCACCGAACGCAGCACCGCGCGTGTCGGCGACGGCGTCAACATCCTGCTGGTCGACCACGAGGACAGTTTCGTCCATACGCTCGCCAACTATTTCCGCCAGACCGGCGCCAACGTCTCGACGGTGCGCACGCCGGTGCCGGACGAGATCTTCGACCGGCTGAAGCCAAACCTGGTCGTGCTGTCGCCCGGCCCCGGCACGCCGAAGGACTTCGACTGCACCGCCACCATCAAGCGGGCCCGTGCGCGCGACCTGCCGATCTTCGGCGTCTGCCTCGGGCTGCAGGCGCTGGCCGAGGCCTATGGCGGCGAGCTGCGCCAACTGCACATCCCGATGCATGGCAAGCCGTCGCGCATCCGCGTGTCGAAGCCGGGCATCATCTTCTCCGGCCTGCCCAAGGAGGTGACGGTCGGCCGCTATCATTCAATCTTTGCCGATCCGGTGCGGCTGCCTGATGGTTTTGTCGTCACCGCCGAGACCGAGGACGGCATCATCATGGCCTTCGAGCACCGCAAGGAGCCGATCGCCGCAGTGCAGTTCCACCCAGAGTCGATCATGACGCTCGGCCACAATGCCGGCATGCGCATCATCGAGAACATTGTCGCGCACCTGCCGCGCAAGGCCAAGGAAAAGGCTGCTTAATTCGAGGGCTCAGCGTTGGGATCTTTTCCCCAGTGACCGCGGCGGAAATCAAAGCCGCCGCCAGGCAGAAGGTCGCCAGCCTCGCCTTCTGGTCGATCGTCGTCGCCTGCGTCGTGCTCGGCCTGAAGCTGGTGGCCTGGTACGTCACCGGTTCGGTCGCGCTTTATTCAGACGCGCTGGAATCGATCGTCAACGTCATTGCCTCTGCCGCCGCCTTTTGGGCGATCCAGGTCAGCTACAAGCCAGCCGACCAGGACCATCCGTTCGGCCACCACAAGGCCGAGTATTTCTCGGCCGTCCTCGAAGGCGTGCTGATCGTGCTTGCCGCCTTGCTGATCCTCAATGAGGTCTGGTGGTCCTGGCAGCATCCCGCCCTGCTTGAACAGCCATGGACCGGCCTTGCCGTCAATGGCGTAGCAACGGTCATCAACGCCGTCTGGGCCATGACGCTGATCCGCACCGGCCGAAGCGAAAAATCGCCGGCTCTCGTTGCCGACGGCAGGCACATCATGACCGACGTGGCGACCTCGGTCGGTGTGTTCATCGGCCTGGTCGGCGCCGTACTGACCGGCTGGCAGGTTCTCGATCCGGCTCTTGCGGTGATCGTGGCGCTAAACATCCTGTGGCAGGGCTGGCACGTCATCGGCTCGTCGATGAACGGGCTGATGGACCGCGCCGTCGACACCCAGGAACATATCCGCATACGCGACATCATCTCGGCCAATTGCAAGGGCGCGCTCGAGGTCCACGACCTGAAGACGCGCATCGCCGGCCGCGCCACCTTCATCGAGTTCCACCTGGTCGTCGACGCCGACATGTCGGTCGGCGCCAGCCACGTCATCTGCGACCGCATCGAGGACGCGCTGCAGGCAGAGATTCCTTCCGTCCGCGTCATCATCCATGTCGAGCCCGACGACGAGGCGAAACTGCCCAAGGGCACGACGGCCGTGCCCTTCGCGTGAGGTGGCGTCGCGGAGAAAAATCGCTCAGTCGTGATCCTTCGCGCCCCCCTCTGTCCTGCCGGACATCTCCCCCTCAAGGGGGGAGATTGGATGTCGCTTCGGCTTTCGCCAATCTTCAAAGAAGAACGCTGTCGGTGAAGCTGCCGATCTCCCCCCTTGAGGGGGAGATGTCCGGCAGGACAGAGGGGGGTGCTGTCTCGCCGGCATCGCGTCTCTGAACTGCTACAGCCCGCAGGCAGCCTGCGGCATAGGCTCCAGCCGGTAGACCTTGTCGTCGGACATTGTGTCGCCTTCCGCCGCTTTCGAGCACAGATCGACGATCGGCAGGCCGCTGTTCGGGTTGGCCAGCATCATCATGCCGTTGGCGCCGCGGCGAAGGAAGACCTCCTGTTGCGCGATATCGCAGGAGGCACCACCCGTCTTCGCGCTCGCCGCGCAGCGCCACTGGTCGCCCTCGCCCTGACAGTTATAGACCTGCGTGACCTTGGCCGATTTCTGCCGCGTGGTAACCGAAACGGCGATATCGGCGCCGCTTGGCCAATTGGCCGGATCGCCCTCCTTGGCGAAAGACGCCAGCTCGACCGGTCCGCGGAACACCCTGATCGACTGGGTCAGCTGGTCTGGATGCGAGCCGAGATGCGCGGCATCGTAGTCGCGTCCGTAGCAGAAGGCCTGGTCCGGCTTCAGTCGTTCGCGCAATGGCGGGCCAAGGGCCGGGTCGATCGGGTCGATGCGCGCGAACTCCGCCTTGCAGGTGGCGGCCGGCATCGGGTCGAGCCTGAAGCCGTTGTCGTCCTTGCCCAGCGCCTGCCTTTCATACTCCGCCTTGCCGAGCTCGTCTTCCGATCCGGCGTCGAGATAGAGGTCGGGCTGCACGTCCGAGACGATCAGCCGGCCTTTGTCGTCGACCTTCAGCGAAGCCATGGTGCGATCGCAGTCCATGCCGCAGCGGATCGGGCCGGTCTTGCCGTCCTCCGACTCATGACTGCACCAGCCGCCGAGCCATTCAGGCGCCTCGGCGCCGCGCACCGTCGTCGCCATGAAGCCATTGTAGGAGGAATCGATGCCGGCGCTTGGCTCCTCGTCTGGCCGGCTGACCGGATCGCGGCCGTAATAGAAGAAGATGCGCGTCACCTTCTGCTGCGGATGCGACTTGAGATGCGCGACGTCATAGACGCGGCCGAAGCAGGCGTCCTTGCCGTCGGGGCTGAGCTCGGTGAGTTTGAGCGTGTCATCGGCGAAAGCAGAGCCGGCGACGGCGGCGAGCAAGGCAACCCCAACTCCGGCGCCCACAATGGTCCCCATTATGGTCCTCCCCATTATGGTCTTCAACGTCATGCTACCCCTCCGTTGCCCCGACAAGACGTGGCTTCAATTTATGCTAGGATCGAGGCCGAGGCCACGCAATTTGCGCCGGCCGGATAAATGGGAGATGAAGCCATGCGACGCCGCGATATTTTCCGCGTCGGTCTTGCCGGGGCCGCGGGGCTTTTCGGGCTGCGCCCCATCAAGGCCGCAGCTAGTGAAGTCAAGCCGGCGGCTGCCGAAGAGGAAAGGCAAAAGGTCGCCTATCACCTCAGCGACCTCGACAAGGTCAATTTCGTGCTCGGCAACATCAAGAACCACTTCGAAGGCACCGACGGCAAGGTCGACATCGCGCTTGTCGTGCACGGCCCGGCACTTGCCGCCTTCAAGTCGAAGGGCATATCGGCCGCCATTTCCGGGCGGTTCGCCGGCCTTGTCCAGGATGGGCTCAGCCCGCACGCTTGCACCAACACCATGCACGGCATGGATATCGGCCTGGCCGACCTGCTCGACGGCTTCCATGCAGCCGACAGGGGCGGCGTCGTCAAGCTCGCCGAATTGCAACGCCAAGGCTACGCCTATCTCAGGCCATAGGGCAATTCCAGGAAAAGTGTGAAACGGTTTTCCGTCCGGAATTGCGTCAAGACAAAGAGGGAGCGGTTCGCCGTTTCCGTGAAACGGTGAACCGCTCTAAACTTTTACGGACTTGAACGCGAGGACTGCGAGGGCCTACGAAGAGCAGGCAGAGTCCCCGGAGGAATAGACGTGCCAGCCACCACCACCCTTGTCAGCCCCTCTCTGGTCATCCCCGACCTTGCCGGAAAGGCGGTCCTGGTCACCGGCGCCTCGACCGGCATCGGCGCGGCGCTCGCACTCGCCTACGCCGCGCAGAAATGCCGCGTCGCGCTGCACTACAATTCGAGCCGCGCGGCTGCCGAAAACCTGGCCGCGACCATTCGCAACGGCGGCGGCGACGTGTTCCTCGCCCAGGGCGATTTCTCGATCCCCGCCGATGTCGAGCGCGTCGTCGAGGACAGTGCGCAACATTTCGGCCGGCTCGACGGCCTCGTCAACAATGCCGGCGGCATGCTCGGCCGCGTGCCCTATGCCGAGCAGACCGAGGCGCATTACGACGCAGTGATGGACCTCAACGCGCGTTCCGCGCTGACAGCTTCGCGCAAGGCGATCCCATGGCTGAAGCGGCAGGGCGGCTTCATCGTCAACACCTCCTCGATCGCCGCGCGCAACGGCGCCGGTGGCGGCGCCGGCCTTTACGGCTCGGCCAAGGCCTTCGTCTCCAACATCACGCGCGGCATGGCCAAGGAGCTGATCGGTTTCAACATCCGCGTCAACGCGGTGGCGCCCGGCACGATCGCGACACCTTTCCACGAGCGCTACTCGACCGACGACCAGATGAAAGGCATGATCGCCACCATCCCGCAGGGCCGCGCCGGCACCGCCGAGGACTGCGTCGGCGCCTATCTGTTCCTCTCCTCCGATCTGTTGAGTGGCTACATCATCGGCCAGGTGATCGAGGTCAATGGCGGGCAGTTGATGCCGTAGACGGCGAACTGCATACTCCTGGTTGCGTCATCTCAACGGAGCAAAGCGAATGTACGGACTGATCGGCAAGATGCGGGCGATGCGCGGCCAGCGTGACGCAATGATGGATATCCTGCTCGCCAGCACCGGCGCCATGCCCGGCTGCCTGAACTACATCATCGCCACCGACCCGGCCGATGCCGACGCGATCTGGGTGACCGAAGTGTGGACTGACGCCGAAAGCCACAAGGCTTCGCTGCAGCTGCCCGAAGTCCAGGCGGCAATCGCCAAGGCACGGCCGATCATTGCCGGCTTCGAGTTCCAGGTGGAGACGCATCCTGTTGGCGGGTTCGGGTTGGCCGATTGAGGCCGGAGAGCGGGCGCTGATCGAAATTTACAGCCTATGTAGGCCGCACCAGCATCCCTGCCTCGTCACAAGAGGTCAGCGCAACGCCTCCACCTTGTTGCGATCACCGTCGTCATTGCTGCCCCTGCGGTGGTTCTAGTCTAGGCGTCTCGTCGCCCGGAGCATCGCCTGGGCTTATGCACCGGGGCCGGAGCCTCATTCCGAGGATCACCCGCTGGATCTCGCCGCGGAGGGAAAGCGTGCCGTCAGCGTCCACGGTATCGCGGCACTCGAGAAATGGACCTGAACTCTCCTCCGCTCGAAGGGCTCGTTCTCCGTTATGGGCAGCTCTACGGGCCCGGAACCGGCACGGATCTGCCCACAGGTCCGCCGCACTGAATGTGGATGCCGCCGCCTATGCTGCCTTGCTGGCGGTCGACAGGGGACGAGACGGCATCTTCAACATTGCCGAGCCGAACGAGTTCGTGGCGAGCGAAAAAGCCCAGATGAAACTCGGCTGGCGCGCCAACTTTCGCCTGTCAACATGATGGCGGCCGGCTGCTGCATCACCTCGGCGTGTGCTCGCCGAATAACAGATGCAGCTGGCGACGGCGCTTGTGTCATGAAATTGAAAAGGCAATGTCAGCGTGATGGAGACGGCCACTATGATTGGCTTCAACAGCATGGGCGGCGCCTTCACGGTGGCCTTCAGCAATCACACGGACCCAGCACTTTTCGCGAGGAAGCACAGCCGCTCCAAGATTGCAGAGGTGCAGCAGGGGCAACACCTTTGTCGGTCACCGCGCGTTGAACGCTGTCTACGCTATCGCACCGCCGCCATCGACGCGCACGGTCGAACCGGTGGCAAAAGGCGTCGTCAACAGAAACAGGACAGCATTGGCAACATCTTCCGGCCGGCCGATGCGGCGCGTTGGGAGGCTCAGAGCCGCCCGCTCGAACATGGCGCTTCGCTTTTCCTCCGGCACCTTGCCCCAGAGCGGCGTATCGATCAGCCCCGGCGAAACAGCATTGACGCGCATCGGCGCAAGTTCGAGCGCCAGGCCGCGGGCAAGCGCTTCCAGTGCGGCATTGATTGCGCCTTGCAGGACCGACGTAGCTGAGGGCCGCACGCTCAGAAAGCCGGAGACGAATGTGAGACTTCGACAGTCCCGGATTCTGGCCGCGCGCGCGACACGATAGGCGCCCCAGAACTTACTTTCCATCGCGGCTTTGGCGTCGCCAAGAGAGAGACCGCGAACCGGGCCCGTCGGAGTTTGTGCCGCAGAAATGACGATGTGATCCCAGCCGCTGCCAGCGGCGAAAAATGCTTCGATCGCATGCTCGTCGCCCGTGTCGAGTTCTTTCCCGTCACTCTGGGAACCAAGTATCGAGAGTGCATCATCCAATTTTTTGGCTGAGCGGGAAGCTATGGTCACCTGCGCGCCGGCAGCGGCAGCTACTTTGGCCGTCGCCAGCCCGATCCCGGAACTGCCGCCGATAACAAGAACCTTCTGATTGGCGAGAACCGGCATGAGCGCTTTCCTTTTTCAACTGAGGCGAAGATACGCCCTATCCGTTGCAGCAAGAATGGCTTAAATCTGAAAGAAATTCTTGCTGTGTGGACAACAATGGTCGACAGACTTTTGGATATGACCGTGTTTGCGCGCATCGCGGAGGATGGCAGCCTCAGCGCTGCAGCGCGGACGCTCAACCTGTCGCTCCCAGTCATCAGTCGAAGGCTTTCGCAGCTGGAGGATCGGCTTGGAGTCAGGCTGATCAACAGAACAACGCGGCGTCTGACGCTCACCGATGACGGCATCGCCTTCCATGCGCGCTGTGCCCAGATACTCGCCGACGTCGACGAGGCCGAAACGGAAGCAAGCAAGGGCCGCGACAAGGCGACGGGACTTTTGCGCGTCACATCTTCGGTCGCCTTCAGCCGCAGGACGCTCGCGTCCCTGCTTCGAGAGTTCGCTGAGCGGCATCCGGATCTTAAGATCGAGCTCCATGCCACCGACAAGGTCATCAACATCGTCGATGCCGGTTTCGACCTCGCCGTCCGTTTCGGCACCCTCAACGATTCCAGCCTGATCTCACGGCAGCTTGCCGCGAACGTTCGTGTGATTTGTGCGGCACCGGCTTATCTCGACAAGCACGGTCGGCCGGCAAGTTCGGACGATCTTCTCGATCATGATTGCATCGTTTTCGGCGATCCACCCCTTGATCATTGGACGTTCGTGGATGGCCAGGAGGTACGGGTCAAAGGGTGCCTCAAGACGAATGATGGCGAACTCGCCCATCAATGGGCGCTTGACGGTGTCGGGCTGGTGATGAAGTCGATCTGGGATGTCGGCGGTGATATCCAAGCTGGCAGGCTGGAATTGGTGCTTCCCGAATTCAAACTGCCGGCCGCGCCCATTCACGCGATCTACCCGCATAGCAAGCTCGCCGCGGCCAAGGTCCGGCTATGCGTGGCGTTCCTGCGGGAGCGAGTGCATGCGAGGGCGCCAGGGGCCATTCCAGGATTGCGCGGTTGGTGAGACCACAATTGGAGCGGCCGCAGATTTTCTCGATCTCAGCTTTCGACGAACGGCCGCTTCGCATTGAACGCTTGAAGCTTGTGAGGCGCTACGCCCACACGGCCAAACGGCACTGCCAATATCCGGTGAAATCGGCTGATGGCTTCCGCTTCAAGGCGTTGCCGGCAAGACGCTCGACTTGTTCGCCGTAGCGTTGCGCCGGCCACCGGTCTAAGAGACCATCTATGGATTCTTCCCCGAACCCACCGGCCATCGAGCACCTGGCGCGGATCCACAAGGCCTGGCAGTGGCCCGTCCTGGTGGTGGTCTCGGTGCTGTTTGCCGGCGCGCTGGAACTCGCCGCCCTGCCCGCCGCGCTTTTGATCGGACCGATGCTGGCGGCCATCGCTGCCGGCACCAACGGCGCCACGGTGCGCGTGCCGCGGGTTCTGTTCGGTTCAGCCCAGGCGGTCGTCGGCTGCCTGGTCGCCAGCTCCATCTCGGCCGACATCTTTCCCGTCTTCTACAGGGAATGGCCGCTGTTCCTTGGCGTCGTGATGGCGACGGTCGCGGCATCCAGCCTGCTCGGCTGGCTGATCAGCCGCTGGCGCATCCTGCCCGGCACCACCGCGGTCTGGGGCTCGTCGCCGGGCGCCGCCACCGCCATGGTGCTGATGGCCGGTGCCTTCGGCGCCGACCAGCGCCTCGTCGCCTTCATGCTTTATCTGCGCGTCATCTGCGTCTCGATGACGGCAGCCCTGGTGGCCAAGCTCTGGGTCGACACCTCGGGCATCGAGGTGCCGGCCATCGTCTGGTTTCCGCCGATAGACCCGCAAGGCTTGGCCGCAACATTCGGCGTGGCGCTGGTTGGCGGCCTCGCCGGAAAGCTTTTCCGGCTGCCGTCGCCGTTTTTCCTCGGCACCTTCATTTTCGGCACCGTGATCCATCTCGGGCTCGGCGTGACCATGCAGTTGCCGCCCTGGCTGCTCGCCTTGAGCTATACGATGATCGGCTGGAGCATCGGCCTGAATTTCACCAGGGCCATTTTGCGCCACGCGGCCCGCGCGCTGCCACAGATCGTCGGCTCGATCATTGCCCTGATCGTCTTTTGCGGCGGCCTCGCCTTCCTGATCAGCCGCCTGCTCGGCATCGATCCGCTGACCGCCTATCTGGCAACCAGCCCCGGCGGCATGGACAGCGTCGCCATCATCGCCGCCGCAGCGCAGCATGTCGACATCTCCTTCGTCATGGCGCTGCAATCGGCACGCTTCCTGATCGTGCTTCTGGTCGGCCCAAGCGTGGCGCGGCTGGTGGCGAGAAGCCTCAAACCATAGCAGCTTGCCTCTCCCTGATTGGCAGCTGGTTTTCCCGAAACCGGTCGCACTTTGCTGTCGCCGACCGTATCGGGCCAACGCGCACGAGCTCAAAAAATAACTTGACTCAAATACTCAGATTTGAGAGCCCCTTCCGTCAATGTACGGAAGAGTGGAGACGAGTTGATGCGGAAACGGACGATGACATGGCTCCTGGGGTTATCATTGCCGGGCAGCATGGCCCTGCTCGACCTGTCCGGGCCGGCTCACGCCCAGGACCAGGGCGGCGTCACCGTTCTCAACAAGATCGAGGTCGATGCCGAGAGCGACGAGATCCTCGTGCAGGACGGCTATGTCGCCAAGAAGGACCGCATCGGCACCAAGACCGACACGCCGATGGTCAAGATTCCGCAAGCCGTTTCGGTTGTGACGCAAAAGCAGATCGAGGACCAGAAGCCACGCACGCTGAACGAATCGCTCGGCTATGTCGCAAGCGCCAATCCGAACAGCTTCGGCTTCGACACCCGCTATGATGCCTTCTTCCTGCGCGGCTTCCAGGCCTTTTACAACGGCATGTTCCGCGACGGGCTGCGCCAGTACAACGGCCCCTCGGCCTGGTTCAAGACCGAGCCCTACGGCATCGAAGGCGTCACCATCCTGAAGGGTCCGGCCTCCTCGCTTTACGGCATCAGCGGTCCGGGCGGCATCGTCAATCTGGTCACCAAGCGCCCCAAGGAAGAACAGTTCCGCGAGGTCGAAATGCTGCTCGGCGAGCACAATCGCTTCCAGGCCGCACTCGACGCTTCCGGCCCGGTGAACGAAGACGGTAGCATTCTCTATCGCTTCACCAGCCTCGGCCGCACCAGCGACACCGACCTGGTCGGTTATCCCGACGACAAGATCTATCTGGCGCCGGCAGTCACCTTCAAGGCGGATGAGGACACCAAGCTGACCATCCTCGGCGAATATTCGAAATCCGTCACCGGCGGCACCGCTGCCTTCTACAATTCGGGCGGCGCTCTGACGGACCTTTATGAGGGCGATCCCGCCTGGAACGACTTCGACCAGACCCAGGGCCGCATCGGCTACGAGTTCGAGCACCGTTTCAACGACGTGCTGACGGTCCGGCAGAATCTTCGCTACAGCGCCGTCGACAGCGACATCGAGTACAGCGGCCATTACCCGGACGGCCCGGACCTGAAACGCTACTGGGGCCACTACACCGAGACCATGAAGAACTTCGTCGTCGACAACATGGCGCAGTTCGAATTCGATACCGGCCAGGTCAGGCACACGGCGGTAGCCGGCATCGACTACGCCTGGTCTAATTATGACGCCGGCAGCGGTATCTCCTATGTCTCCGTCGACGACATCAAGGCTGCTCCGGTTCCTTACTATGGCGGGCAGGAGATGAACCAGCTCGGCGCCTATCTGCATGACCAGATGGAGTGGAACGATTTCACCCTGTTCGCCAGCGGTCGCTACGACTGGGCCGACACCACCTCGACCGCCGCCGACTTCACCAAGTCCAAGCAGAACGACAGTGCCCTTTCCGGGCGGCTCGGCCTGTCTTACCAGACCGAATGGGGCATCACGCCCTATGTCAACTATTCGACGTCGTTCTCGCCCAATATCGGCTTCGTCTATGACGATGTCAGCAGCCCCATCGGTCGTGTCGCCCGTCCGACCATCGCGACGCAGAAGGAAATCGGCGTCAAATACGAGTTTGCCGATTACAACGCCGCCATCAGCGCCGCTCTGTTCGACATCGACCAGAAGGATGGCGTCGTCTTCGACGCCTCGACCGGCATCAACAAGCAGCGCCAGCTCGACCTCAACTCGCGCGGCGTCGAGCTGGAAGCCAGCGCCTCGCTCGACAACGGCCTCAGCATACTCGCCTCTTACACCTATCTGCGCGTGAAAATCGAACGCGGCGCCACGGGAACCGCAGGCAAGGAACTGTCGGCAACGCCAAATCACATCCTGTCGCTCTGGGGGCAGTACCAGTTCGAGGACGGCACGCTGCAGGGGCTCGGGCTGGGCAGCGGCGTTCGCGTCGCCGGCAGCAGCTATGGCGACGACACCAACACCTTCAAGAACGACGCGCGCGCCTTCGTCGACGCCTCGCTCTCCTACGATTTCGGCTACCGCAATCCCAAGCTCGAGGGCGTGAAGCTGCAGGTCAACGCCAAGAACCTGTTCGACACTCAAAAATCCATCTGCTCGGCCGGCTATTGCTACCGCGACGAGGGCCGCTCGCTGTTCGCTAGCCTGCGCTACCGCTTCTGATGTCGATCGCCGTTTCCAGCCGGGCATCGACGCCTGTCGCGATCGTCCTGGCGATCGGCGGGCTCTACGTCGCGCAGAGCCTGATCGGCGGCATCACCTGGGCGGGCCTGCCGGCGGTGATGCGCGACCAGGGCCTGCCGCTCGACCGGATCGGCCTGGTTTCGCTGATCGCGCTGCCATGGGCGCTCAAGTTTCTATGGGCGCCGGCCGTCGAGCGCTATCGGCTGCCGCCGGTCGGCAAGAACCGCACCGGCACGATCGTCGCCGCCGGTGGGCTCGTGTCCATCGCCGGGCTGTGGGCCGTCGGCGCGCTCGGCCCGGAGGCCTGGTGGCCTGTCCTGGCCTGCCTGACCATCGTCGCCTTCGCCGCCTCGACGGTCGACATTGCCTGCGATGGTTTCGCCGTGCAGAGCCTGGCTAAGGAAAACCACGGTTGGGGCAATGCCGCGCAGGTCGGCGGCGCCTATCTCGGCTCGGCCATCGGCGCCGGCCTGTTTCTGCTTCTGGTCGACGCTTATGGCTGGCGCATCGCCGTTTGGGCGATGGCCTTGCTGCTCCTGCCGCTCGGCCTTCCCTTCCTGCTTGGCGTGGCCAACCGCGCGCGCGAGGAGACGCGCGAGCATGTTCCCAGCCTTCTCGACGCGTTGAAGCGTCCCGAAATTCGGCGCGGCCTGGCAGCGTCGGCCATCTATGTCCTGGCCCAGAAGGCGGCGCTCGCCATGCTCGGACCATTCCTGATCGACGCCGGGCTCGACCTCTCGATGGTCGGGCTTGTCAACGGCGTCGGCAGCATGTTCGTCGGCCTGGCTGCCGCACTCGCCGGCGGCGCTCTCGTCAAATGGTTCGGCCCGCGCAACGTGCTCGTCCTGGCGCTTTTCCTGCAGGCCGGATCGCTGTTCTTCTTTTCGGTCTTCGATTTTCTTGGTGGCTTCTCGACCACCGCTTTGATGGCCATCGCGGTGCTCAGCTCGTCCGGCTTCATGGCTCTCGGTTTCGTCGCGCTTTACGCGCAGTTCATGCGCTGGTCAGATCCAAGACAGGCGGGCGTCGACTTCACGCTGTTCCAGTGCATGGACGCACTGATGAGCATGGCCGGCGGGATCGCGGCCGGCTACGCCGCGCAGTATTTCGGCTATGGCGCGTTCTTCGCAGGTGCCGGCCTCGTTGCGCTGCTGGCGGTGCCGGCGATCATCATCGTATCCGACCGCCGGTGACCCCGCCCGCCCTTGTGCAGCAGGGGAATCGCATATTGAAGTTTGGGGCATTTGCCAGGCCGCGTACCCCCACCCCTAACCCCTCCCCACTGTTTGGACTGGGGACATCGCGAACAGATGTGCGAGGACATCGCGAACAGTTTTGCATGCTATCGCGCCAGGACATTGAGGTCGATGGTTTCTATTTTCTGAT
>NZ_JAMYQL010000014.1:0-152734 GCF_040320865.1 Mesorhizobium sp. M0598 | reverse complement strand
TCCCAGACCGCTGTCGGCCCCCCCATCCGTTCCCCCCCCGGTGCCTCTTTTGTGTGACCCGGCCGCGGTTGGGTTCCCTCTCAACATAGCTAGCAACGTCCTGGCCCCCCCTGGGGTGCGGGTTCTCCCCCCCCCCCCCCCACTTCCTGCCGGACTCCAGCTTAGCAAGGGGTGAATTACAATCATGGGCCCCAGCATCAAAGTCGTGCGATGCGCCGAGCCCGGCAGGCTGGTGTTTGAGGAGCAGCAGGCGCCAGGCACTCCGCCGGAGGGCTGGGCACTGGTCGATGTCGCCTATGTCGGGATATGCGGAACCGACTACCACATCTTCGAGGGCAGGCATCCTTACCTCGCCTATCCACGCGTCATGGGCCATGAAGTTTCGGGAACAATCGCGGCAATCAACGCGCCCGTGCATATGGCGGTTGGAGAGCAAATCCTCGTCAATCCTTATCTTTCCTGCGGACATTGTGCCGCCTGCCGCCAGGGCAAGCCGAACTGCTGCATGGCGATCGAGGTGCTTGGCGTGCACCGTGACGGTCCCATGAGTGAGCAGATTTTCGTGCCGGCGCAGAACTTGATTCCCGCGGCCGGTCTGTCACCGGTCGAGGCGGCCACGGTCGAGTTTCTGGCCATTGGTGCTCACGCGGTCCGCAGGTCCATGGCGGGGCCGGGCATTCGCACCTTGGTTATCGGAGCCGGGCCGATCGGCCTCGGCACCGCGCTTTTTGCGCGCATCGCGCAACTCAACGTGACCGTCATGGACGTCGATGCCGAGCGGCTGGCCTTTGCCGCAAGGCAATTGGGCTTCCTGGTGATCGACGGGTCGAAGGGATCGATCATCGAAACGATAGCGGAGCGCACTGCGGGAACAGGTTTCGACGTCGTCTTCGACGCAACGGGAAACAGCCGTTCGATCCAGTCCGCCTTTGCCTATGTTGCCCATGGCGGCGTCATGGTGATGGTCAGCGTCGTGCCGGACGACATAACCTTCTCCGATCCAGAGTTCCACAAGCGGGAAATGATGCTGATCGGCAGTCGCAACGCGACGCGTAGCGATTTCCCGCACGTCATTGCCTCGATCTGCGCTGGAAAAATACCAATCGACCGACTCGTCACCCATCGCACCACCCTGCGCGACAGCCCACGCGATATTGCGATCTGGGCGCAGCAGAAGTCCGGTCTGATCAAGGCTGTTGTCGACCTGGCTGGATCTGGCTGACGTCAGCAAACACAATCAAGATATGTGACCGCAGCCCTGATGCTGCATTATGGGAGGGGGAGTTGCTCGGTGACGCCAGGCTAAGCGGCGCGCTTGACACGGCATTCGGAGTGGGTTTCCTCAGTGAACAATTGTCCCTGCCGAACTGGCTTGGCGTTTCACTGATTGCAGCAGCGGGCGCAGTTCTCGTCGCATACAAAGGTTGAAGCCGTGGAGCGACGATCCTTCCGGCACAAAACGCGTTCCACGCAAAGTCCGCCGGCTATTCGCACCGCTTGAGTATCCGACGTCGCTATTCTATATGATGCGTGATGTTTGATGCCCACCAAGGAGGGCGATATGAGAACCACACTGGCGATCGATGACGATGTCCTGGTCGCGGCCAAGGCCATGGCCCGGCAGCAGGATCGCAGCCTCGGCGAGGTCATCACCGATCTCGCCCGGCGCTCGCTGCGCCGGCCTCAAGCCGGCGGCGAGCGCAATGGGATACCTCTATTGTCGCCTCGGCCGGATGCACCTCCTGTCACGCTTGAGACGGTCAATGCCTTGCGAGACGAACTGCCTTGACGTTCCTGCTCGATGTCAATGTGCTGATCGCACTGATAGATCCTGGCCACGTGGCCCATGACGACGCGCATGCCTGGTTCGAAGTGACCGGTAACGCCGCATGGGCTACGTGTCCCATCACCGAAAACGGCGTCTTGCGCATCGTCGGCAACCAAAGATATCCTAATTGTCCCGGTTCGCCCGCCATCGTTGCGCAAATCGTTACCAAGTTGCGGGCTCTGCACGGGCACAGCTTCTGGCCCGACGATGTGACCCTGGTTGGCTCCGGCGACATCGATGCAGCGAAAATCCTGACCTCGGCACAGGTCACCGATACCTATCTTCTCGCGCTCGCCAAGGCGCGCGGCGGCCAACTAGCGAGCTTTGACCGCAAGCTGTCAGCGGCGGCCGTGAAGGGCGGGAAGTCTGCACTGCACCTGATTCCCACAAGGTAGACCGCCGGGGTCTTCGGTGCAGTCTGCCTTTCGATCTTCTTGGCTTTGAATTGAGGATTCCGCAACTTGTCGCGCTTAGCGCACTCCAGTGAATCGCGAGCGGCTATCTGACCATAGTTTGCGGGGCATTCATCTCTCCCCTGCGCGTTCGCGCTTGGACGCGCGGCGCTGACACTCGTCGCCGTCTCTGTCGCCGTAAGACGACAACCCGATCACACGATCATGTCACCCATCTCTTCCCCAGGCCCGCTGCCCATCTGGACAGTTCGGCCTTGCCCCAATTGCCCTTTCAGCTGAAACGATTAGGGCGGAAGGTCGCAAGCATGGGATGCGGATTGCCTGAGGCGATTTCTTTGGCAAGCAATTCGCCGACGATCAATCCAAGCGTGGCGCCGCTGTGGCCAAAGGCGACGTGAAGCCCGGCGACGGTCTCGACGGAGCCAAGCACTGGCTCGCCGTCGCCGGGGATAGGCTTCGGGCCAACTGCATAGGTAGCGAGTTGGAGCCGCGGATTGCCCTGGAGCACCGCACTAGCCTCGTCGAGCAGTCCTTTGACGGTCTTGTCATGCACGATGTAAGTTCCGTCAGAGTTGACCACGACTTCTTCCTCCGACCACGCCGAATCCAAAACAAGTTCGCCATCCGGCGTCGGGCGCACCGCCACGCGCGGCGTATTCAGCACGGCACGGAGCTCGGTCCTGATCGGCTTGGTTTTCAAGAGGAGTGAAATCGGCGTAGCGTCCGGGATATGGACTCCGATCTCAGCAAGCATAACAGGCGTCGCTGGCCCAACGCAAAGGATCACTGCATCCGCCTTTACCGGCACACCATCGGCAGTGACGACGCCACGCGCGCGACCACCTGTGGCATCCGTCCGCACGCGTCCGGCGTTCTGGACGAGCTTGCCGCCGCGGGAGCGGAACTCATTGAGCAGCAGATCGATCAGGCAGGGCAGGTCAACCCATCCTTCGCCAGGATTGAAGATGGCGCCCTGCGGGGTGATGGCGCTGGCGTTGACGCCGGGCGTCACTGCGCCGACTTCGGCAGGGCCGAGCAGAAGCGCGTCATAGCCAATATCCTGCTCCAGTTGGCAGATGGACGCGATCTGGTTCGCCTCATCATCCCGATCCCAGGTGAGGCCGCCGTCAAAGCGAAGCCACGACGCCGTTTCCGGCCTTGTGGCGGCCAGGGTCCGATAACGGTCGATGCCTGCAAGCCTCAAGCGGTGGTAGGCAGTGTCAGCACGTCGCGCTGAGTTCAGCCAGGAAAGTGAACGGCCGGATGCACCGTTAGCCGGCGCGCCGTCGTTGACAATGGTTACATCAACGCCAAGACGAGCAAGGTGCAACGCGGAAGAGATGCCGAAGATGCCCGCGCCGATAACAACGACATGGCGCAGCTTTGGGGAGGCAGTCATGGAGATATCCTTCTTCGCAGAAGACGGGCTGGGGGTTGTTGGATCGCTGCAGAGCGCGGCGGAACTAATAGTCGGTGAGCTTCTTCATGTAGCGCCGGCCCTCAAGCATTGGCCGGCCGCGCAGACCGGCCAGCTCGTAGGCAAAACGCCATAGTGTGTCAAAAAAGACCAAGGGAACGAGATAGCGCTTGATGTGTTCTGACATACCACTGAGGTCGAGTTCCGCTCCATCGAGCACCAGTATGTTTTCCCGGCTGCCGTGCTTGAAAAGGAAATCGCGAGCGCGTTCCGTAAGGTGCCTCGTCTCGTCCAAACCTAGCAAGACCACGAAGCAAGCGTCCCGGTTCACCACCTCAAATGGGCCGTGAAAGAACTCGTTGGCGTGTATGGCTTGCGAGTCGTACCACTGCATCTCCATCAACACGCAGATGGCGTAGGAATACGCCGCACCGTAGCTTGCACCGCTGGCCAGTGTGTAGATCGTATTGCACGGCGCGAAACGGGGTGCGAAGGCCTTAAACCGGTCGGCATAGGTCCGGTGCGCACGTTCGATCGCCGGCTGAAGATGGCTCAGGCTCATCAGCAGATCGGCGGTCAGCCCGGCATCCTCCCGAGCATCGATTAGGCCGGCGAGCAACATGTAGAGCACGCCGTAGTTGCTGCGGGCTGCATCGATCGGTTTGCCCGTCGTGTAGGAGGCCTGGTAGGCGACTGCGTGGTCGACCGCCTGCGCGAGGGGCGATATCTGGTCGAGCGTCATGCCGATTGTCGTCGCGCCTTGATCCTTTGCATGATTGGCCGCTCGCACGGTCTCGTGGGTGGTGCCTGTCTGCGAGCAAAGGATAACGAGCGCGTCAGGTCCCAACCGTCGCGGATCTCGGCAGACGAACTCATCCGCGTTGTAGATGTCGCAGGCGAATGTGCCGCTGTGACGGTCGACGAAGTATTTGCCTGCCATCATGATCGAGAGCGAGCCGCCGCACGCCACGAGGAAAAGATGCGAAAACTGCCTGCCCGCCGTAGCGGCCAGGGCGCGTTCAACGTCGGCGGGGAGGGCGAAAATCATGAGGTTCCTTTCTCGTTGACAGAGCTTGGGCCGGCGCACAATTGACAATGGCGGGCCATTGTGCGAACGTTATCACACCCTTTAAACTGAAAGTCCTGCGATGGTCAAGATTGCCGTGATGGGCGACAACGTGGTCGATTGTTATCTCGCTCGCGGCGAGATGTATCCTGGCGGAAATTGCCTCAATGTCTCGGTCTATGTCAGCCGCTTCGGCGGGCAGTCGGCCTATGTTGGGGCGATCGGCAAAGACCGGGCAGGGGACTTGATTCACGCCGCACTCAAGTCCGAGCGCGTGGACGTCACCCGATTGCGGCGCCTTGAAGGGCCGACCGCCTATTGCCTCATAGGTCACCGCAACGCCGATCGGATTTTCCTGGACTTCGATCTCGGAATTTCGGCGTTCACGCCGACGCAAGAAGATCTGGATTTTCTCTCGGGTTTTCAGGCCGTCCACATCGGCCAGTCCAGCGGTCTGGACCCCTGGGTTGCCGCTGTATCAAGTAAGTCACTGTTGTCTTATGATTTTTCCACCCGGCGGGAACCGGGACACCGACGCGAGATTGGGCCCTATTGCTATCTGGCTTGCGTCTCGGGTGACGGTCTCGACGACAAGGAATTGGCCGCAATCGCAGCCGAATTGCTTGCATTTGGTTCAAAGTGGGTTCTTGTAACTCGCGGTCGGGCCGGCGCGGTGCTTCACGGCGCCACCGTCTCTTACCGAACCCCGGCGCGGTTGGTCGAACCCGTCGACACCCTGGGCGCGGGCGACACCTTCATCGCGAGAACGCTATTCGGCCTGCTTAAGGAAGAGACGCCTCAGGACATTCTTGGCCAAGCCGCGGAGGCGGCGGCTGCTACCTGCCGGTACTACGGGGCCATCGGCTATGCGGCAGCAATCGATCTAGGAAAGATCACGCCGGAGGTCCTCCGCGGAGCTCGGCGCATTCAAGACGAGAGAACCGTCTAGCTGCGAAATTCAACTGAGCAATTGACGCGAAAAATGGACAATGCTAGTTAAAGTGATAACGTTCTCATTCAAAACCAACGCCATGAAAGAGCGTTTTGATGGATGAGTCGTCGAGTGGGACCGCAGGCCGACTTCGGCCAATCGTAAGAGGAGAAGACATGCAAACGAATTCGAGCAGGCGCCAATTTGTGAAATCCGGTCTGGCGCTGACGATCGCGCTGGTGACAGGACTTGGCACGTTGGCCGCATCAACGCAGGCAAAAGCGGCCGACAACCCCTACAACCTCATCGACCCGACGATGATCAGCGTCGGAACCATGGGCGATGCGAAACCCTATGTCTTCACCGACGCCAACGGCAACTTCACCGGCTTCGACGCTGAACTCTTCCGCGACGTGGCGCGCCGGCTCGGGTTCAAGGAGGAGCAGGTCGTTTTCACCGGCCAAGAATTCTCGGCGCTGCTGCCGTCTGTCGCCAACGGCCGCTTCGACGTCGCTGTCGCCGCCATTGGCACGACCGCGGAGCGCAAGAAGACCGTGGATTTTGGCGACGGCTATCTCGCTGGCTACCTGTCGATCATTTCGGCTGATCCGGCTCTGACGACCAATGAGAGCACCGCCGGAAAGCGCATCGGCGTGATCCAGGGAACGCTGCAGGAAATCTATGCTGAGAAGAACCTGAAGGGCGACATCGTCAAATTCCCCGACAACAACACTGCGGTGGCGGCGCTGAACAACGGGACGATCGATGGCCATTTCACCGACTATGAGTCGGCCAAGCAGTATGTGGAGCGCTACAACAACCTTAAGATAACAATGAATGTGCCGTCCTTCGACGCGCCTGCCGGGTTCGTGGTCAAGAAGGGCAACGACGCTTTCCGAAAAGCGCTAAACAAGGCACTGCGCGAGGCCATGGAGGATGGCACCTGGAAACGGCTTCACGAGAAATGGTTCCCGGGTACCCCGATGCCGGATCAATATCTGCCAAAGAAGTAAATTCGCGCGCATTCGTTATCGTTTCCGGCCGGGCCCGTGAGCAACGGTGCCCGGCCGAGTTATAGATGGACTTGATATGAGCTGGTTCGACAACTTCGCCCGCAGCTTTCTTGATTTCCAGGCGATGGCAGAAGTTCTGCCGAACATGGTGATGGTCGGCCTCAAGAACACCCTGATCCTGGCCCTTGCCTCGACGTTTTTCGGGACGCTGATCGGTATCGTACTCGCCGTGATGGGGATTTCCGAGAACCAGCCGCTGAAACTCCTTGCCCGAGTCTACACCGATATCTTCCGCGGGCTTCCTGCCATTGTCACAATCCTAATCATTGGCCAAGGCTTCGCGCGGTTGGGCCGAGATCTGTTCGGTCCATCGCCTTATCCGCTGGGCATTCTGGCGCTCAGCCTGATCGCCGGCGCCTATATCGGGGAGATTTTCCGCGCCGGCATTCAGAGCGTCGAGCGTGGTCAGATCGACGCCACGCGCACTCTCGGCATGACATATGGCCAAGGCATGCGCCTGGTGGTGATCCCGCAAGGCATCCGCCGCGTCCTGCCTGCACTGGTCAACCAGTTCATCGGCAACGTCAAAGACTCCAGCCTGGTCTATTTTCTTGGTCTGCTCGCCTCCGAACGCGAATTGTTCCGCGTCGGCCAGGACCAGGCCGTGCTGACCGGCAACTTGTCGCCGCTGTTGCTGGCCGGCGTGTTCTATCTCGTGATCACGGTGCCGCTGACCCATCTCGTCAATTACATCGACGCGCGCATGCGCGTCGGCAAACGTATCACCGCTGTGCAAAGTGGCCTCAAGGAAGTCGCCGAGCTTGCCGAAGCGGTCGTGCCGGGCACAGAGACGTTGCCTGCAGCAGCGCCCACACGCTTCAAGGGTGGCGGTATTGAGGTGAAGAATATCGACATGGCCTATGGTGTCGTCCAGGTCCTCCATGACGTCAGTCTGAAAGTGGAGCCGGGGACCGTCACCTGCCTCATCGGTCCGTCGGGCTCGGGCAAGTCGACCTTGCTGCGTTGCCTCAACCGCCTCGTAGAGTGTCGAGCCGGTGACATTCTGCTCGATGGCGAAAGCATCTACAAACAGACCCCTGACCAACTCCGGCGGCGCGTCGGCATGGTTTTCCAGCAGTTCAATCTGTTCCCCGACCGCAGCGCGCTCGCCAACATCACCTTGGCGCTTCGCAAAGTTAAACGCATGTCGCGCGAGGAGGCTGAGGGCGCGGCCTTGGCGAGGCTGAATGAAGTCGGACTGCTGGAGCGTAAGGACCATCGGCCGGCCAATCTCTCGGGCGGGCAACAGCAGCGGGTGGCCATCGCGCGCGCCCTGGCCCTCGAACCCGAGATTATGCTGTTCGACGAAGTCACCAGCGCGCTCGATCCGGAATTGGTCAAAGGCGTCCTGAACTTGATGGCCGATCTTGGTCGGGGCGGGATGACGATGGTGGTCGTTACACACGAGATGAACTTCGCTCGCAAGGTCGCGAACCAGCTCGTATTTATGGACGAGGGGCGGATTGTCGAGGCAGGCCGACCAGAGGACCTATTCGATAACCCGCAAAGCCCGCGTCTTCGGCGCTTTTTGTCCGAGGTGCTGTGATTGCAATGGTGTGCGCAACGGGGGCTGTTGCGGTGTTCGCCCTTGCGGACGGGCTTAACTGCCGCTAGGTCGCCGGCACAACGCGCGCATGGGCGCTAGGTTTGCCGAGTGACTCAAAGATCACCCAAAAACGCAACTATCATAGAGGTCGCTCGCCGGGCCGGGGTGAGTTCCGCCACGGCCGGGCGTGTTCTTGGTGACTACGGCTACAGCAGCCCCGAGGTTCAGGAGAAGGTGCGCGCCGCAGCAGTTGAGCTGGGCTACCGCCCCAATCGCCTTGCCAAAGGTCTGATCACCGGTAAAACGCAGACTATCGGCGTAGTGGTTGGCGACATCGAAAGCCCATTCTACGCCAGCGTGCTGCGCGGAATAGGGGATGTCGCGCGCCGTGGCGGCTTCGGGGTTGTCGTTACGAACAGTGATGAAAATGCCGAACTCGAGCAAGAGGCGGTGCAACTGCTGCTGGAAAAGCAGGTCGACGGTTTAATTGTCTCATCGACCTTCGTGGACGAGCCGGATCACCTTCATGAAGCAGTCGCGGCTCGCTGTCCCGTCGTGCAGTTCGACCGCATGGTGGCGGGCCTGGAAACCGATTCAGTCGTGGTCGACAACGTTTCTGTAACGCATAGCAGCATCGCGGCGATGATAGCGGCCGGACACAGCCGCATCGGAATATTGGCGGAACTCGGGCCGGGCCAACGCGACGATGTTGGCTCGTTTGTGGCAAACGTTGATCTCTCCAGCGCTGATCTTCGCTACCATCATCCAAGCTGGCAGAGGCTATTGGGTTATCTCGAAGCCCATCGCGCCGCGGGCATTACGCCGGATCCGCAATTGATCCGTCGCGTGGCGCTCTATTCGAGCGAGGCAGCCCGCAAGGAGGCGCTCGATCTGCTGACAATGCGCAATGCACCGTCCGCTCTGTTTACGGCCGATGGTGTGATGTCGACAGGGGTTCTGGAGGCCATTTCCGCATTGAAGCTTGCGATTCCAGGAGACGTTTCGCTGCTCTGCTTCGACGATCTCGACTGGATGCAGTTCGTGGCCCAGGGTATCACAGCCATCGCGCAGCCGGCACATTTGATTGGAGCGGCGGCAGCGGAGCTTCTCTTGAAGAGGCTGGCGGAGGCCACGTTACCTTTCGAGCACCGTGTCCTTGCGGCCCGCTTGGTGGAGCGCAATTCAATTGCGGTTTATCTCACCCGCGAGCCCGTCTGATCCGGCCGCAACGGTCTATAGCTGGGGCTGAATTGCAGCCCCTCTCTATATCGAGGTCGATGCCATACAGGGATATTGACCTGCCGTATGTTTCTTCGCTTGCCTACACGCCATCGGCCATCTGCGGCTCGGCTCGGCTGAATGACAGCCCACCGCGGAACGCTGGATTTCAAAGAGGAATGTGTTCGGCGTGGTTCGGCCGACTATGTCCAGGATCACGGTTTTGATCCGCTATTGCGTGCAACAGTCCTAGCATGCTGCCGGGCGCAGGCCCCTTCAGGAATTTGAGTAGTCCTGAAACGCTGGTTCGCGCCGCCTCATCCAATAGGAGTATGCTCGCCGATGGCCCAAAGGAGATCTCGTGCAACCAGGGCCATTTGCATGCTCCAAGATGCGTTCTGCTCGGGCGCCAACGACAAGGATGGGGCTACAAGATGCCGTACCCATTCAGGTTTTCCGTTCCCCGAGAATGTGTCGAAGAAAGGTGTTTCGGGACGCCTGGCTCAGCTTCTTAAAGGCATTCTAGTGGATCGAGAGCTATCCGCCGACTCCGCCCGTCGGAGAAAGGGATGATAGACTGTGCCGCGTTCGTCTTGGATGCGATGGGAATACGGCATGTACACAACCATCAATACCCTCGTGCGAACGATCAACGGCGGACGGCAGGTCTCGTGACACAGCGGATGGTTCGTCTATAGGACGAGAGGACGTTTTGGGGCCGATATCGACGACCATGATCTCCGGCGACACGCCGAAGCGCACCGGCAGCCATGATACGCCCAAACCCCCGGATACGATCATGTGCCTCCCACCCTCGACGACATGCCCATAAGCGAAGCGCTGTCCGTAGGCTGAATTGATGATGGGGGGGCCAACGAATGGCAAGCGCACCTGTCCGCCATGTGTATGGCCGCATAACGTCAGGCTGACACGGTCAGGGACAGTAATGAAGATGTCCGGTTCATGCGCAAGGAGCAATATCGGATTGCCGTCGTTGGGTATTCCGGCCATTGTTCCAGGCAGATCGTCGACGCCCTTGTACACGCCGCGAGAAAACTGCATGGCCCACTGGTCGCCAAGACCCGCGAGCCAGAATGCTGGGCCATCCTGCTGACGGATAAGCGTGGCGGTGTTCTCGAGGACCGGAATGCCATTGTCGACGAGGGCTGCGCGGACACTATCGACACCGTGCCACCAGTCGTGGTTGCCGAGAATGGCGTGGCAGCCGAGTGGCGCCGAAAGTTTCGAAAGAGAATTCCCCCAAACAGTGTCGGGCACGATCCCGGTGGCATAGCGGGGCAGCACGCCCATCACGTAGTCGCCAAGGAGAAGGATGATGTCGGGCTGCAGGCTATTCGAAACACCAACGATCTCGTCGATCCTGGAAACCGGCATCCAAGGCTCGCAGGCATGGATGTCAGCGACCACGACGATGCGCAGGGGCTTGGCAGTGGTCGGCCAGCGCGGCGGAAGGAGCTTGTAGTGCGTGACACTCAGTCGAAACCGAGGCTCAATCGCGATGGCATAACTCGCCAGACCGAATGCCGCGAGCGACACGGCGCCAAAGAGCTTCAGGAATGAGCGCCGCGACGTCAGCACTTGTGTTTTCCAGCAGAACTAGGTTGGTACTAGAGATCGCTGCGTATTCAGCTGCGGCAGCCTGGACCACATCAACCGCGTGAGAGGCCTCGCTGGTCAATAGTTTCCCAAATTGGCGTCACCTGCAAGCGTTGGTCTTTATTGCGCAGGGAAGGGAGCTCGGGCTAGGACCCGTCACTGCTCCGAATTGCCACTGATCTCGGGCGGATGGTGCAGTTCCATTCCGGATGAATGCGTCGCCTTAGATGGCGAGCGCCTCCATCTCGACATCGTTCATTTGATCCCGTTTTTCGTCGGCCGCGGAATCGACCGCGCGCCCGCTTCGGGTCCGCTTGGTTGTCGTGACTGCGATCAGCTCGACCAGGCCACGCGATTGAGGAGGCGCCGTCCGCGCCAGCTTTGCGTGATGCGGCAGAACAGGGGGGTTCGATGTTGCGCCACGTCGATGTGCCCGTCGGATGGTGATGCAATGTGGAGCGCAAGGCCTGTCTCGCGAGTGAGTTGTTGCAGTTCGACCTTCCACAACCGGCTATGGTCATCCAGCTTCGAGCCGACCGCTTCCCGCCTTTGACCTATCGCCTCGACAAGATTGCGGCGCTCTCGAGTTGAAGCCGGAGGGCGAACTTTCGTCGGCTGCAAACCGGCTTCTTACCGCTCTCGCAGTGTTTCCTGCTTGTATCGCATCATTGGCGAGAGAAAGTAGCTGATGATGCTGCGCATGCCAGTCTGGGATGTTCATTCGGACCCGAAGCTTGGTAACTCCAGTCTCCTCGGTTCGGTCCAAATGGACAACCTGCGCAAAGCTCACAACTAGAGCGGTTCCATCCCGATGGCATCGGGATGGAACCCCATCTCTTTTGCTTGAGCAGATCATCGCCGAAAACCGGGCTCCCGCCTTTGGTACGCTGAGTTCGGTTCGGCACCATGGCTTTGAGGTGCTGTTCATCCAGTCCTTATTTGGCCATGGCAGCCCCGCGTAGTCCTTCAGGTCACATAGAACGAGGCTGCGCTGAGCGACAGATGTGGGGAAAGGCTTGCGAACTGTATTTGAGATGCGCCGCCGGCCCCGTCACTGTCGAAAGAGAGCGCCCCGGTTGCACTGTCGTAGATGATGTGATCGGAGCTGTCATGCGCGGCTGCACCAATAAAGAAAGCTTTGGATGGAAGCCCTCCCGGCTGAAGCCCGGCAAAAACGGTATCGCTGAGATGGAACGTATCCTGGGAGCGCTTGAAGTCGGTGATCTTGTCGACATTACCGGCTCCAAGAGCAGTATTGAACGAGAAGGCATCGTGGCCTCCGTAGCCGGTCAAGACGTCGGCGCCGAGGCCGCCGTTAATGACATTGTTGCCGGCATTGCCCTGGATGGTCTGGGCGAACTCGTTGCCGGCGAGGGTCATTGCTTTCGTGCCTGACGCGTTATTGGTAGCGAGGAGCTCGATCTCCGAGCCGGCGGAAAGCGCATAGCTCACCGAGGCGAGCACACTGTCGTTGCCGCCGCCCACCGCCTCAACCACCTTCTCGTTGGCATTATCGACATAATAGGTGTCGTTGCCGCCATAGCCAATCATCGTGTGGCCGCTGGTTCCGTGTAATACATCGGCGTCGCTGGTGCCGTACAAGGTGCCATCGCTGGTGCTGCCGGAAGAAGGAACCGTCCCGGTGCCAGACACGGGCTCGGTCCCGGTCGAGCCAGTGATTGGGGGAGTGACGTTAGCACCCGTCACCGTGTCACCGCTGCCTGCCTTCTGGTAAAGCTGAATCTGATCGACTTGCATCTGCATCGACGAAGGAGTCGAACCATCCAGAGCCGTATGCCATCCGGTCACGTTCGAATTCGCGACCCCATTGTTCATGATCAATTCCATCGGTTCATCCGGGATCGGCACCTGTGCGCTGGTCACTTGCGCCATCTGATGCCCGTCGAGATACCAGGTGATCGATTGACCGGGCACCCAGTTGATGCCGTACGTGTGGAAGCCGGCCGTGAGGTCGGTCCCCGTATCAATGCTGTTTCCTACCCACCCTGACGGCGAGTGGAGGTGCCAGGAGAACATCTGGTCCGCCGGCCCCGAACCGGTAAATCCGCCCTCCTGCATGTCGATCTCGAAATTGTCGCCGCTGCTGCCGGCGCCATGGCCGGGCAACAGCCAAAGGGCCGGCCATGCGCCATCGCCGCTTGGCGCCTTCATGCTGATCTGAAGGTAGCCGCCATTGAATTCGAAGTTGCCGTAGCTGCTGACCGCGCCGGACGTGACCGGGTATGTCTGTGTGGTCCCCTGATTTATGCCGCTGATGGGCTGCTTGATCGCCGTGAGATCCAAGGCCCCATTGCTCACGGAGACTTGGCTCGGCACATCGTAATCGGCATAATATTGCGAGCCTGCGTTGCTTCCTCCTGATCCATTGCTATTCCATGGCCAGCCATTGGCGGCATTGCTGGTGATGTAGGTATGCCAGTCGCTGTCGAGCGCCGTACCGGAGAAGTTTTCCTCGAAGACGAGATCGCTAGAGGCAAAGCCTGCGGGGGCGGAAAGAGTCATTCAGTGATCCTCTTTGGTGTTGAAAACAGGGAATTCCACTGCCGCGCATCGCCAAGGCGCGCGGCAGATCGCATGCTCGCAGTTGGGCACTGCGAACGGAGTTTCAAAGTAGCGGAGATTTGGAAGTCCTCGCCCAGACATTATTGTCGAGCAAGCTGAACGTTGAACTCGCCATCCGAAGACGAATTTTGTCGAGGGTGCTGCCGCGCACGCAAGCTGTTCGGCGGTTCCAGCCGCAGCCAAATTGAAGTCGAGCGCAGCTCTTCCGGCACCGCCGAGCTGTTTAGTAAAAACACGGTGTATCCTTGGCTGGTTGTGTTTTTTTGTTGTAATTACGCCTGCGCCATAAGTAAAACGCAGGCAGTTTCGCTCGTTGGACTTATCCCGCTTACCGTCTTATACTATCGGGGAGTGATTAATCCGAGGACAATATATCGAGCTAACACGAGCTTACTGCCATTTGCGGCGAGAATGAGGCTCAGCGAGAACTTATTAACACATTCTAATGTAGGACGTGTGTCGAACGGCCGCACCGAAGCGCCCTTCCGGACGTCCTACCAAAACCGTGTCCGTCGGCTGAAATGTTGCGCCGGTTTGAGCGCATGTGTTCGCGGGGTCGTTCGCATGTGAGGTCATCGACAAGGATGGCCGGAATGTCTTCCGAGTTGCGTGGCGGACGAGCCGTCGAACCTATGGCTGGCGCTGCCGGCCCGATGTTCGACCGTGCCGTTTGCGCGGCCGATGCAGTCTCTACACGTATTGCTGAGGGATCTCGCCAGCGCCACGGCGGCGATGTCCCACATGATCCGCCTTCAATGATCGAAGGTGAGAGCTGGCCCTGCTATCGAGTGCAGGCCCTACAGCGCCGACAGGCCGTTCAATCGAAACGCCAGCGTGCCTGCATGTAACGCGCCGAACCTGCAACCGCATCCAGGGGAAGTGCGATCGCTTGAGCGGCTTGTTGAAGTGGCTGATACTTGACCCCTATGGCGCGGCACGTTCTCGCCGCGTGGCGCCTGCCACGAGTCTGAACCGCGCAGCCAGTGGCCAAAGCTCCACCTGGGGCACAGTCGATTAGCGTGCTCTTTTGCTGCATGGTCGTCTATGCAGGTTGACCGTCGTTCAGAACGTAAAGCCGACAATGCGGCATCGCTTGTCCCTGATCGGCGAAAATTTCTGCCAGTCAGCCTCGCTGTGGAACGAGAGGAGTTGGATTCCCATGAGCTACCTCAGATGGGCCGCGTGCCTTACGGGACCTCCCCGGAAGCTTCGCCGCCGGCGGCTTGACGCCATCGAGAGTGTCGTTACATTTGTAATGGCTAGGTTTTGCTTTTATCCGGTTGCGCCCACTGAGATGCGCGGTTCGCATGTAGCGTGTAGTCCCGAGGCAACGGAGGAACCCTGAGCGACCTCAAGACCGGTGCGGCTCCCTAACATTCGTCCATTCCCGAAATGTGAAATGCGATCGACAGGACGACTTAGGATCCCCTTCTGGACCTGGCCTTGTGCCATGCAGCGACCTCGATCGCTGGTCGATTTCAAGCCAAAAGAAACTATTAGTAACACCGAAATATTTGAAGAGGCAACTTAATCTGGCTCGACCACAAAAGATGGCAGAGATGATGTCAAGTAATGACCTCTATACCGGAATAGATTATGCCGCTGCTAATCCTACTTGGCATGACGAAGATGGCGGTGTTAAGGCCGCGAACATCGCCAAGATCGTGCACGCCAACAACATCAGTTGCCAGAAAATCGTCGATACAGGTTGTGGGACGGGAAGCGTTCTGGATGCTCTTCTTCGGCATGATATCTTCCGTGATTCAACAGCCATCGGCTACGATATCGCTCCCTACGCTATAAATTTGGCCAAACACCGAGAAAAAAACAACCTCAAGTTTCACTGCGGCGACTTCTTTCAGACCGGCGAGAATTGCGATCTTCTTTTGTGCATCGATGTTTTCGAGCACGTTGATGATTATATTGGCTTCCTTCGAAGACTAAGAGGACGATCAAGATACTATACGTTCCATATTCCACTTGACATGAATGTCGTCGGACTTATACGTGGTCAGCATCTTAAGCAACGCAAGGAGGTTGGTCACCTGCATTACTTTGATCAGGCAACGGCGCTAGCGACTCTGCGCGACACAGATTTTAAAATTATTGACGCACAGTACACTAGGACCGCGGAAGATATTCTGCAGATCCATCCCGAATGGAGAACCACTACAGCCATCCTCGGTAATGCCGCCCGAGGCATTGTCCGGACTATGGCCGGAGAGGACCTGTCGGTGCGCTTACTCGGCGGCGCCTCGCTGATCGTCCTCACGAGCTGAGGTGGTGTTCGTGCGCGTCGAGCGCGAACCGACCTTTGTGTGCTGGAGGCTCACGAAGGTGAAAGTTGCAGTGCCCGGGAAGTGTCAAAACGCTGTCACCCGCAGGGCTGGGCAAATCTCCCATATTTTTAACGTCGATCTCCGTCCAGCGAGAAGCTTCGAAACCTGATTCCGAGCTGCTTGAGCTGCCCTACCCCGGGAACCTCTGCCGCCGGGTGCACGAGCCCCAGGATGGAGTCGGATCGGAAGGGTAGGGGGACGTGCAGGGCCTCTCCTGCCCGGAGCATGCAACTGACAAGCTGCGAGGGCACCGGGACGGCACGTAGTGTTCTGCCTTGTGACGCGGCGATCTCGTTCATGAGCCGTCGGAACGGCACGGGTTCGGGGTTGGCCAGCCCTACCGGTTCCGGCAGGGGCATGTCCGATTCGGCAATACGCACCATGGCGGCTGCCATGTCTGCCTCATGCACGGTGAACTGATGGGAGCGCGCCCCGATGAGAGGTGTAACCGGCAGTTTGGTGAGTTTGCGCAGCGCGCCGGCCATCCCGGCCCAACCGGGGCCGTAAACCAGTCCGAGGCGGGTGGAGACGCCTCCCAGACTGCTGGCTGTGCGCTCACACGCCAGCTTGGCCTGGCCGTACAACTGTCGGGTTCCCTTGTAAGCGGACATCGAGGAGATGAAAATGACCCGGCGAACCCCTGCGTCGGCGGCATTGCGGAGGAGGTGCTGCGAGCCGGACACATTGACACCCCATACATCGCCGGCACTGACGAGACTCAGGTCCCATGCACTATGGATGAGCACATCTAGGTCGCTGAATGCGGGTCCCGACGGCGGGCGCTTAATCTCATATGGGCGCCATTCGGCGACGCCGGCCATTGCGGCGGCAGATGCGGAGGTCGCCCGGTTCGGGCGGGCGAACGCGATGACCTCATGCCCTTGCTGGGCGAAGGTAGCACGCAGGATGGACCCGACATACCCAGTCGCTCCGGTGATGCCGACCCGCATTGATGCTCACCCCGTCAGTTCCATCGCCTCGCAGGCGATGCGATGAGAATTGGCCATCACGGTCAGCGTAAAGGTAGTCGCCGGAACATTTGGGAAAACCGAACCGTCGATAAGATGAATCCGGTCCCAACGCGCCAGCCGCCCGACGCGGTCTGTCGTCGCACTCCGGGCGTCCCGCTCACTAGCGTGGGGAAAGCTGCCGCCAAAGTGGTAGCTCTTGGCCCCACCCGACCACAGCATTTGCGACGTGACCGGCCACAAATCAAGGTAAGGTGCTGCCCTATAGATGCGCTTTATTACGTCAGGCAGCGTCGGAGGCACGTCTTTGCCCCTGACCCTGGTCTCGCTGAACCCCTCGGAAGTAAGGGTAATCCGGGGTAGCTCATCAGGAGCTGCGGGCACCTGGGCTGTGATCCGTATCTTGGGTGACGCCCAGGATGGCAAATAGCCGAGGCCTACCGTCAATCGGCTCAGCAGCCGATCTGTCGCGAAGGCGGCGGCGGGATGTTGGAGGAAGCCGGGCAGCGCATCGTAGTATGCGTGGTTGAACGGGTAACAGTGAACCTGTGAGACGTCGAAGCCTTCGTCGTCCCGGCCGATGACCATGTTGAACTGGTTGAGTGTGAACTCGCGCCTTGTACGTGGGTCGGGAGTCGGCTTCACGGACATCATTGGAAGAACGAACTGAGCCGATTCCGAAAGATGGACCGGCTGGTCCGATCCGAGCGAGCCCAGGATCAGCCGAGTGGTGCCGATAGCTCCGCAACCCACGAAGACCCGGTCGGCTGCGAATCGCTGGATCCGGCCGCTGGATAGCTCCCGAGCCTCCACGACTGCCGTGTCGGCCTCCTGGCCGATTCGAACCGCGAGCAGCCCGCTGTGATAGTCAATCCTCCCGCTGCGCCTGAAGCGGTCGAAGCTGTGCGAGGCCGAGTAGATCAGCGACCGCGGGCACCCAGTCATGCACAGGCCGCAGGGCTGGCATTCGGGCGCCGAGAAGGCGAGCCGCGCGCGCCCTATGGTTATTCCGGTGGAGCGTACACGATCGCGGTGCCGGTCGTAGTTGGCCAGCACCATCTGCGTCCGCGGTGCCAGCGGCGGAAGCGGGTGCGGAGATCCGATGAGCGGAAACCACTCATCGAGATCGTCGGACTCTCCGGCGAACGGAATGTGACCAAGGATCGTCCGATAGTGCTCTTCCATATCCGAGAAACCGAACGGCCACCTCTTGAATGTGGCAGCGCTGAAGGGCATGATCTGGGCCCCCCAGACGTTGCTGAACCCTCCGTAGGCGCATGAGATCACAGCAGAGTTGACTCTACCCTGGGAGTGGACTCCGTCGAGTTGGCCCTTGTTGACAAACGGAAAATCGGATCCGTAGCTTCTCTTTTCAGGGAGCGAATCCGACTGCACGCGCTTAGGTTGGAATCCGATCCGGCGGACGTCCTCCTCATCCCAGTCGCCGACACGCAGCTTGGACAGCCTGGAGATTACCTCTTGCGTCTGGGCGTCCAGCACGGTGCCCGGATCGAACACAGTTATCTTCTCGTCAGACTTCCCGGACAGCGCCAACACGGCGGCGGCTGCAGCCGGACCCGAACCAATGATTATCGAAGAAGGCATTCACTTCTCTCGCCCATTGGCTCGCGCGGCTGTGTTAAATACCTGCCTGGTGGCCTGTCGGCGCTGCCGGCGCAATCGCCGCGCCCGCTCGACATGACCGGCGGCGTGGCCTGCCGCGGCCAGACCTATGCCAATGATTATGGCCGAGGACCGGACCAGCCCATGGGGGTCACCCTTGGCGGCTTGCCAAATCCCTCGCGGTACGCCCTTGGTCAGCGCGTGCCAGACGAAGTGGGTTTCCGCACCCAGAGTTGCGGCGTCGCCCATCTGGGCAAGAGCCTCGACCTTCCCCTTGTTGACGAAGAAGCAGCGGCGCCAGAAGTACTTCCAACTCGGCCGTGAGGCGGGTACAAAGTGGCGGACGGTCGCTGCCGGTTCGTAGATGACAGCCTCACTACCCTTGATCTGCGCCACGCGGTGGCACATGTCCATGTCGTCGTGATTGTCGGAGTGGAACCCTCCCACCTGCTCAAGGAGGGTTCGCCGCACCGACATGTTGGCACCTATAAGATGAGCCAAGGGGCCTCGGCTTGTCGGAAGACCGTCATAAGCGCATCCGAACACCCAGTCGAACTGCACGGGAAACCAGGCCGGGCGGCTAGCCTCGAAAACCGGTAGGGGGCGCCCGCCGACGGCGCCGATGCGCTCATCCTGGTACGGGTCTGTGAGAATCCCGAGCCAGTCCTTGTCGGCCGCTGCATCGTCATCCAAGAACGCCAGAATGTCTCCCGCAGCTGTCTCGGCTGCCGTGTTTCGGGCCGACCCCAGGTGCCCGTCGTACTTGTTCTGGATCACCCGTATCGGAGGGGTGGATGCGGCGAAGCCAGCCCAGTACGCGGCACAACGGTGAAACAGGATTTCATTGTGGTCGATGCATACGATGATCTCGCAGGGTTGCAAGGTCTGCTCCTGAACCGAGGCCACCGACTGAAGCATCAGCTCCCATCTGTCCTCGGTGTAGGCACAGATAATCACCGAGATCGTGGGGGGGCGCGGGACCTGCCGGCGTTCGCTGGTGACGCCATGCTCGGTCTGCCCGGTTTTCGATCCAGGCTGACCGGTTGTGGCAACGGCAACGTCATTACCGCGGCGGGCAAAACCGATACTTAGGTTCCGGACGTGGCCCCGCTGGCCAACGCCAATCGGCGTACAGGATTGCGCAAGCATCAGAATACGCATCTAGGAATTCTCCCGACTTGAACTGCCAATGTCTGCCCCAAGCTCTTCGATAGACGATGCGATAAAGCCAGACTTCCACGCGCTGGATTCGGCTTACCCGGAAGCCGGCTCTCAGCATAAAGAAACCACGAGGGCCGAGGTTTGCGCCACAGAGGCTCGAGGCGGCCGCCGACGCCAAGCACGCGCGGGTCGGCGTAGGGCATCAGCAACTCGTCCAGCCAGCGCTCATCGGCGATCGCATCGTCATCGAGAAACGCCACGACCGGCGCGCGCGCCAATCCGGCTCCCGTCGTGCGACCGTCGCACAGTCCACGCACGTTGGTATTAGGTGTGACGACGACACCCTGGATCTCGCGCCGGGCGCTCTCCAAGAGCGCCTCATCGTTGTCGACAACGAGGACGATCTCGCGGGCCGGGCAGGTCTGGCGGCGCACCGACGCGATGGCCGCGTTCAAATCGTCCCAGCGATCGAGTGTGTCGGCGCAGATCACGACGGAGGCTTCGGTCATGGCAACTGCCGGCTGCTTTCTGAGGCCGGGCTGGTTTCGCGTGTCTGCGTCGCCCGAGCCGTGGCGGCTTTGAGGATGTTCCAGAGCGGACCTCCGTCGTTGTGAATATCGAACTTGTCATATTCGTCGACGGGATAGCGTCCGCTGTCCTGCCGCGACACCAGCCGCCACACCATCCAGCCGGCGCAGTTGCGCTCGCGCGTCAGCGTGTCGAGCCACATCGCGTAAGCCTGGGCAAAGTTCTGATTGGAGCGGGCATAGCCGAACTCCTCCAGAAGCACCGGCTTGCCGGCGCGAACTGCCAACCGGCAGAACTCGGTGATCAAGCTGTCGAACTGCTGGACGGTGAGCTTGTAGTAGAGCGGGTAACCGTGCCAGGTCCCGAAATCGAGAGTCGGGATCGTCAGATCCGACAGCTTCGACTCGACGTTAGCGTGCCCTGAGGTGACGAGATGGTTCGGATCGAGCGACTTCACGTAAGCCGTCATTTCGGTGGTCCAAGCCAATCGGAAGGCCTCCGGCTGCGCATTGCCTTCGTTCATTAGCTCCCAGGCCATGATGGTCGGATCATCCCGGTAGGCGAGCCCGGTGAGCGGGTTGACTCGCTGCACGACGTGGCTGACCCAGGTCCTGTAGTCGCGCTTCGTGCGCGGATCCTGGAAGAAAAACTCCGACTTCTCTTTGCTGAGGTCGGTGTCGTACTGGCTCTGCACGCCTGGGGCGTCCCGGCTCCCATACCAGGCCCGCATCTGCTGGGCGCCGCCTGTGAAGGCCCAGAAATCCAGGACGGCGATGATCAGCCTCAGGCGTCGCTTGCCGGCCTCGGCGATGAGGAAATCAACCTTCTGCATGCCGTCGGCGCCGTCATTGATCGCCATCCTGTTTTGGCTCGGGTCCCAGTAGAGCAGGTACGTGCCCTTGACCGAGAGATTGCTGGCTTCGCCTTCAAGCCGCCAATCCCAGATCGTAGGCTTGCTTCCGTCGAGCGACCCGATCACCGGCTGGAGGAAGGTGCGGACCACATTGGCGCCCATCGCCACCGCGTCATCGAGAACGCGGGTGACCTCATCCGGCGACCCGTAGGTCAGATAGTGGTTGTTTACGCCGGTCACGAAGAACGGCTTGCCGTCCAAGGTGAAGTTCGTTCCGGAAGTCTTGATAAAGGACGTTGCCGACGGGTCATCCGCGGCGCTCACGACTGCCGGAACGGACAGCAACGCGCACACCAGCACCCGCAGTCCGGCGTTGCGCAGCCTATTTCTCACTCGTTGCCAGCCAACAATCACCCGGCCATGTGGCTCTCGCCGGGCGCCGAGTGCAACAGCCCCGAAGGATTACCTCCTCTGACCTCGCACAGCCCGGGCGTCGTTCGGGCATAGTGGTGCTTGGCCGATTCCGGTCGCTCGAGTATGGACCCGTGCTGTCAGACATCGCTCCCAACCAAGAGTTCGGCTCCTCTTATTGGCGAGTCCCCGCGGTAGTAATAGGTGGGAAGTATTCTCGCGCTGTGACACGCGCCATCGCTTTCCATCTACATCCCTGGCCCGCGGGCCCGCGGCGGAGTCTTGGTAAGGCGGATCGCCGCAGGCGGTTCTCGTCAAGCTGTGAGCCGGCGTCCTTTTGAAATCCGCGGTCAGAACAACAATGCGCATTTGCCTGAGTCTCGATCCATCGCGGCTACTTCGGTGGCACCTCTGGCTGGCAGAAGCGCTTGCTGAAGTGCCCGGCAACGAGGTCTCCTGCGCTTTGGCGGCCGGTCGCCGCCCGCTGCCGTTGACTTGCCGTCTGCTGCTCGAACTCGAACGACTGGTCTATGGCTTTCGCGGGAACGGCGCCACTGACTCCGTAGAGGCGGCGCTGCGGTCCCTGCCGCCGCCTCCGTCCGACCAAGTGGACGTGGTGATCGATTTGAGCGGAGAGGAGACGCGCCCGGCGGGGCTGCGGGTGCTGACGCCGCTCTTCAACGGCGTACCCGGCGAGATCGGCGTCATGGCGGCCGTGGCGAATGATCAGGACCTTCTCGTCGACCTGCACGACACGGCGCGCCCGTTGCGGCCGTGGATGGCCCGTCCGGCCAGTGTAGACCGTGGAGTGTTCTCAGCGAGTCTAGACAGCGTCCTCTCCTGCGCTGTGCTGCTGATCCTCAAAGCCTTGCGCGAGGAAACCGGTTCAGCTGCGTCCGGTGTCCCCGGTTCACGGACGGCCGTGCCTTCACTTGGCGCATCCTCGGCCCTTGCAAGGGCGACCGGCACGGTGGCATCGAAAGCGATCAGGTTTTTGGACGTCCTGGCAAGAGGCGGCAGGATGTGGGGGGTTGGCTGGCGCTTCGATGAATCGGCGAGCCTGCTCGACAAAGGCGAAGCAACCTTCTCGGTGCTCACCGGAAGCACCGATAGCTACCTTGCCGACCCGTTCCCGTTCCGGCGCCAGGGGCAGGATTTCATTTTTGTCGAACAGTACCTCTACTCGAAGAACCGGGGGTGCATTGCGGTCGTGGCAGCGGACCGGGACGGGACCGTCGGCGCACCCCAGATCGTCTTGGAGGAACCGCATCACCTCTCATACCCGTTCGTGTTCGAACAGGACGGGCAGATCTGGATGATCCCCGAATCGGGGACGGCCAGGAATGTTAGCCTCTACAGGGCAGTGGAATTCCCTTACCGGTGGACGCGGGAGGCCTGCCTCATCGAGGGGATCGAGGGCTACGATACCACGCCTCTCTGCTATGAGGGCGGCTTTTGGTTTTTCGTCAGCCCAAGGCGGTGGAGGTCCACGTCTTGGGATGTCCTCAGCCTCTACCGTGCCGAGAGCCTGACGGGGTCTTGGACGCCCCATGCCGCCAACCCGGTCCTGATTGATGCCAGGCTCAGCCGCCCCGCAGGCGCCGTCATCCGACACGGCGGACGCACGCTACGCCCGGTCCAAGACTGCGCGCGCGGCTATGGCAGTGCGGTGACGTTCTGCCAGATCGATGCGCTCGGGGCGTCGGAGTTTGCCCAGACCCCGGTCGGTCGCATTTGGTCCGGAGCGTTGGGGTGTCACACCTACAACCGCCGGTCTGGCTTGGAGGTGATCGACCTGTTCGGGCATATCCGGGGTTTGCGAGAGGTCACGACCTCCTATCGTTTGCTGGTACCCGACGCGCCGGTCTCGGGACCGCGTGGGGTCTCGGGACCGCGTGGGCAGTCCCTCTCTTGGGCGGTCTCGTCCGGGTCAGCCACCCGTAGCCAGGTGGTCGAGCGCAAGGTACCCCGCCCGTGAAGGGTCGGGCGCGCCCGACCCTTCTCGGGCACAGAATAAGCTCGGAAATCACGGCCGAGTGAAGGAGCGAGCCCACCTGCACATTGCAGCTTCTGGCCAGTGGCAATGTCAGCGTTGTCTGGACGTTCATTTCTTCGCGCCGACGATCTTCGCTGCCTTCCGCACGGTTCGGTCAGTAGAAAATTGTCGCTTGTGAGCTAGTGCCGGCCGCGGGTCGATGGATGTCCTCGCCGGCGTTGGAAGTGGCCCCAGAGGTCTGAACGGGTTTGGCAACGCTGCCAACACAGCTGCTGAAGTGATCGGTGCCGCTGCCGTGCTATCCGCGCTGGTGGTATGGGCTGGAAATAACCTGAAGAGATACCCCAAAAGAGCTAATCATCTATTGTCTTTTCCTAACCATCCATCGTCCTTCCATTTAAGATATGCATAGGTAATGCTCGCATACAAGCTAAAATTAGGGGGCTGCAACAGATCTTATTTCACCTCATCTTCATTCTTCTTTCCACTATGGCCGGGAGCCCGCATATGATTGGATCAAGCACATCCGTGGATGTGGCGGTCATTGGAGCTGGCCCCCACGGCTTGTCGCTGGCCGCGCATTTGCGCGCGCGCGATGTGGAGCACCGGACGTATGACCCGGTCCATCATCTCGCCCGATACCTATCGGCAGTCCTGGCGCGCTTTCAGCCCGCCCCCTGGGTTCCATCGTACGACCTTAAAGCGCTGCCATGAACGCCCGTCTTTCCAGCATTGTCGCCCCCATCGGTGCCGCATCGCCGCCTGACTCGATCAATTTCGCGCTGCGGCGATCGTTGATTCTGCCTCGAGTCAGCTTTGTCGTCCCGACGCTCAATGAAGCCGAGAACCTCCCTTGGCTTCTGCCGCGCATCCCCAACTGGGCGCATGAGATCATTATCGTGGATGGCCGTTCCACCGACGACACGGTCGCGGTCGCGCGCCGCCTGCGCGAGGACGTGAAGGTTGTCATGGAGCCCCGCCGGGGCAAGGGCGCTGCACTGCAAGCGGGATTCCTGGCCGCCACAGGCGACATCATCGTCATGCTGGACGCCGACGGCTCCATGGTCCCGGAGGAGGCGATCGTGTTTGTCAGTGCGCTGATGGCCGGCGCGGATCTCGTTAAGGGTTCACGATTTATCCAGGGCGCCGGCACCGGTGACATGTCGCTGTTCCGGATGTTCGGCAACACGGGCCTGACCCTGTTCGTGCGGCTGCTCTATGGCGGTTGGTTCTCCGATCTATGCTACGGATACATAGCCTTCTGGACCAAGCACGTCGCCACGCTGAACTGCGATTGCGACGGGTTCGAGATCGAGACCCTCATCAACGTGCGAGCTTTGAAGAACCACCTCAATATCGTCGAGGTGGCAAGTTTCGAGGCTCGGCGCATCAGCGGTGTGAGCCACCTGCGCGCCATCCCGGACGGCTGGCGCGTCCTCAAAACCATCCTGCGCGAGAGGCTGCACCAACAGCACAGGCGGAGCGCCACAGCCTGTGATGACGGTGGACAACCCCGATGCGAATCCTGATGGTTGCCGCTCGCTGCTACCCCTTCATGGGCGGCATCGAAACTCACATCCAGGAGGTCGGCCCTCGCTTGGCTGCGCGTGGCCACGCGGTTGACGTGCTCACTACCGATCCTTCGGGGGAGCTGCCGGTTGAGGAGGCGGTGCGCGGCATGCGCGTGCAGCGCGTGCCGGCCTGGCCGAGGGAGCTGGACCTCTACGTGGCGCCCCGCATTTATACCGCCATCCGGCGCGGGGTTTGGGATCTGATCCATTTCCAAGGTTACAACAGCTTCGTGGCGCCGATCGGGCTGCTGGCGGCCGTCCGCGGGGACCTTCCGTTCATCCTGACCTTCCACAGCGGCGGGCATTCCTCCCGGCTGCGCAACGCCATGCGCGGCACGCAGCACGCGCTGCTCCGGCCGCTAGTGGCCCGGGCCGCGCGGCTGATTGGCGTCTCCGAATTCGAAGCCAGCTTCTTCAGCGCGAGGATGGGCGTGCCGCGGGAACGGTTTGTGGTCATCCCGAACGGTGCCGCGATGCCGGTTGCGAGCCCCGGCGTCAAAGTCGATCCGCACCTGATCGTCTCGGGCGGCAGGTTGGAGCGTTACAAGGGCCATCACCGGGCGATTGCGGCCTTGCCCGAACTGATCCGCCGGGTACCGGATGCCCGACTGCACATCGTCGGAAGAGGCCCGTACGAGGGAGAATTACGACGCCTCGTCGCGACGCTCGGCCTCGAAAAGCGGGTCACCATTGCGGGAATCCCCGGATCCGAGCGGCAGAAAATGGCAGACCTCCTGGCGAGCGCCGCGCTCTTCATACTGTTCAGCGAATACGAGGCCCATCCGGTCGCCGTGATGGAAGCCCTTTCACTTCGCCGTCCGGTCCTCGTCAGCGACACGTCCGGTCTGCGGGAGCTGGCCACCAACGGCCTGTGCCGGGCGATCCCGTGCAACGCCGGTCCGGGAGAGCTGGCCGCCGCCATGGCCGAGGAACTCGAGTCCCGTCGGGAGGTCCCGGATTTGGCGCTGCCCGACTGGGATGCTTGCGCGCACGCGCTTAGCGACGTCTATTATGATGTCCTCGGCAACCGATCCACTGTCCCCGTGCCCCCCGGTGGCCTGACATCCTGGTCTCCTGCGAGGAGAGTATGATGCTGATGTTGCCAGCTCATTTCACCGCAGGAACCAGGATCAACCCGCTCCAGGTCGGGATCCGATTCGTCTCGGCCGTTGTCGGTCCCGACCTTCGCGACGGCAGCGCCGATGGCCCATCGCAACGCGCCAGTTCCGGATGGATCGCGGCTCTATGCCTAACGATCGCCGCGGCTCTACTCCTGGTCGTGGCCGGGCACGCAGCCGGGCGCCGGGACTATGACGTGGCGGCGCCGCTCTTCTGGTCCGGTGTCGTTCTCCTGGTCGCTCCGATCAGCCTTCGCATCGCCTGGCCGACAACAGCCAGGGGTGAGCGCCTGGTGCTCCTGTTCCTGCTTGCCGAAGCCCTGTTCTACTGCAAGCTAGTCTATTCCCCGACAAGCTTCAGCGGTTACGACGAGGTTTTGCACTGGATCGCGGCCGAGGATCTCATCACAGCCCGGCGGCTGTTCCTGTCCAACCCGCTTTTTCCTATCGGGTCAAGCTACCCCGGCCTGGAAATCCTGACGACCGCGATCGTCGATTTGACGGGACTGCCCTTGTTTGTGGCGGGAGCGCTCTTGTTGGTCATCCTTAAGGGCACGTTCATCGGTGCACTGTTTCTGTTCCTTGAAAGCATCGCCGGATCGCCGCGTATCTCGGCCGTCGCCTGTCTGGCCTATATGGGTTGCTCAACCTTCTTCCTGTTCGACTCGATGTTCTCTTACGAGAGCCTCGGCATGGTGCTGTGCCTGCTGACTTTCGCGGTTGAAGCAGCGTCCAAGGATCTCGTCGGGCAACCGAGGCTGAAGTCGCTCGGGTTGATTGCATTGCTGTTGGCAAGCCTCGCGGTCACGCATCACCTCTCGGCCGCCTTCGCCGCCATCTATTTCGGAGCGCTAGCGGCCCTCGAGGCTTTGCGCCGGCAAGACTCCCTTCGGATCAAGACCAGCATTGCCGTGGGTCTCGCCGCCATCCTCGCCATAGCCCTGCCGATCCTGTGGGTGCAGGCCCGTGACGTCCCTCTCACAGGCTATCTCGGTCCGGTGATCGAGTCCGGCTTCGACACATTGCTCGGGAAGATCCGAGGCGCGCCCACCCCGCCGTCGGAGCACCTCGGAGCGCCGGACAAGGCCCTCTACATGCGGCTCACCACTTTGCTGGCGCTCCTGCTGGTGGCGCTCGGACTGGCAACGGGATTCTTTCGGTCGCTGGCCCTGGCAGCGCCGAGCGGTGCGCGATCCGGTTGGCGTCCCATCCACGGCATTCTCAAACGCCGCTGGCGCGACAGCCGCCTCGTGCTGCTCAGCTTGCTGGCCTTCGGCCTCCCAGTCTCGGTGGCCTTCCGACTGACCGTCGCCGGCTGGGAAATCGGCAACCGCATGGGAACGTTCGTGTTCATCGGCGTTGGACTGGTCGTCGCGGTGAGCATCGTCCACTTCTGGCAGGGTCGCGCGCCACGCGGGTGGCGCCGCATCGCGCCTGCCGTTGCCTTGGTGATCATGGTCCTAGGCGGCGTGACGAGTTCTTCGATTAATCCGATCCATGGGCGCTACAGGGTGGGTGCAGATCAGGAATCGATCGAGCCGATGGGGATCGAAACGGCACTCTGGGCCAGGGAATGGCTGGGTGCCGGCAACCGGTTCACCACCGACCGTATCAACCGTCTTCTGCTTGCGGGTTACGGCCGGCAGGACGTCCGAGTCACCATCGTCAAAGGGATCGATCCCGCGCGCATATTCGATGCCGAGACATTGGGGCCCGACGAGTTTTGGGCGTTGGCGCGAAGCGACATCGATTTCCTGCTCGTTGACCTTCGCCTGACCACGGCTCCGCCGGTGCTCGGCTTTTACTTTCAGCCGTGGCAAGCCCAGCAGGGAACTCCGCTCTCGGGCGCAGCGCTGCTCAAGTTCAATGACGTCAAGGGCGTCACCCGCATCTACGACAACGGCTGGATCGTCATCTACGATGTGAGAGGATTGCATGAGAATTGGTAGCAAGTGGGACCTTCTGGCCGCGTGCCTGTGGGCGGGGGCCGCAGTGGCTGCCGTTTCGGTTAGCGACAGCTTGCTCCTGCGTACTGCCCTGGGCGCGCCCATGGTGTTTTTCGTCTCGGGCCACGTGGTGCTGCGGGCCATGGGTGTCAGGACCACCTCCGCCTTGCAACACCTGGCCTACGCGGTCGGAGCAAGCCTCGCCGCCGGCATTGCCGGGGGCTTTGCCCTGAACGCCGCAGGCTTCCTTACACCGCTCGGGTGGGCGCTGTGGTTCTGGGCCGTGACGGCCGCCGCGGCGCTGCTGGCGGCCGAGCGCCGCGACACACCCGATCTGCCAGCCTGGCCGGCACCAGCGCGGATCCGGTTCTGGCAGGGGGCCGCGTTCATGCTAGCGCTGCTCGTGGCGACCGGAGCCTACGCGGTTGCTGTCCGGGACGAAGCGGCCTACCGGGAATTCAAATACACCGCGTTCTGGTTGTTGCCGTCGGCCAGTGGCGAGTCCGGCCAGATCACCGTCGGCATCAGGAGCGCCGAGACCCAACCTCAGCGATTCGACCTGGAAATCACCCTTGATGGGCAGCCGTTCGCCATCTTCCGATCGCTCACCATCGCGCCGGGCGACACCTGGATACGGAAAATCGCGGTGCCCGTCTTGGGAACTCGCCAGACGGCCGAGGCGCGGCTCTATCGACCGGAAGACAACCGGCTCTATCGCAGCGTTTCGACGATGGTGCCGCGCATCTAGAACGAGGCTGGACCATGCGCATCCTGCTGCTATCACAGTTCTATCCTCCGGTGATCGGGGGAGAGGAGCGGCACGTCCGCAATCTCGGCGCGGCGCTGGCGCAGCGGGGCCATCATGTCAGCGTCGGGACTTTGATGCATCCTGGATCGCCTGAAACCGAGCTGGACGGCGCGGTCCGCGTGCATCGCCTGCAGGGAACGCTCCAGCGCCTGTCGGGCCTTCACACCGATCCCGAGCGGCGCCATGCACCGCCCTTTCCAGATCCCGAATTGGTGCTTGCCCTTAGGCGGCTGGTCGCTCGGGAGGAGCCGGACATAGTCCACGCCCATAACTGGATCTACGCGTCCTTCCTGCTGCTCAAAGGTTGGAGTAGGGCGCGCCTCGTGGTTACGCTCCACGATTACGGCCTTGTCTGCGCCAAGAAGAACTTCATGCATTTGGGCGCCCGTCTCTGCAGTGGCCCAGCGCCGGCCAAGTGCCTGCCCTGCGCCGCAGGACATTACGGGGCGGTGAAGGCAGCCGCGACCACTTTGGGCAACTGGGCGTCGAGTTTTGCCGCTCGGCGCGCGGTGGACCGTTTCATCGCGGTGAGCCACGCGGTGGCGCGCCACACCGGACTGACCGAAGGCCGCGCCCCCTACGAGATCATCCCGAACTTTGTGCCCGATGATGTTGCGATGCTTGGCCCGGAACATCCCTGTCTGCGTGAGCTACCCCGGGGTGAATTCATCCTGTTCGTCGGTGATATGATGCGCCTCAAGGGCATTGACGTTCTCCTGCAAGCCTATGCCGGCCTGGAACGGGCGCCGCAGCTGGTCCTGATCGGGCGCCGGGTCGCCGATACGCCAACAGAGTTTCCGCCGAGCGTTCGCGTCTTCAATGCATGGCCGCATTCCGCCATCATGCATGCGTGGCGGCGCTCACTGTTCGGGGTGCTGCCGTCGGTCGGGCCCGAAGCCTGCGCGACGGTCATCATGGAAGCGATGGCTTCCGGCAAGGCGGTCGTCGCAACCGGCGTGGGCGGCATGCCGGATCTCGTCGATCATGGCGAAACCGGGCTTCTCGTGCCGCCCGGTGATGCGCACGTCCTTGCCCACGCAATGCAGACCCTTCTGCAGGACCGCGCCTTGCTCGCTCGCCTGGAGGCGACAAGCCTCGCCCGAGTCGGGCGCCTCAAGGCAGGAGCGGTCGTGACTCGGATCGAGCAGGTCTACCGGGACGTCGTGTGCCCAGCCGCTAGCAGGTCAGCGGTACCGGCGCAGCAAGGTTCGGGGGAGCCATCATGCCAATAGGTCTCGTGGGGACAGCCATTATTCGCGTCCGGCGAGAGCTTCAAAAGAGCGCCGCGCTCGTTCTGAATTCCGGCGCTGTGGCGATCGGAACGATTGCAACGGCCGGTCTTGGGTTTGTCTATTGGTGGCTCGCGGCCCGGCTGTTTCCGCCGGAGGTGATCGGCAAGGCCTCCGCCCTCCTGTCCGTGATGGCGCTCGTCGGCCTGCTGGGCGAAGCCGGGCTCGGGACCCTGCTGATGGGTGAAATCGTACGGCATCCCGGCAAGGGGCGCGGCCTCGTGGCCGCTGCAGCGTCCGTCGGGGTGGCGCTGGGGGTCGGCCTGGCCTTGTTGTTTGTCTTCGGGGAGGCGTACCTCAACAGCTCGACCGGGCCGATCGGCGGCTGGTTCGAGGCTGTTACGTTCGTCCTCGGCTGCTGCCTGACCGTACTCTGCGCGATGGTCGATCTGGCGCTCGTCGGCAACCTGCGCAGCACCGGCAGGATGATCCGGCAGGTGCTGTTCTCCACGTTCAAGCTGATGCTGATCGCCGTCGCCGCTGCCGCTGGCTACACCTCCAATGCCGCGCTTCTTCTGAGCTGGGTGGCCAGCCTGGTGGCGTCCTGTATCGGCGTCGATCTCTTGACCCGGGGCGGTGCGCGTCGCCTCGTTGGGCCTCCCGATTTCCAGCTGCTCCATACGCTCCGAAGCAAGGTCTTCGACCACTACGCGCTCGATGTCGCCTCGCAGGCACCAGTCGTCATCATGCCCTACCTTGTGCTGGTTCTCCTGTCGCCGATCACAAATGCCGCCCTCATGCCGTTGTGGATGCTGGTCTTTACGGCCTCGTTGATTCCAGCAGCCATGGCCACGATCCTGTTCCCTGTGATCAGAACAAGCCCGAAACAATCCAGACACGACATCCTTGTGTCGCTGTCGGCGTCATTGCTCTTCTCGCTGGCCTGTGCCGTCTTCGTCTTCACCTATTCGCAGGAGATCCTTGCGGTCTTCAATCCGGTCTATCCTGAGATCGCCGGTTCGAGCCTACACTTCCTCGGCTTCAGCCTGTTGGGATCAACGCTCAAATTTCATGCCTGTACGCTGGCGCGGTTGGGCGACAGGATGCGCAAGGCATCTCGCTGGTTCGCGCTTGGCGGATTGCTGGAGCTGTGCTTCGTGGTCGCGGGGGCGAAGCTTGATGGACTTCAAGGCCTGGTCCTAGGCTGGACGCTCGCGGTCAGCATCGAGGGTGCATGTGCCGCCCTGATTTTGGCCTTCGCGATGAAACTGGATTCTGCGGCCGGCCCCGCGCACGACCGACCGACCGCGTCGCCGCTCCAGACTTGAGGAGACACCGATTATGGCGCTGGATTGTCGACTGCAATTGGATGGCCCGTGGGCCATCGCGATCGGACTCGTCGGCGTCGAGCACTTCGGCTGGCCGTGGGTCAAAACGCACTTCCGCATCGGGGCGGGAGCGCTGCGGGTCCAACTGTTCTTCATTTTGAGTGGCTTCCTGATCACGCGCAACTTGCTGTTCAGACTGGAGCAGCCTGCGGGCGAAGTCATCCGCAAGTTCTTCCCTATAATTCGATCGGCGACCCGGACAAGGCAGGCTACCTTTTTGGGATTTCAAGCAGAACATTCTCTAGCAGCAGGACTGGCTAAACCTCTGTTACATAGGCACACCCAATGACGACGACGGCGAATATTGCTCTGCAAATTTTCACCGATATGGACGCGGTGGAAGCTCAATGGAGAACATTAGAGCAGCATGCGGATTGTACCGTATTCCAATTGTTTGATTGGCAGATGGAATGGTATCACCACATCGGCTCCAAAGAGAGACTGATCCCGGTGATCGTGCTGGGTCTCGACGATACCGGCATGGCGGTTTTTATTCTGCCATTGGCGATCGAACGCCATAGTCTGATCCGCCGGCTGGTCTGGTTTGGATCGGAATTGTGCGATTATAATTCGCCCATTCTGGCGATAAATTTTAGCGATCACGTGAAACCTGGCCGATTCGGCCGCCTGTGGAAAGACATAATTCGGGCGATTCAAGACTATCCTCGACTTCGTTTCGACACTGTTGAATTTTCCAATATGCCCAGTGTTGTCGGCTCCCAACCTAATCCCTTTCTCGAGTTGCCGGTCTTGCTGGCTAATTGCGCCGGGCATGTCGCAACCCTCCCGGAAGCGAACTGGAATAGGTTTTATGCGTCAAAGTTTTCGAATTCGACGCTGCATACCCACCGGCGCAAGGCCAAAAACCTCGCCAAGCAAGGTGGCGGCGCGATTCGCTTTGTAGACGTGCAAGATCAGGCCGAGATCGAGTGCACCATTGCAAAGCTGATCGAACAAAAACGGAGCAGCTATGCCCGAATGGGTGTTCATGATATGTTCGAACGTCCGGGTTTTCGCGAATTTTATTTGGCGATTGTCGCCAATCCTCGGTTGCGCGAGGTCATCCATGTCACGCGGCTGGATGTGGATGGGATTCCGGTGGCGACGGGTCTGGGTCTCCGGTTCAATTCCAGTTATTCACTGGTGATGTCGAGTTATCTGGAGGAGTTTGCCAAATACAGTCCCGGGCGTCAGCATATTCAGGAAATGATGCAATATGCCATTGGCCGGAAGATTCAGAAATTCGATTTCACGATCGGCGACGAGCCTTATAAGCTTTCGTGGTCCGATATCAATTTGCTTCTGTTTTTCCATTTTGATAGCAGAACTTTGCTCGGTCGTATTGTCGTTGCGGTGCGAATGGCTATCCATTATATAGATACATGGTATGCCAAAACGCCGTTAGTAAAGCCGCCGCTGCGGCAGGTTGTTCGCAAGACAAGACGATCCTTGCATCGCATGTTTCTCTGACTGGACGATCGTGAGTTTGAAATCGGTGTGGGATACATCATAGCGCTTCGCGAAAAAGTATGGTACAATGCGGTTTATCTGCGGGAGACGATGATGTATAGTGCAGATATTGGGATTGTAGGAGGCGGTCTGGGGCGGCTCTATCGCCGCCGCGACGCTCGGGCGAGCCGGATTTCGATCGTCCTGATCGACGTGCATCATCCCTGTGCGGAGGATTTTTGCTGCGAGAAAATTGAGGAGAAGCACTTCAAGTTGCTTCGCGAGCCTGGCGGGTCGATGGAGGGGATTGCGTCAAAGCTGTTTACCGAACTGTGGATTGCGCGGTTTGGTCGCGTGATAAACAAGCGCGCTAGTTTGGTTTTGCAGCAAAAGACGGAGTCTTGAATTTTCTTCGACACCGTTTGGTGCCGTCATGATCGTGCTGTCAATGAAGTGGTGAGCGGAGGAGCGGGAATTGAATAATATTGATGTAGCGGTCCTCGGGGGTGGTACCGCCGGCTCGTTAGCCGCTGCGATGCTTGGCCGGATGGAGATTTCGACCATCCTTGTTGATATCCATCAAGTCTATCCAGTGGAGTTTCGCTGCGAAAAACTCGATGACGATCAAGTCGACTTGCTCAAAAAAACCGGGCTGGCGGATGCCGTATTGGCGGCTGCGACACCGATGACTGAGATATCGGTGGCCCGTCACGGTTATGTCATCGGTAAAAAGCATGGGAAACACGGCGAGCCTTGCGAATATGGGATGGCTTATCAGGATTTGGTAAATGTTATTCGCCGCCAGATTCCAGATAGCGTCCAATTCATCTGCGCTAAAGTGACCAAAATAACGACGAGCTCCGACCGGCAGAAAGTTACCCTGTCAAATGGTGACACATGGTCGACCCGATTGATTGTGGTGGCGACCGGCTTAAACAATGTCGTCCGGGGTGCGATCACGCGATCCGAGATCAGCAAATGCCACTCGATCAGTGTTGGTTTTGATCTCACCTCTAAAGCTGGTTTCAAATTTCAAGCTTTAACGTATTTTGCGGAAAAGCCAGGGCCCATGGGTTATGTGAGCATGTTTCCGATTGGTTCAAGAATGCGCGCCAATGTGTTCGTCTACCATGGTGATATACGCCATGCGTGGTGTCAGGAAGTGCGCACATCGCCGTTATCTGCATTGTATGCGGTAATGCCCCGATTGAAGCGTCTCCTTGGTGATGCTGTCGTGTCAAGCGATATTCAGATTCGACCCGTTGATCTTTACGCCGCGCAGAATCACGAACAGCAACCCGGTCTGGTATTGGCTGGTGACAGTTTTGCTACCAGCGATCCGGCGGCGGGTACCGGTCTCAATAAAGTGCTAACCGACGTTGATCGGTTACGCCATCATATTCCGACATGGTTAGCCACACCCGGAATGGGGGTCGAGAAAATCCGGACATACTACAATGACCCCGTCAAAGTTGCCTGTGATGAATGGTCGCTTGCTGAAGCATCTTACAACCGATCACTGGCGTCCGATACAACGCTTTTATGGCGTATTCGTCGGATGGGCAGGATTGGTCTCGACATGATGGGAATCTCGATCCCACAACTTCGCTTGGCGGCAAGCGCAGTTCGTTGGGGAGCAGGCTGAACTTGGCGGTATCGACAGCGTTGTTGGCAGCAACGAGCTCATTAACGCCCCATGGCCGAACAGCCTGCTTTCGAGGCCAATCCCCGTAAACGCGCGTGACAGCTCACGATAGCTATATTCCTTCAGGTGGAATCCACATGCAACTTTGTCAAAGTATACCGAATGTCGTGAGGACCCGTGACCGCGTGTGTAGTGATGCAGTAGTAGGCACCGCCAGGTACAAGAACACGGTATAGCTGCGAAAGCTGCCTTACTGCGTCGGGGTGGAGGTGCTCCATCAACCGACCACTAAACACAAAATCAAGACTATTATCGGCGAAAGGTAGATCGATACCATCGATCTTGGCCAACGATCTTGGCCAATTGAAAATTGGCAGGCTTCTCCCAGGTGGCGATAACGCGTCAGTTACGTTGATTGCATCTGATGAGCAATTATTGCACATTGCTAAGGCTAGCTTACGGCCCCCAATTCGCCGAAACGCGCGCCTTTCTGGACAAAAAAGCTTGCTGTACACTTTAGCATGGAGGCTGAGCCGAGCGTCTTGATCTGAATTCAGCAGCTGAGTAGCCAGAGCCTTCTCGATTTAATAGTGCGCAGATTTCGCTCGTACGCGCGTCGTGACAAAATTCCGAGATCTTTGACCAATCCCCCTTGATTGGCACCTGCATCCCGTTCGATGTCATCTCACTGCAACTTTGTCAGTGATCCGAACTCCTGAGCGGAGGCGGACATGCAAGCGGAGGCGGACATGCTCGATCATGAATCGGTTCAAGCTGTCGGCGACGGCGAGTGGTCGGTTCGCGCTTCCCACTTCGTGCCGACGAGTTCATCCACGCAGACCAGCAATGCAGACCAATGTCCTTGCCGGGCGTCAATTCGGACCGATCCTCTCCTCTCTCACCACGCGGGCAGGCTCGACATCGTTGGGATTGCACGCTCCCGGCAAGCTCTCGCAGCTCGGCGACACGGTTGGGACCGACGAACCGGCCGGCTCTCTTGGCTCGCTTTCGCCTATGATGATGTTGACGAGGTCGCCTGGCTTTAACAGGGTCATCCCAACGGTCTCGATGCTGACCGGCCCGGCAGCCGATTGCCGCACGATTTGATAAGTTGCGCTGTTTGCGTCCTTCGCAAACTGGGCGCGGGTCACCGGCAACGTGTACAGGACGCCTTCGCTGGCGTTCAACTCGCGCTGATTGGCCGCGATCTGACTCTCCATGGTCTCGATCTCGACCTCCAGATCGATCCTGAGGTCGGCCCTGGTCCGCAACACCTCAGACTCCAGCGAAGCGAGGCGCTGCTTGGCGGCCGCGTACTGGTTGAGGGCGTCCTGCCGGCGCTGTTCCGCGTCGGACAATTCGCCCTGGACTTGATCCATCACGGTCATGCTGACAACTTTGCGGTCCACGAGCGTGCGCATGCTGTTGACGCGCTCCTGGCGCAGCTTGATGAGTTCGTTGAGCGACTCCATGCGCCCATACGCGACAACGTCCTGCTTGGCCGCGTCCAGCGCACGCAGGGTCGCGCGCTCACGATCCTTGCGGGCCGTGGCGACGGCCTTGCGCCGGTCGCTCTGCTCGTTGACGAGTTTGGCAGCTTCGGTCGCGCCGGCCAGCTCCAGCAACTGGCGCGGGATTGTGGGTCTCGTACCGTCGCGCTCGGCCTTCAGCACGGCCGCGCGCGCGAGCAACTTCAACATGGCGTCGATTGCCCCGCTCCGCTTCTGGATCTCGCGTACGGCTTCGATCTTCTGCCACGGCTCGCCCTCGGCCCGGTCCAGTCCGCCTGCTAGCGCGATCGCGTGCAGGACGGTCATGCCGGCCGCGTACTTGAACGAGCCTGGATTCTTGACCGGCCCCAGCACGTAGATGGGCGGGCGTTCCAGCGGCAGGACGTTGACCAGTCCCTCGCGGCCCAGCAGTTGATTGAAGGTTTCCACTAGGTCGGCCTGTACCTGTTGCGTAGACCTGTTGGCGACCGGAATGGAGCCAAGCAAGGGCACGGAAATCGTGCCGTCCTCTTGGATAATATATTCGCCGCTCAGTTCCGGACGCTGCAGGATGCCGCGCAAGGCCGAGGGCGCGCGCCCCCACTTGTCTTCCTCGACCTCGACGCGCTCGTAGAACGCGACCTTGAGGCGATCGCCGACGCCAAACAGGTATCCGGTTGGCACGCTTGGTGCCTTGCTGCGGGTTTTGGGGAGTTCGGCATTGGTTTCGACACTCCGTTCGACTGACGCCACGCCCGCCGCATTCGGTCCTGACGCGATCGCACGGGAGGGTTCGGCCATGGCTTGAACCGGTTGTTCTTGCCAGCCATTGATGACAGCAGATACCTTCTGCATCACGGCTCCCGCGGCTCCGGAGACATCCTCGGCCTTCTGCATCACGGCTCCGGAAACATCGTCGGCCGTCTCCATCATGGCCCCGGAGACATCCTCGACCCTCTGCACAACGGTTGCGGAGACTTCCTCGACCTTCTGCGCCGCGGCTGCGGAGGCAGCCTCGACGTTTTGTACCACGGCTGCGGAGGCAGCCTCGACGTTTTGTACCACGGCTGCGGAGGCAGCCTCGACCTTCTGCGCCACGGCTGCGGAGGCCGCCTCGACATTTTGTATCACGGCTGCGGAGGCATCTTCGACCTTCTGTCTCACGGGCTGCATCACGGGTCGGGAGACTTCCTTGACCTGTGCCACGGCTCTGGAAACAATCTCTAGTGCCCCTAAGTTTTTGGCCGCGGCCCCGCCTAAGGCGGCGACCCCGGAGAGCCCGAAGACAAGCAGGATGGCCTTCAATCCCCTGCGCTGGGCCGCCTGTGACGAGGGAGCGACGGGCTCGCAATTGAATTCTGTATTAACGGCCATGGCGTGTGGCTTTCTGTTTCGATGGTGGCCATCCCGCCCGATGCGTCCGATCCGGTCGAGCAAGGCTCGACCGGATCGTGACCCTTCACCGCCGGCAGCACAACTGTCCCTTTGTGGGCACTCCATTCGGATAAAGGAGAATCTGGGGCAAACTCGTCCAACCGGATTGCTGCGCTCCAGGAGAGCTTCCTCGATGGTGACAGGACAAACGCGATCGAACGAAACGGGGGGCCGGAAACTTGGTTTGCCGACGTGCGTCTCTGTGGCTCCGACATGCATTGGCAGGATAGCTGGGCCGTTTCCCACTATGTTGTCCGGGCCCAGAAGAACGACGCGACGAAGCCGTCAGTCTTGGCAATCCTATCGGGTAATCATAGCGAAACTGGCCGCATCGCGTTTCTTTCGTCGGCTCTCACGTCTGGCTAGAATTCCGGCCCCGACAAAGCAAGATCCCTTGCAGCGTTACCCTAAATCGGCCGCGGCAGGCAACGCGTCCATTGCGGGCCGCAGGGGTGCTGCAAAGGAGCGACTTGGCAGACTTCCCCATTTTTTTAAGCCGAAAAGCATCTGCGCTGTGTGTCAGTGCTGCGTCGCGCGCTTGACTCACACCCAGTTCGCTTCGCCACGGCCGGCCGCGGCACGCATTGCCTCAGCTGCTGAAGCTCGGCGTGTGCGGCGTGTGCTCAGATCAGCGTGCCCGCGTCAGTGTCGGCTTCACCCGGCCCTGCGCGACATCCCCGAGTGGTCGACTGCCGCGGGGCGGCTCGCCTGAGCCCGCCGCTCGCCGCATAAACCGCGACCCTCTCCCGCCAGATCGGAGGCACCACCACGCCCACCGGAAAACAAGCCCTGGCAATCCTCACGGCCGCGCAGTCCTTTGCTACGATGGCCGCCTCCCTGAGCTGCTGAAACCAAGAGCTCGTGCCCTTGACCAAAAGCCCCAGGTTGAAGAATTCGGATACGCCTCGATGATGCTGCCCTACGCCTAAAGATGGTATTTGGGTGTAAGGGTTTCCGAGCGTAACATTAAGAACACAAGAAACTGTGCGGCTGGCGCTTTGGAGCATCCCAATCGACATGTGTATCCCAATCGCGCCGAGCGAGAGCGATAATGACAAGAAAATCTTTCATAACGGTGCTTGTCGAGCCGAGCGAGTTGCTTCGAGAAGCGCTTAGTCGAACCCTGAATGCGGCAAATTTTCGTATTCTTTTCTCCGCGGCGACTGTTCACGATCTTCTGCAGAAGCCGCTACCCCAGCACCGTTCCATCTTGCTCATCATAGATGTCGGCGATACTGATGCGGATGCTGAGTTCGCACAAATTGCAGACTTTAAAGCGATCTACCCGACCAGCCATGTCGTTGCGCTAGCCGATCACTGTCGAACGACCAATATAATCTCAGCTTTTCGTGCCGGGGCTAACGGGTATCTGACAAAGGTCGCTGCTTACGACACGTTCATTAAAGCTCTCGAATTGGTTACGCTAGGGCAAATCGTGTTGCCTACGGAAACTTCGATGGTAATTGAAGATTTCAGACAAGGGTTGAGAAATGATGCTGTAGCTGCTGAGTTACCGAGCGCTGCAGTTAAAGTGGAGATTGAAGGTGAAGAACTAGTGATTTTGTCAAATCGGGAGAAGTCCATTCTGCGTCGCTTGATCGGAGGGGAATCCAACAAAGTCATCGCGCGCGAGATTAATATCGCCGAGGCTACAGTGAAGGTACACGTCAAGGCCATCCTTCGAAAGATTCGGGTTCGCAACCGAACACAGGCCGCAGTTTGGGCAATGAAGCATGGTATGGTTACTCCAGCGTCTGGCGACGGCCCGACGGGGAACGACACGATAGAACCTCAGTCAGCTCACCATCCGCATGACCTGCCTGAAGCACAAAACGGATACCTCTTTCTCGATGATGATCATCCAATATGACCTGCGATAGATCTTCGTTCGGGCTGGCGCATCCATGTGCCAGACTTCGTTGCCGATCAACAAGGCATAGGGCTCAAATCGTTCCCGGGCTGGGCGAAGGAGCGCGGTGGAGACCGCACGCATCATGCGGACGGCGCCGATGTGACCACGACCCGGCCCTTTGTATTGGCGGCGGTCGTCTCAGATCCGGTTTCGTTACGCGTTGTCGCCTGTACTCAATAGCGTCGATTGCCGAATTAGATCGCCTCAAACGGCTCGAACTCACTGCGTGATTTGACAACAAATTGCAAAGCTCACGGATTTTATTGCCATTTTGAATCTGAGGAATTCATCAAAATGGGCGAAGCGAAGACTGTTTCTGGATTGTCATTCAGCGAAGTCCGGATCGGAACGGTTGAAGGCGGAGAATCCGGGGTGCTGGTGTGGAAACGCGACCAATTGGTGGCGGTCCTTACCCAAATCGACGAGGAAGCATATTCCACGAAAGGCAAATGGTTCCTCGAAACGGGATTCGGGCTGCTGAGCGGGCAGCACAAGAATTTCGATACGATCGAGGAGGCCATAGGATGGGTAGGAAGCCACACCTTCCCCGAGCCTGCTTAGACAGCCGATTAGCCGCCGATTCCGCCCTTCGACTTTCACAATACATGTTTGATAGGGCAAATAGCCGAACATGGCCACAGGATTCACCCAAGGTGGGCAGTGTTATGCTTGGGCTCACTCTTCAGGCAGAGTTCCTTCTGAGAGAAGATCGTTGACCTTGCAGGCGACTTCCGTGCGGTTGGTCGCCTTTAGCTTCTTCATGATATTGCGGATGTGGACCTTCACCGTGCTTTCGCGCAAATTCAGTTCGTAGGCGATGATCTTGTTCGCCTTGCCGCGCCGGAGCGCTAGCGCAACCTCGGCCTGCCTAAGCGTGAAAATGCCCGCCAAAGGCTCCGTGTCGCGGCGGCCCGACTCTATCAGGTGCCGCATAGCAAGGACACTGCTCGCCGGCACGAAGATGCCTCCCGCTGCCGCGAGGTTGATTGCCTCGACACAGACATCGATTCCAACAGAGGTCGGAATGTAGCCGCGTGCACCGCATTCGAGAGCGGTCAGTATCTGGGCAAGGTCTTCTGTCTCGGCCAGGACGACCACAGGGACCGATTTGAACTCGGATGAAATGTGCCTGATCTCGTCAGCGAGGCCATAATCTGTAACCTTCCGACTGCCAAGGTTGAAGAGTATGGCTGCAAGGGGAGGGGCAGAGCTCTTTCCGACGCGCCATTCCTCGACGGAACGCCACGCGGTGACATCCATACCGAGTTCGTGGTCCACGAGAGCCGATGCGAGACACTCGCGGTCTAGTGCCCTTCCGTCCAGAATGAGGAGGCATTCCCTGCCTGTCTGCCCGCGGACGGTTTCCGTTCCACCGGACGGGACTCCGGATCGATTTGCCGAAGTGTAATTGTGCAGTCCTGCTGTGGAGCCCATATCAATACCCGCTCTTCCACACAAGCCGCCTTGCGCCGGCCGATATGGTTTCCGCATTCTCTGGCATTGAAAAACTTGGTATTGCGCCTTGTGAAACGTCGAGGCTCGATTACTCCATTTGCGTCCTGTTTAGTTCCCGACCCAGCAGACACCCAACTTGGGTAAGTGTAGGGTTTATTTATAAGCAGTCTCTAACATAGGTTGCTTTTTTCATAATTTTCAGGGAACCGACGCCAACCCGGACCAAAAGGGCTGCAATCCGCCTGAAGACGCATGCACAGGACCACTTGGCCATCTCACCTAGCAGGCAGCCGAATGTTGATCGGCTGGTACCTGCGGCGATTCCCGTGGTAGACCAGAACTCCTGAAGGTGCCGTTGACATGGTTAGCGCACAGCGCTGATAGCCATGGCTCAACAATTTAGCTTGAGCCCCACCCCAGGATCTGCCGCAGTAAAAGGGGCTCCGCGCATATTTCAGCAACACACCGGCCTCGGTGCGACAGGCCGAGTTGCCGCCCGTCATGATAATCTCTTCAAGAGAGATAGCCGCTACCTGAGATACTCGCTGTCGAATCCGGCTGTTTCGACCAGCTTCTTGCGATTGATCACTTCTACATGGCCTGACTTGAAAGAGACGAGATCGGCCTTGCGGAGCTCCCTTAACGTTCGGTTGACGTGAACCGTGGTCATGCCGAGTATGTCGGCCAGTTCATGCTGGGCAAGAGGACACTCATACCTTCCATGCGCCGACAGCCCAACCCTGGAGAGCCTCACCTCCAACTCTAGCAGGAAGTGGGCGGTACGCCTCATCGCGTTCCGCCGCCCGGTATTCATGAGATGTTCGGCAAGGATGGCGTTCAGGCGCGCCAGGGAGCAGGCGATCTTCTTCCCGATTCGGCCTTCCGACAGGATGGCCTCGACCAGTTCCTTACTGGAAATTTCATAAACAGCTAGTTCGGTTATGGACGCCAGCGACGCAAGACGGGGTCCGTCCAAGCCACGGAAACCGACGACATCCCCCTTGAGGGGAGTGTCTATGATCTGCCGCTCTCCGTCCGGCAGTGCCTGATAAAGTATGCCCCAGCCCGATTTTACAATGAATATCTCACTGTTGTCGTCCTCCTGGCGGCATATCACCGAATGGGGTTTATAGATTTTTGCGGTAACACCGAGAAAATTGTTGTTTCCCCACTCATTCTTCGACAACGTCCCCCCTATGGGATGAGAGCACATGAACTGCAATAGTGTCTGCATGGAGGATCGCAAGTTTGCTTCCGTTTCCGCAAGACTGACAATAGTATCCCCCGTATAGAATCGACAGAACGACCTCTTACCCTAACGGCGGGTTGGCCTACTGTCCTCGTCTGTTTGAATGAGGTAACTGCCTCTAACTTAGAGTGTTCGGGGGCGGTCAAGTCTCCGGGTAAGGCCGGACAACATGCTCCGAAATGCCAATCACTTGCGGCGCAGCAGTGCGGCTTGATTGTGCAACGCAAAGGCTGATCCGATTTGTCCCGCGATGCGGTATGTGACAATTAGAGATCAAGCAAAACGTCGCCTTGCGGCCGGCTGCAGCACGCCAGGACGTAGCCTGCCGATTTGTCCTCCAAGGTCAGCCCGCCTACGTCATCCATGACGACTTCGCCGGACAGCTTGGCGATCCGACAGGTCCCGCAAACTCCCTGCTGGCAAGCGGTCGGGACGTAGACGCCACATTGGCGCGCCGCTTCGAGCAAGGTCTCTCCGGGCGCGCAGTCATGCGCAATGCCAGACCTGACGAAGCGGACCGAAGACGAAACCTTTGAAGCCGGTACCGAACGCGAACTGTTGCCGCCTCCGAAGCTCTCCTCATGATACTGTGAACGGGCGAGGCCGATTGCCTCCAGGCAGCCGCGTGCCGTCTTCATGTAGGATTCCGGCCCACAGGCGAAAATGGTGCGGCTATGGAGATCGGGAACCAGGTTCAGGAGCATTTGACTGCCAATGCGTCCAGTTGGACCCCTCCATGCCGCGTCTTCCTGACTGCAAATGCAAGTCACTTTAACATTGGGAAAGCGAGCGGCAAGTGCGTCCAGTTCAAGCCGAAAGATGATGTCTTCCGGCGTTCTCGCACTGTGAATGAAGCGGATATCCTGGTCGGCTGCGCGGTCGGTAAATGCGCGCAGCATCGACATGACGGGAGTTATCCCGCTGCCACCTGAAAGGAAGAGGGACTTTGCATGCGGCAGATCGTCGAGATTGAACGAGCCGAGCGGCCCTTCGATCTCGATCCCGTCGCCCGGCATCAAATTGTCATGCAGCCAATTCGAAACGAGCCCGGCCGGCGTCCGTTTGACGGTGATCTGTAGGTCGAGCGGTCGCGTCGGCGGTGACGAAACGGAGTAGGAGCGCGTCACCGCGGCACCGTTGATCCTAAGGTGTACCAGAACATACTGGCCAGCGCTGAAGCAGAACATCCGATCTGAAGTGGGTGTGAGAACGAATGTTTTCACATCGTGCGTTTCGTCGATCACGCGCCGGCAGAGCACAGGCTGCGGTGTTGTCTGTGCCCAATGCCGGTGACGCTTTGTTGGGACGAAGCCGGAGGCTGCAAAGGCCGCGTATGCATTCATCAGTCAACTCGGGTTTGAAGTCGAGCCAAGATGCCACGTCAAACCCCGCTGAACAGCCGCGCAATCCTGCCTTTATGATCGGTAATTTCGATTAGACTTCCAGTGACATTACAGCAACCTGGAGAGCTCGGATGCCTTTGCGAATAATTGGTTCATGTTTGCGGCGCGCGAGTATCGCGGTGTGGACTGGCTGGTGCAGCGTCGGCGCTCCCTCGACGAGAAACGATGGGAGCTCGGCCGTGAACCGGCGCGCATCGTCGCTACGCATATAGCAGGTGCCGCCCGTTCGTCGGAGCATGATCTCCGCCAGAGTTTCCGATCCCGTCGAAAGCCGACAGATCGCCAACTCGGCCAGCAGCTCTGCGTGCGTCTTTTCCAGCACGGCGGTGTAGCCCGGGCGAATGTAGGTTTCAGGGTCGACGTCGGACAGCGTTCTGGCAGCCGTCGAAACCATCACATATTCCTCGACCATCAGATGCTCGTAGGCGATCTCAGGCAGGTAACGAGGCGCATAAAGCACGGCGATATCAAGATTTCCCATGCTTAGGTCGCTGACCATCTGGTTCGAATAATCCGACTCGACATGGATCGAGGATTTGGGAAGCGCCTGGCACAGTGTCTCGACCCATCCCGGCAGGACCGAACGGGTCATGCCTACTTGAGCGGCGATGCGCAAGGTGCCCTCGAAACGGTTGAACGCTCGCACGTCGTGGCGAGCTTGCGACCACGTCGACAGCAGGGATCTGGCGTACGCTTCGAACCGCCGCCCTGCGGCTGTCGGCTCAGCACCGGCACGCCCGCGCTGAAAGAGCTCCGACCCGATCGCACTCTCCAGATTCTTGATGCGGGTGCTGATCGTCGACTGGGTCAATCCCAACCGATCGGCGGTGCGATTGAAGTTTCGCGACTCGATAATGTCGAGAAAGGTTTCGATGTGATCTAGCTGCACATGACCTCCGATCGAAAAAGTCGATCATATTGGGCCGGATCATAAGCTTGATCAAACAATACTCAAGGCGGAAGCTGCACACGGTGAAATCGGCCGGCAGATCGACCAGGCTGAAGCTACGGAGCTGAGCAACGTGTTCATAGTCGACTGCGATTGTCACAATTACTGGTCAAGCGCGACCGTATTGGAGCCTTACCTTTCCGGCCTATGGAAGGACATGTTCGTCGAAGGCGAGAAGACAGGTCCCGTTGGCGCCTTCCCGCATGGCCATCGTCCCTGGTTTCATCCGCAGGACTTCTCCCGCAAGGACGTCCGTCCGAAAACAGAAGCCGACAACTATCTCATCATGAAGGAAAAACACCTCGACAAGTACAAGGTCGATGTGGCGATCCTGACCGGCGACGAGCCGATCGAGGCTTCCACCCTCGCCAATCCCTATTATGCCAGCGCCCTCGTCAGCGCCTACAATGACTATCAGATCGACCACTGGCTGCCGAAGGACGATCGCTTCATGGGCTCGATCATCGTCGCGCCACAGGATCCGAAGCTCGCGGCCGCCGAGATACGCCGTCTGGGCAATCACCCGCGCATGGTTCAGGTTCTCGCTTCGCAAGGCTCCGTCAAGCCCTATGGCGATCCGTTTTACCATCCAATTTATGAGGCTTGCGCCGAGGTGGGGCTGCCCTTTGCCATTCATCTGGGCGGCCATGGCGGCGTGAATTCGACCGCGATTGCTCCGGCCCCGACGACATTCTTCTGGGAGACCCATGCCATCCTGCACATGTCGGCGATTTCACATGTCGCAAGCATGATTGCGCATGGCGTCTTCGAGAAATGGCCGGATCTCTACTTCGTAGTCATCGAGTGCGGCGTCGCCTGGGTGCCGTCGGTATTATGGCGCCTGGACGCCGATTACAAAGCTCTACGCAAAGAGACGCCATGGCTGAAGATGCTGCCGTCCGAATACTGCCGGCGCAACATCCGCTTTTCCACGCAGCCGCTGGAGCAGCCCGCAAATATTCAGCATCTCTGGTCCACTCTCGAGGCGATGGACGGCGAAAATACGCTGATGTTTGCCTCCGATTATCCGCATTGGGATTACGACGACGCCAACACGCTGCAAATCCCTCCCGCCTGGAAGAGCAAGATCATGGGGCTGAATGCGTTGGAGGTCTACAAACGCATCCCCCGCGCGCAAGCGGCGAATGCCGCCTGAGGAAGCAGACGATGCCTGAGAAGACATATATTTGCCGTGTCGACGAGATCGAAACCGGATCTCCCTTCATCACCAAGATCCGCAGCCTTTCGGTCGGGGTTTTCCGCATCGGAGATTCATTCCACGCGCTGCTGAATGTTTGTCCGCACCGCGGCGCTCCGCTTTGCGAGGGGCCGCAATGCGGAACAACTGCACCGGTCGAAGGGGCGCAATTCATCTATCACCGCGAAAACGAGATCGTGCGCTGCGCCTGGCATGGCTGGGAATTCGACATCAAATCAGGCGCGGCCCTGGTCGATCCGTCCGTTCGCGCGCGCACATTTCCAGTCACCGTCGAGGCGGGCAGCATCTATGTGACAGCCTGATCGAGGTGCGGATTTGAGCGGTCAGAAGAAAGGGTGATCGCGGCTGACGAGCAGATTTCTTCACAGGTGCTTGACGAACAATAACGCGGAAAATCCGCAATGGGAGAGTCAAATGTCAGAATCTGAATACAAGCTTGGTATCGCTCAAAGCCAGACTGGCCGCGGCAAGATTTCCCGTCGCGACTTCATTCATCTTGGGCTGGCCGCTGGGCTGACGCTTACCGCTGCGGACAAGCTCTTCGTCAGCACGGCCCGGGCCGAACCGCTGCAGGGCGGCTTCGCCAAGCTCGGCATGGCACATGGGGCAACAACGGATTCGATCGATCCGGCCGGCTACCCGGACACATTCACACAAACCGTGTTCTCGGGCTCGATGTCCAACAGCCTCACCGAGGTCGACGCCAAAGGCAACGTCCAGCCGGACCTTGCCGAGAGCTTTGAATCGTCGGATGGCGCCAAAACCTGGGTCTTCAAGCTGCGCAAGGGCGCAACCTTCCACAACGGCAAGAATGTGACGGCGGACGACGTCGTGACTTCGCTGCGCTACCATATGGGCGACGAAACCAAATCGGCGGCGAAGCCGCTGCTTGAACCGGTCGCCAGCATCAAGGCGGACGGCCCGGAGACGGTTGTCTTCACGTTGAAGAGCGGCAATGCCGACTTCCCCTACATCATGAGTGACTACCATCTGGTCATCATGCCGGCCAAGGACGGCAAGGCGGATTGGGGATCGGGCGTTCGCACCGGTGCTTTCGTGCTTGAGAACTTCCAGCCCGGAGTTTCGGCCAAGCTCAAGCGCAATCCGAACTACTTCAAAAATGGCAAACCCTATCTCGACGAGGTGGAGTTCATCGCCATCACCGATCTCGCCGCTCGCATGGCCGCATTATCGACAGGGGAGGTGGACTATATTGGCCGCGCCGACCTCAAGACCCTCGGCATGTTGAAACGCAATCCCAAGGTGGAGATCGTCGAGGTCACCGGCTATGGCCACTATACCTTGCCGATGAATGTCACGATGGCGCCGTTCGACAATCCGGACGTCCGAATGGCTTTGAAATGGGCGATCAATCGTCAGGAGATCGTCGACAAGATCTTTCTCGGCCACGCCACCGTGGCCAACGACAACCCGATCGCGCCGGCAATCAAATTCGCCACGAATCCGCAGCCGCAACACAGTTTCGATCCGGAGAAAGCCAAGCATTATCTGAAAAAGGCCGGAATGGAAAAACTGAAGGTGGATCTCTCGGTCGCCGATGCCGCTTTTGCAGGCGCTGTGGACGCGGCTGCGCTCATCCGCGAAACGGCAGCCCAGTGCGGCATCGACGTAAACGTCGTGCGTGAGGCCGAGGACGCCTATTGGGACAATGTCTGGCTCAAGAAACCTTGGTGCGCTTCCTATTGGAGCGGTCGCGCGACCGCCGACTGGATGTTCACACAAGCCTTCGCCGCGGACTCCAGCTGGAACGAGTCGTTCTGGAAAAATCCTCGCTTCAACGAGTTGCTTGTCCAGGCGCGCGCCGAGACGGACGATGCCAAGCGGTCGGCAATGTATGCCGAGATGCAGCAACTGACCCATGATGATGGCGGCAGCATCGTGCTGGTCTTCAACAATTTCGTCAGCGCCAAATCCAATAAGCTCGCACATGGCGAGGTGGCGCCGAACTGGGAGAACGATGGACTGAAGATGGCCGAACGCTGGTGGATCGCCACTGCGTGAGAGTGCGGGCCGGACCCGCGATGGTTGCGAGGGTCCGGTTGGCCCCGGTGTGCCCTGCCGGATGTGGCAGGGCAGCGGCCGCAACGGGAAACGCGTGCAAATGAACCCCGTCGCAAGAACGGTTCTGCAGCGCCTTGGCCTCGGCCTGGTCACGCTGTTCATCGTGTCCATCATCATCTTTTCTGCGATTGCAATGCTTCCGGGCGACTTCGCCAAGGCGATGCTCGGGCAATCCGCCACACCCGAAACGGTCGCCGCCTTCCAGCGAGAAATTGGCATCGACCGTCCGCCTGTCGAGCGCTACTTCGTCTGGGTCGGGCAGATGCTCCACGGGGATTTCGGCTCTTCGTTCGCGAGCCGCACCGGGTATCGGCGCACTGTCGCCGAGATCATCGCGCCGCGCCTCTACAATACGATGTTCCTCGCATCGATGACCGCGCTGATCGCAGTTCCGCTGGCCCTGGGACTTGGCATCCTCGCTGCGCTCTACCGCAATGGCTGGTTCGACCGGCTGGTGAACGCAGTGACGCTGACAACCATTTCGTTCCCGGAGTTTTTCGTCGCCTATATGCTAGCCTACCTGGTCATCTCGCGCGACACGTTCATCGGATCCGAGTTCGCACAATCCCTGCCGCACTGGCTCGCAGTGTCACTGAACTGGATGCTCAACGCAGTTCCCAAGTTCCCGACATTGTCGAATGTGAACGACCAGACGCCATTCTGGGAGCATGTCTGGAGAGTAGCCTTGCCGGCAATCACACTTACGCTCGTCATCGTCGCCCACATGATGCGCATGACACGAGCCGCGATCATCAACATGCTGGCAAGCCCCTATATCGACATGGCGCGGCTGAAGGGAATGTCGCCCATGGCCATCGTACTCAGGCATGCGTTGCCCAACGCCTGGGCTCCGATCGTCACGGTGGTAGCGTTCAATCTCGCTTATCTGGTCGTCGGAGTGGTCGTGGTCGAAGTGGTGTTCGTCTATCCCGGCATTGGTCAGCTGATGGTTGATGCGGTCAAATCCAGGGATGTTCCGGTTGTCCAGGCCTGCGCCCTGATTTTCGCGGCGACCTACATCCTGCTCAATCTGACCGCCGACATCATTTCGATCGCCACCAATCCAAGGCTCTTGCATCCACGATGACCAGCTACGAACCCATCGCTCAGGTTCACAGGCTGAGGCGCTCGCGCGCCACCCGGGCCAAAACGGCGCTGAAGAAGGCACCCTTCAGTGCCTGGTTCGGCATCCTCGTCATCATCGGCTATGTCATCGTTGCGGTGTTCGCGCATTGGATCGCCCCATACGGCGAAACGCAGGTCTTCAGCGAAGCCTTCGCACCGTGGAGCCAGCAGTTCAAACTGGGAACCGACCAGCTCGGCCGCGATATGCTCACACGCTTGATTTACGGTGCACGCAACACCATCGGTATCGCCGTCGCGACCACACTGCTGTCCTTCGCCGTCGGCGTCTCGCTAGGCCTTCTAGCCGCATTGTACAGGGGATGGCTCGACCAGATACTGTCGCGTGCGGTGGACGTGTTGATGTCGATCCCAAGCCTGATCTTCGCCCTGGTGCTGCTTTCGATCTTCGGGTCGTCGATCACCAGCCTGATAATCATCATTGCGCTGCTCGATTCCACCCGTGTCTTTCGGCTCGCACGCGCCGTCGGGCTTAACGTGGCAGTGATGGAATATGTCGAAGTGGCGCGATTGCGCGGCGAAGGCCCGAAATGGATCATCGCCAAGGAAATCCTTCCCAACGTGATGCCGCCGCTGGTCGCGGAGTTCGGCTTGCGATTTTGCTTCGTATTCCTCACGATCGCGGCACTGTCCTTCCTGGGCGTCGGTATTCAGCCGCCGACCGCTGATTGGGGGTCGATGGTGCGCGAGAATGCAACCCTGATCACCTACGGCGATGTCACGCCGCTGCTGCCGGCCGGCGCGATTGCCCTCCTCACGGTATCCGTCAATTTCGTCGTCGACTGGTTCCTGCACGCAACAAGCGGGTTGCGGGATGAAAGGTAGCGGTCCGGCCTCGCGCGAAAAAGGCAAGGATCTACTTCAGATCCGCAATCTCCATGTGGAGGGCTTCTCGGACGAGCGATGGCATCCCATTGTCCGCGGGGTCGATCTGGCGCTGAAGCGGGGGGAGGTTCTTGGCCTGATCGGCGAGTCAGGCGCCGGCAAATCCACCATTGGCCTCGCCGCGATGGGTTACGCCAAGCCGGGCTGCCGTATCACACAGGGCTCGATCCTGTTCGACGGGATCGATCTTCTGGCACTCAGCGAAACAGGGCGGCGTCGCCTCAGAGGCTCCCGTATCGCCTATGTCGCACAAAGCGCCGCGGCCTCTTTCAATCCGGCCCACCGGCTCCTCGATCAGACTGTCGAAACTGTGGTGGCGCATGGGATTGCCAGCCGAGAGAAAGCGAACCGGAGTGCCGTCGATCTTTATCGGCGTCTTCAGCTTCCAGACCCGGAGACCATCGGCTTTCGCTATCCTCATCAGGTTTCCGGCGGACAGTTGCAACGGGCAATGACCGCTATGGCGATGGCCTGTCGTCCGGACCTCATCGTCTTCGACGAGCCAACGACGGCGCTCGATGTGACGACGCAGGTCGAAGTTCTCGCCTCCATTCGCAATGTCGTGGAGGAATTCAACACGGCTGCAATTTATGTGACGCATGATCTGGCGGTGGTGGCGCAAATGGCGGACCGCATCATGGTTTTGCGCGATGGACTTACCGTGGAGGAGGCTGAAACACGCCAGATGCTCGCCTCGCCCAGCCAGGAATATACCAAAACGCTCTGGGCCGTGCGCAAGCTCGCCAAGCCCGAAGTTCCGGCCGATGAATATCTGCTTACGATAGACAACGTCACCGCGGCTTACGCGCGGAGGGTCAAGGTGCTCCAGGATGTCTCCATCAAAGTTCCACGTGGACGAACAGTGGCTGTGGTCGGCGAATCCGGTTCCGGGAAATCGACGCTCGCTCGCGTCGTTACCGGCCTGTTGCCGCCGCTTTCGGGGTCGATTTCCTTTGCCGGCCAGGCCCTTTCCAAGACCCTGGAGACCCGCCCAAAAGAGATTCTGCGTCGCATACAGATGATTTATCAAATGCCCGACAACGCGCTAAATCCGCGCCAGACGGTCGAAGAAGTCATAGCTCGGCCGCTTGAATTCTATCTTGGCCTCAAGGGAGCGCAGCGGGATCGGCGGATCGGCGAACTCATGCACATGGTCGAGATGAGCGAAACTTACTTGGATCGTCTGCCGGCCGAACTGTCGGGGGGCCAGAAGCAGCGCGTTTGCATCGCCCGGGCGTTGGCCGCCGATCCGGAACTCATCATCTGCGACGAAATCACATCCGCCCTCGACCAGATTGTGCAGGAGGAAATCCTGAAGCTCTTGATGCGGCTTCAGCGCGAGCTCGCCATGAGCTACATTTTCATCACCCATGACATTGCCACCGTGCGAGCGATCGCCGACGAAATTGTGGTCATGCACCAGGGGAAAGTCGTTGAGCAGGGATTGAAGAGCGAAATTCTCACGCCGCCGCATGCCCCCTATACTGAACGGCTTTTATCCTCCGTGCCGGAAATGGATCCGGATTGGCTGACAAGGCTGCTGGCCAGCCGGGGCTGAGGACGCATTGTTATTCAACGCGAATGAACGCCAAGCTGCGGATCGGGCGGCATGACAGGTCCACCGAAACGCCCTCATTGAATCGGCCTGCTCGGTCTTCCGCCGTGCCGCCTTGACGCTGACGGATGCGCGACCAGCGGACTTCCGCTTCGCTTCCACCAGCCGACAGGGCTAGACTGGCATAGAACGACAATCGCAGGATTTTGGCTTCAAGTGAGCCCGTGCCGGACGAGGTGGCGAACGACCGGGGAAAACATCTGCTGGCCGATATAAGACCCGATGTTCGCATCTTCGAAGATCGCTTGGGCGGTGACGGCATCCTCGACTATGGGGATACCTGCCTCGCGCGCTTGAGCCATCATATCTTCGGCCGCACGGCCCTGACCCTTGCCGACAATTGTCGGCACAGGCGTTTCGCCCTTGACGTAGCGCAACGCCACGGCGCGCTCGCCTGACACCAAGACGATGACCGCGTTTTTCACACCCAGCTTCGCAGGCTGCATCACTGCTTCGCGCCGCTGTCGCTGCTGTTCACGGCGGATCAACGGATCGCCTTCGAGATCCTTGTGTTCGCGCTTGTATTCGGTTGTCGTCATGCGCATGTCCCGTAGGAACAGCCAGCGCTGAATAGGAACATCGATCAAGCCGATGACGATAAAGGCCAGGGCGGCGGCAGTCCCGAGAGGTGTCATCACCGCCTTGATGATCGGCTCCAGGCATGTCTGACCACAGCCTGGCGCATCGAAGAGAGGCTGTAGCCAGGCGATCAGGATGAATACGAAAAGGCTTGCCAGGAACACCACCTTGACGAGGCCCTTGGCGAACTCGATGACATTGCGGAGCGACAGGATCTTCTGAAGGCCCTTCGCCGGGTTTATGCGATCGAACTGCGGCTTGAGCGGCTCGAACGAGAAGACCGGCCCGAACGTGGCCAGCATGCCGAAGGCTACGGTGAGAACCACAACGATGCCGACTAGCGGCAATGTGGCAAGCATCAGCAATGAGAACGAGTGGTGGATGGCCCGCAGGCTGACCTCCTCGAAAGAGCCGCCGGGCACCGTCACAGTCTGCACGAGTTCCGAAAGATATTTGAAGAGCAGCGGCCAGCAAAAATAGAGATAGCCAAGCGCTGCGAAAAGAGTGAAGCCGGATACCAGGTCGCGGCTTTGCGAAACCTGGCCCTTGCGGCGGGCGTCACGAAGCTTCTTGTCGGACGCCGGTAATTTCTTTTCCTCAGCTTCTTCGGCCATGTTGCAATCTTACCGCACTATCGTGGTTCCAGTCGGCCGATGCCCTGTGTAAGGTGGGACAGGCTTGAATACGGAGAGGTGGATTTGCGGTTGCGTGTCGTATTCATGCCAGTCGTCGTCGCGCTGGCGCTGAGCGGTTGCCAGACGACCCAAACCGGCTCCGTGCAGGCCAAGGCGCAGGGCCCATCGTCTCAATCCGAGCGCCTGATCAAGCTTGCCGATGATATTGATGCGCGCGGAGAAAGTGATACCGCCATCGCGCTCTACCAGCGCGCCGCAGCAATGCCGGGCGCTAAGGCGAGCGCGTTCGTCAAGACAGGCGACGCTTACATGCGGGCAGGCTATCCTGCCGATGCCGCCAAAGCTTATCGGGCCGCGCTCGCCAAAGCTCCCAATGACGGGGGAGCAATGCTTGGGCTTGGCTCGGCGATGATGGAGGTAGGCGATATCGATGCAGGCATGCGCGCGCTTGCGCAGGCAGCGCCGCTGGTCAACACCAGCGGCGCCTACAACCGATTGGGCGTTGCGCAGACTTTCGCCGGGCAGACAGGGCAGGCGCAGGAGACTTTCGCCCAGGCGTTGAGACTTGCGCCGGGCGATCTTGACGTCGAGACCAACATGGCATTGGCGGCAGCCCTCGAAGACAATTCCGCTGCGGCGCTGCCGCTGGTGCAGAAAATTGCCGCCGCTCCCAATGCGCAATTGCACCACAAGCGCAACATTGTGGTGGTGTACGGGCTTCTTGGCCAGGCCGACCAGGTCAAGGCCTCGCCGCCAATCGGGCTGACGACCAAGGAGGTGGCCACCCTGCTTGCCCGCGCAAGAACCATTCGGCTGAAGGGCAGCACTCAGGCCAAAGCGAAGGCGCTCGGCTCCATCCTCGGCTAGCGAATCGGGCCGGAGGGCCTGAAGCGATCTTCCGCCAAGCGCGACGCGTAGGGTGACACTACGCGGGCGAATACCGCGCCGGCTCACTCGACTGGGAGCGTTGTCTGCGGCACCGACGGCGCGCTGTTGGCGCCGCCTATCGGAGCCTCCTCGCCATCGAGGTAGCGACGGGCCGCGCGCGCGGTCGGTGCCGCCGCCGCCGGGCCCATGCGGCGGCCTTCTACGAGGTCACGCTGGCTTTCGGACATCCGCTGAAGATTGAAGGCATTGGCGCAACCGGGCGGCAGATGGGAGCCGACGCCGGAGACGATCGTCAGATTCGTCTTGGCAGCAGAGTTGTCGTCGTCGGCTGGCTCGGCCAGACAGGCATCGGGAGCAAGAACTGAGCCGCCGATACCTTTCTCCGAGCCGCCTGCATCCGTCGAAACATAGTTGTAGCCAGGCGAATAATCCTGCCGCTGTTGCGGGCTGCTCGCGCAGCCGGCCAGAACCAGCGCTGGAACAACGCAGAAAAATGCGATGGGGGGTGTCATATCCGGTCCTCGTTACTTGATGATCAGACCCGTCGCCGACGCGTCATTGGCGTGCTTGCGGCTGCGGTGCTTGGCTGCCGGACGATCAAGCGGCGTGGCGAGGCTGTCGCGCACCGGTTCCACCAGATAGGGCGTAATCAAAATGACCAGTTCGGTCTCTTCGTGCTGGAAACGCTGTGATTGAAAAAGCGGCCCAAGCACCGGTACATCGCCCAGCACCGGAAACTTTTCCAGATTGCGCGAAGTCCGCTGCTGGAAAAGGCCGGCGATCGCAAATGTCTGACCGCTCGCCACTTCGACCGTGGTGTCGGCCTTGCGCACGACGAAACTCGGCATGGCGAAACCGTTGGCGCTTACGGATCCGGTCTCAGATAGAGAACTAACTTCCGGTTGGACATGGAGCGCGATGCGATTTCGGCCGATCAGCGTCGGGGTGAAGCCGAGGGACACGCCGAAGGGCTTGTATTGGACGGTGACGACGTCGGTTCCTTGCGGGATCGGAACCGGAATTTCGCCACCGGCGAGAAAGCTTGCCGTCTGACCGGTCATGGCCGTCAGGTTCGGTTCGGCCAGTATCTTGACGATGCCGTTGCGTTGCAGGGCTTCGATCAGAATGTCGAAGTTCAGGCCATGCGCCTGGTCCATGTTCAAACCGAAATTCCCGTTGCCCGAGGGCACACCGTTGTCCTGGAACATGTTGAATTCGAAGCCGCCGCTCCTGTAGCCGACGGACCAGTCGACTCCGTAGGACTGCAGTTCCGTGCGCGAGACCTCGGCGAAGCGAACCCGAATGTTGACTTGCTGTGAGCCCTGCACGGTCATGTTGTTCAGCGGCGGCTGTTCCGGTGGCGAGAAGGTCCGGGCGACATTGTCCAGATCCGTTGCCTCATCGACGCCTCGCGCCTCGCCTGTTGCAACGATACGGGTCCCGAAAATGTGGAGATTTGTCGCCGAACTCGGCTGCATTGCTTGTTTGGCCTCGGTAGCAGGCGTGACATCGGGGGTGACGCGGAACTGGGCCGTTGCCTCGATCCGTTCATCGGCCGTGATCGCAATGAGGTTGGTCAGGCCGGGTTTGAGGCCGAACACATAGACCATGCTCGGCGACACGACCTGAAGGTCCGCGATCGTGGTGTCGGCAATCAGCACGGATTCCACCGGTTCATTGAACCGCAATAAGCGTCCTTGCCCGACCGGCAAGCCGACCGTTGGTTTGCTCGGCAACGCTGATATGTTCTGTGCCGTCGCATCGGCCAGTGGGAGCAACAACGCCAGCAGGACGCCAATCGTCGCGATAGCGAGCCGGCCTAAATCTGCCCGCCGGGCGAAAGCGGCTGATCCTATCCCTGCCGCGGTGTTGTGGATGGTCATGCCATTTCTCTCCTGAATCCCCAATGTCGTCCGTCCGGCTGGCGTCAGGAGGGCGCCTCCTGCGCGGCATTCGCCTGAGCCGACGGGAGCGAATGGGAGACGACGCGCGCGCCGGCTTTGCCGGAGCGGACGGCGATCGTGGCCAGCGGCTGGACGTTGAATTCGTGTGCGAGTTCCTGGAAGGATAGGACCGGAAGCTCGATGCCATTGTGTGCGAGCAGGCTGCGCATGTGACGGCGCACATCCATCGCGGCGAGGACGACCGGTGAAACATCGGTGGCGTTCTGCGACCGGGCTCGCTCGATTTCGGTGACCAAAGCCTGCGCATCATCGTCCGACAGATTCAGGAAGGTGCCGGTCGATGTGCTTTGCACCGCGTTTCGCAGGATGCCTTCGGCCGACCGCTGCAGCACATAGGCCGCGATGATGTTGTTGCGGCCGGCAAAGCGGAAGCTGATCTGGCGCTTCAAGGATGTGCGGACATGTTCCGTCAGCAAGAGGACGTCCTGTTCGCGTGGGCCCCATTCGATGAGTGCCTCGAGGATAAGGCGCAGATTGCGGATCGGGACGTTTTCCCCGACGAGCCGGCGGAGCACTTCCGCGATCTTCTGGAGCGGCACGGTCTCCTGCGCCTCCCTGACCAGATCCGCATAATCCGGTTCCATGTCCGAGAGCAGCCTGCGTGTCTCCTGAATCCCGACGAAATGGCCGGCATAAAGACGAAGTGCATGGCCGGTCCATTTGGTCGCTATTTGCACCGGCGTTGAGAAGACGAACCCGGCTCCCTTCAGTGCTGACAGGTAGCTGTCATCGGCCCATACGAATTTACGCAGACCGGCAATCGGAGAACCTTTTTCGTAAGGTATTTCGAGCAGATCGAGATGCGTCGTGTCCGCTTCGACAAGAACACGGTTGGCAGGAATCTCAGCATCCAGGATGGGCGCACCTTCCAGATCGACGCGGACGCTTCGTTGCGAAAGCATCTCGTCGACCTGCATGCCGATGGCCGGAACGTCGACACCGAGATCACCGAAGAGTTCACGGCGCACGCCGTCGGCGAGCGCGGCAAATTCGAGCTCCGGGACTAAGTGTGCGAGCTCGGTTCCGAAGCGCACGAGGACGCGGTAGGATGGAGACAGTGTTGCGGTGGAGATTGCCGAAAGCGACGCGGAATTCCCCCGCTGTGCAGGCGAGGCGGTATGGCCGATGTCTTGAGGCTCGGACTCCTGGGCGGAGCGGCGATTGATTGCATAGGCGCCGGCGCCGCAGCAGCCACCAAGGACCAGGAAGGCGATGGAGGGGAAGCCTGGCACCATGGCAAGGCCGACCATGATCACGGCTGCGAGTGCGAGCGCGCGGGAGTCGCGCAGCAGCTGGCTGGTTATTTGCTGGCCAAGATCGCCCGTTCCGTCCGCGCTGCCGACGCGCGTCACCATTGTGCCGGCGGCCACAGCGACGAGCAATGCGGGTATCTGCGCCACCAGGCCATCACCCACGGTGAGCAGCGTGTAGGTCGCAGCCGCGTCGCCGAGCGACATGTCGTGCTGCAGCGTGCCGACTGCGAAACCACCTATCAAGTTGACCAGAATGATCACAATGCCTGCAATCACGTCTCCCTTGACGAATTTCATGGCGCCGTCCATTGCGCCAAACAGCTGGCTCTCGCGCTCCAGCTGCTGGCGCAGATGGCGTGCCTCCGCCTGGTCGATGTCGCCGTTGCGCAGCTCGGCATCGATGCTCATCTGCTTGCCCGGCAGCGCATCGAGCGTGAAGCGCGCGGCCACCTCGGCGACGCGTTCGGCACCTCGCGCAACAACGATGAACTGCGCAACGGTGATGATCAGGAAGATGACGAGGCCCACGGCAATGCTGCCGCCAACGACGAAGGTGCCGAAGGCGGTAATGATCTCGCCTGCGTCGGCCTGGAGCAGGATCAGTCGCGTGGTCGTGATCGTGATCGCCAGCCGGAACAAAGTGGCGATGAGGATGACCGACGGCAGTGACGAAAACTGCAGCGGATGAGAGACGTAGAATGAGGCCAGCAGAATAAGCACGCTGATGGCGATGTTTGCAGTGATGAGACCGTCGACGAGAAACGTCGGCAATGGAATGAGCATCATTACCACCGCGACGAGCATCAGAATGGCAATGACCAGATCACTGCGGCGTGACAGCCTGGCAAGGAATTGCATCAGGCGTTCCGAGACGGTCATCGGATGCCTCGTTGCGACAGGAAGCTAAGCAAGGCACTGCGCGCCTCGGTCTTGCGCCCGGCCACGAGCAAGGCGCGGCTCTTCAGCAATGTAAGCACCGGGTGATCCATTCCTTCCAAGGTCTCCAGCCTGGCAATCGTGGCAAGCGCCTTTTCCGCCTCGCCATCGAGTATGAGAAGGTGGGCCAACGTTCTGAGGACGCCGGCATTTCCCGGCGAGAGCTGTGCAGCAATAAGCAGGTAGGCCGCGCCCCGCTTTGCCTGCCCGTGGCACCCGTAGAGATAGCCCAGGACATGCAAAAGATGCACGGTGTCACGCGGGTCGGTCAGAGTTCGATCCTTCCTGCATGCGACCAAGCAGATCGCGATGACACTCGATTTCATCCTCCATCAGCGTTTTGGCGAGCGTCTTGAGTTGCTCTCCGCCCTCCAGGCTTGGGACCAGGTGCGTTACAAGATCCTGGAGAATGGGCACGGAGCGACGCAGGATGGCCGGTTCGGGAATATTGGGCATGACGAAATTGGCGAGTATCTCATCGAGCGACTCGCCGGCCGCACCTTGAGAAGCCTGGAATTCCGCCGTTTCCGGCCCTTCTGCACCAGCGGCTGATCTCGCCCCCTGAGTACCGTTGGCTGCTTTTTTGCCGACCCCGTTTGTCCGTCGGCGGCTGATGGCCTGGCCACGCACGCTTTCCGCCTGCCGCGCCTCGCGGCCCGCCGTGTCAATCCGTGCCGTGTCGAATCGTGCCGCTTCAAGCCGGCGGTTCACGGATATTTCAGCGCGACCGTGGCGCCGCCCTTGGTCAGGAGAAGTTCGGTTTCGCCGATGTGTTTGACGGCCCAGCCGTCGTCGGTGAATGCACCTTCGTGATAGCGCGCGCCGTCGGTTGCGATGACGTAGGGCCGCTCGCCGTACCAGATCGCCTGCAGCCTCAGCCGCGGCGCCTGCGGCGCATTGCCAACCATGACGTTGGAGATGAGGGGAAGGTGAGCGCCGAACGACTGATCGAACCAGGATTGCGTTTGTGCCCAGACATCACTCTTGTCATTCGGGATCATACCCGAGACCACGAGGCGTCCATTTGATTCCAGAACCGTTAATGTGCTTATGCCGGATTGCTCGAGGCGCAGCTTGAGCTGCCTTTCCACTTCTGCGGCAGTCTGGATTTGTGCTGGCGATGAAGCATCCAGGACTTTTTTCCCTGCCTGACCGGCCAAAGCCACTCTGATTGGTTGCTCGTCTTGAGAGGAAGAGGACGCCTTTGCGCCAATCTCTTGCTTGGCGAAAGAGAACCCGTTCGCGGCGACGGAAACTGCCAGGACCGCACAGAGAACGCTGCTCGCGACCAGCAGCGGGCGATTGGCAAAAGACCCAAAAGACCAGCGATTGGATGCGCTGCGCAGGCTGATCAGCCGGATCCGCGCTTCGCCTAAGCTTATGGCGAGCGGCAGCCTGCAGCGGCTGCCATGTCCCTCACGGATGGTCTCGCCCGTGGCCAACATGACATCGCCGCCGACGGCTTCGATTTCAACTTGGGCGCCCTTGCGCCGCAGCCTTGCATGAATCGGTGCGATGCCGGCATCCCGCAGGACAATGTCCGACTCAGTGCTGGAGCCGATCGTATATTGCGGCTCGACCAGACTGACTTCGGCGCCGGCGTGAAATCCGTGGGTCACGCTCAGCGCTATGGAATGACCGGTGTCCGGGGAGGGGGCGATGATCGATCGAAGTCGGCGCGCCGGCACTGCTGCTTCCGGATATTTGCTGATAGGACGAGCGGTCATGCCACTTCATCTCCCGCCGAATGACCATTTCCAACCCAGCCTGATGACGGCTCTGAAAATTGCGCCGTGCAGGTACGCCGCCGGGTGCTTGCGGCGGCGCATGGTTCGAGAATCCGACGCCTTAGGCCTTTTCAGCCGACTGGCCGAGTGTCCTGGCGGTGCTCATCAGCATGTCATGCTGGGATTTGGCGATTTCTTTCGTGATCTCCAGGCCAAACATGCGCTCCTGGTGCTTGATCATCTTGTCCAGGTTCTGTTCCGGCGACCCTGCAGAGCCGGACGTAATGGGAGGGGTAGCAGCCATCATTGTCTCCTTGAGGGACTATCCAAGTTGCAAACTCCGGACTCACATCGCTGCAGTCCGGAGGGTTGCGAAGGCAGCTTAAAGCAGCATGGCCGAAAATGAAAGTCCAGTTGGAATATTTGAGACACTTCGGTTCCAACTGTTGCGTCGCCTGGGTTCAAGGAGTACCTTGGCAGGTGGGTGAATGGGGTATTTCAGAATGGAAAAAGGTCCTTTGGCCGAGCTTTTGGTCGAACGGTTCGAGACTATGCCACCGCAGTTGCGGGTCGCCGCACGTTTCGTGCTGGATCATCCCAAGGATGTCGCACTGATGTCGATGCGCGAGCAGGCGCACCAGGCCGGCGTTTCGCACAGCACGATGATGCGGCTGGCGCGATGGATTGGCCTTGAAGGCTACGAAGATATGCGCAGCCTTTATGCGCGCGCGCTGCGCGAGACCATCGCGGGCGAGCCGGCGCGACAGGGTATCGGACAGCATGGCGGTCCGGGATATTCGACTGCCGGCGTCGTTGCCGACACGCTCGCCGCCCAGATCTCAAGCCTTGGCGAATACGGCAACGCCATGCAGTTCATCGCGGCAGCCGGTCTGCTCGCCCGGTCACGCGATCTGTTCGCTGTCGGCTCGCGCGCCGCCTATCCGGTCGCGAGCCACTTCGTTCACATCATGTCCTTGCTGGCTGGCACCGACTGCAAGGTGACGCTTGTCGGCGAGATGGCCGGACCGGGCCTGGATGCCCTCCAGCACGCGGGACGCGGCGCGGTACTTCTTGCGGTGGGCCTATCGCCCTACGAGCGCACGACGATCGACGTTGCGCGCCAGTCGGCTCGGCAGGGCATCGGCGTGGTGGCGATCACCGATAGCAGCGTGTCGCCGCTGACACAGATCGCGCGGGAAACAATTGTCGTTACGTCAAATTCGCAGTCGTTCTTCCGAAGCATGGCGCCGGCGTTCGCCGCCGTCGAGATTCTGGCGGCGCTGGCGGCAGCGCAGTCTGAAACGAACGCCGCAGAACGGGTAAAACAGTCGGAAGAGCAGCTTGCTGCTTTCGGCATTTATTGGAAGCCCCCTCGATAACATCCGAAAGGTTGCGATCGGGCGGGCGTGACGGCAGCCAGGCTGCCGGCAACGTTAATTTCCGGAGGTCGTCCTCATGGTTCGCCCGATAACGCCCACCAAGCCGCCGGTCCAGCCGCAAAAGGTCAATGCCAAGGCAAACGCCGCGCAGATAGCGCGGCTGGAGGCCCAGGCTGCCAAGCTGCGGGAGCAGATCAGGCTTGCCAACAGGATGGGCGAGCGGGATTGGGCGGCACAGGCCCGCCAGGAACTGGCCCATGTTGACGTGCAACTGGATTCGCTTCAGTCGCCGCCGGTTGCGGCTTCGGCAGCGCCGAGGGTCAACGTCGTCAACGCCAGCAACGCCACATCCGTCAATGGCAGGACCGTGACGCCGGCTCTCTACACGCAGACCGATCTCGCGGCACTGGCCGCGACACCGGTGAAACTGGATGGCAGCACGCCCGAAGACAACGCCGCGGAAGCGACAGCTGCGCGCAATATTGTCAGCGACGTTACCGGCGGCAAAAGCATCGACCAGATTGCATCTGCCCGGGGCATGACGCGCGAACAGGTTATCGCCGCGCTCAGGTCCGGCGGGATGACCGTTTCGGCCGCTGACCCGAGCGGCAATGGCGACGTGCTGACGACGAAAATCACGGATGCCAGCGGCCGCACCATCACGCAATATTACGACTACCAGCACGACAGCTACTACACGAGCGTGGAGCAACCCAACGGCACGGCAACCACCACGCCGATCCGGGATGGGCTCGGCCGCAAGGAAACCAGCAGCTATAATCCCGACACCGGTGCCATCACGACGCGTTACGAAGACGATCTGGGCACCGGAACCGTCACCGAGCGGACCACCTTGCCGAACGGCGCTTCGGTGGAAACCGTTACACCCGGGAACGGGCCGGCCTTGCCGGTCACGACCGTCAACGGTCCAGATGGTCGCAAGACCGTCCTGGCTGCATCTCAGGATCCGGGCGGGGCAACCACCCAGGGCATCAAGGATGATCTCGCGGACGGCAAGAGCATCGAGCAAATCGCGCAGGAAAGGGGTCTGACCAACGAGCAGGTGATCGCTGAGCTGAACGCCGCGGGCTATCAGGTCACGACGCGCGAACCGACGAGCGACAATGGTGACGTGCAGTCGGTTGAAGTCGTCGATCCGCACACCGGCGTCAAGACCGTCTACTATCACGACTACCAGCATGATGAGCGCACCGTCGTGACGACGTCTGACGGCAAGGAAACGACGGGGTCGGAGGACGGGAACGGCAGGACGCGCAATAGCGTTCGCAACACCGAAACGGGCGAGACCACAACCACAATCGTTGATCCGAAGGCCGGAACGGAAACCACGATCGTCACCGACAAGGACGGTCGGGTGACGACAACGACCACCGAGGAGATCAATGGCGGCGAGCCCGTCGAGTACGAGGTCAAGCCAGGCGACAATCTGACCCTGATTGCGCAGCAATATGGCGTGTCGATGGACGATCTGAGAAGAACGAACCCCGAGCTCTTCAATTCGCCTCGTGACCCCGACATCATTCACCCGGGCGAAAAGGTTACCATCGAAAACGGTGCCCGCACGACCGTGGAAGTCACCTTCAACGGTTATACGCTGACCACGAGCCCTGATGGCAGCATGACGCTGCACAACAACACCACCGGGACCGACCTGAAGATCGAAGCAGGAAGTACGCAGGAGGCGTTGGCCAGGACGCTGTTGGCGGTGAACCCCAACAGCAGTGATGCCACGGAGGCAAAAGAGGGCGAGGTCGTAAAGACCTTCATTGAAGGGCTGCTGGCGGGTGAAACCTTGCCCAGTCTCATCGACGCGGCAGAAGAAGCCGGACAAAACAAGCAGGACCTGATCGAGAGATATGGTCTAGGTACCGTCGCCACGCCCAAACTGGACGGCGAGAACAGGGTTGTCGATCCATTCGGCGATCCGCCGCAGGGTAACGCACCCTCCGGCGGAAAGTGGACGCCGATGAAGATCGATGGCGTCTGGACCTGGGTCCATCCCGAGGTCGCCCAGGCCATCATTGCTGAGAACATCGCGCTGTCCCAAATTACTGAAACGCGAGCTCTGGCCGGTCAGCGGCAGGAACAGTTCAACGTCTATATGCTCGACCCCGCCTACAAGGATGCTGTTGATGGGGCGCAGACAGTTATAAACGAGGCGTTGGCACCCCATGGTCTGCAATGGACCCCGCAGAAACCGGAAGGCACGCTTGCCGATGCGCAGGAGCGGCTTACCAAGGCCAACACCTTGCTGCAGAACGCGCAGGATGCCCGTGGCGAATATGAGACTGCCGGGCGGATTCTTGCCGACGCCATCACCCAGCAGAGCGAACTTGCGCCGCTGATTGATCCCAATGCAGACGTTGCATCCGCGCAAGGGCAGCCAGGTCCCAATCGGCAAACGCAGTATGCGCAAGGCCTCGCGGATCATGCAGCTGTCGATCAGCTGTTCTCCGAAGTCGGCCTGCATCTGAGCAAGGGCGACAAGCTCACCATCGACTTCCTGGTGGGGCAAGCCGAGCTTGACGGCATTCCGACCGACTCGAAGGAATATCAGGACCTCAAGGCGCTGCAGACGACAGCAGGCAATCAGCTCGAATTGGCCGAAGCCTATCAAAGCTACTTCAACGCCCATGCCGATGCCACGCAAGTAGGTGCGCAGCAGACAGACCTCGAGCAGAGACTGCTCGCCGAATACAATAGCGAGCACCAGTTTCTGTTCGAACAGGGAAAGAAACATCAAAGGGTCAGTGGCGATTATCTGGGTCTCTTCCAATCGCAAAAACTTGAGGTCCGCGACGGCCAGCTGTGGGTGGTCAACCAGTTCGAAGAGGGCACCACCGAGCAGCAGCTCACCTACAATCTGAGCGAAACGAACGTCAGGGATGAGTACCGCGATCGGCAACTCAACAAGGACTGGCAGCAGCTTTTGGGCGGCAGCAGTTCCACCGGGCCGGTGTGCACGGCAAATGGCCTGGAAGCGGTGAGGGCCAGCGAGGCGCAGGCGGCGCAGAATCTCAACGATGTCCTGGATCGGCAGCTCGGCGACAGCATTGAAGACCTGAACTCCGAGCTGTCAACGCTGCAGACCAACTTCAACAATGCGTTGACGGAGCACGGGCCAGGAACAGTCGATGCTCCTGAAGGCACCCTGCCCAATGGCGTGCAGCCTGTCGAGATCAACGTCGGCGGACAGACAATCAAGGTGGCGCCGGAGGTTGCCCAGACATACAACGAGATAGGGATCGATGCGTTGACCCAGAGCGGGAAGGCAGTCTGGATCGACCTGGATACAAAAGATGACGATGCCAGCGGACGCTGGGTTGATCCCGAACTAGCGGTCGCCAAACTCAAGCTGGACGCGACAAGGCTTCAGATAACGCAGGCCGAGGAGCTGCGCGGGCTGGTGCAAGGCTTCAGCGACTATCATGAGCTTCGGTCCAGCGATCCCTCGTTGCTGGTTGACCGCAACAGCACGGTGGATATGACCTATCTAGACGAGCATGAGCAGCAGACGCTTGACGGCATCTATCAGCCGAAGTTCCAGCAACTGCTCGACAGCGGCTACGACAACGAGTTCCGTGAACAGCGCGGCACGGCCCTTGAGGAGACGGTCGCCAGAACGCTCGGCATAGATCGTTCGACCGAGGAAGGTCGCGAGGCGATCGAGAATGTGACGGAAGAGATCCGCGATATCGGCGGCGACAATCCTTACGTGCGCAGCGTGCCGATTTTCTATGTTGACGATGAGGTCGGGACACAGCAGGTCGCGCTGTTTGCTGTGCGTGACGGAGACGGCAACACTCGCTATGTCGACGTGACCGGCAAAAAGTTCGACGACCTCGGAGATTTCCAGGACAACAACAACCAGTTCGGCGAAGATGGCAAGCTCGTCGTCCCCAAGGGTCTGGAGATGAAGGCCGGAGATGACGGCAGGATCGAACTGGAAGTCGTCAAGTCGCGCAATGTTTCTGCTTGGGACAAGGTCGTCGATCCGCTGGTTGGCATCGGGACGGGTATAGCCACCATTCTGTCGTTCACGCCGGCCGCGCCGATTGCAGCACCCTTGGCCTATACGGGCGCTGCCTATCTCGGCACCCGAGCGGTCATAAATCAGGTCAACCATCTGGAACATGGCGGCGAGTGGGACGATACCGAGTCGCTGATGAATGTCGCCAGCGTGGCAACCACGGTTCTGCCGATGGCTTCCAGCGGTCTGCGCACCATTGGATTAGCAGGAAGGGAAATGACGGCCGCCGGATTGGCGGGAAAGGAAATGACGGCCCTGCAGGCCTTCCGTGGCAGCATAGGCGCAACACGGTCCAGCTCGCCCCTGGCGCTCGAAACCCGAACCTACATGCAGTCGACCGCCGGCCTGAACAAGCTGGCGTGGGGAATGGATGTCGGCTCCGTGATTGCCGGTGCGCCTTTGCTGGCGACATCCGCCTATGATCTCGCCGTCAACGGAGACCAGATGAACGGTCTTCAGCTTGCCAACGCGCTTACGGGCCTTGGCACCGGCATTGCCGGCACGGGCCTCGGCATTCACGGTCTGCGGACACTGCGACCTGGAACGGGCACGCAGGCAAGCGCCAATGGTCCCGGCGCCAACCAGCCACCGGGCAGCGGCGGACCGCACCAGCCGCCGCCATGGTCCGACGGCAGAGGACCACGGCAGTCGCCTCCGGCGCTGGAACCCGGCCCCTCCGGACGTCCGATGAATGTCTATGAAATTGGCGCCGACGGCGTCTACAGGCCGACGGGGGAGCGGGTCTTCCAGGATCCTAACCATCCTGTGATACCCGGAGAAGTGATCAAGACCAGCGATGCCAGCGGTGACGGTCCGACGATGCTGCCGGGCCGCGATCCGCATGGATCGACCGGGCGCAATTCAGGGCATCCCGCTGATAGCGATCCCATCATTGTGCCGAACAAGCCGGCAGGAAAAGACGACACGATGCGCCTCGTCTGGGATCCGGAGACGCGCAGCTTCACCGGCATGCCGGAACCCGACACAAGCGGGCACATCTACACCAGTGGCAAGGATGCCAAGACTCCCTCAGCCTATCTTGACGGGCTGAGCGTCGAGCAGCTTGTAGCGCGATACAAGGCAGAAAAGAGCTATTATTCGAACCGCGAGTTGGCCGAGCGCTACGGCCCGGATGGCGTTCAGATACCGCGCACGCCGCTCCGCGACATACTGCCCGACTTCCGCATCGGCATCACATTCCGGACGCGCTTGAATACGGGCCAGGCCTTCGACATCGGCTCGCCGACGGTGGCGGCCGTCGGCTTCGGTATTGGGACAAAGACCGATTTCGGCATGATCGGATGGTCGGTCGTCGACAGCATCAGCCAGCGCAGCCTGACGCCATTGACGGATGCGCTCGGCACTCAAGGTGTCGTATCCTACCGGGCACGGGAATACAGGAACATCACCGGCCTTCAGGCCGGCGTCTGGCCGGTGTCCAATCAGACCGCTTTCCCGGTTCGCGCCAGCGATCTTTCGGCGGCTGCGAGCAAGGCGCTATTCAGCGATGCGACTGGCTACAACGCCAAGCCGCTGGATGCTGCCATCGTCGGCATGACGCCAGACGGCGAAGGCACCGTGATCGAGATGACCTACACGCCTTCGCTCGAAGGCCAGGAGGCCACGCTCGTACCTGGCCAGCACGATTTCCTTGGCGTGCCGGCGGAAAACAGCGCTGGTCACGTCAAGCTGGAAGGCGCGCTTCCCTTCGACCGTGTCATGACCGAAACAAAGGTCGGACTGCGGCTGCCGATCGTGGCCAATCATGTCGGGGCGGTCGACCAGATGCCGCGCGTCGGCTTCGAGAAGCGCCCAGAAGTGCCCGTCAAGGACACGCTCCAGCCGGGTGACATCGTGTCGAAGCAGACCTACGATCAGATCCGGTCCGCTCTCGGCTCGACAAGCCTGAAGATCCAGTTCGCGGTCAAGGATCCGACGAAGGCGTCCGAACTCATCGCAGCGATCGGACAGGGTGATGGCATCCGGTCGATCCGTGACCTCGTCAAGTCTGGTCAGATTGATCCGTCGAACACAGTTTCGTTTGTTGATGAACCGACGCTAAGCGGATTGCGGCTTTCAGCGGTACCGGGCAAGGCGCCCACGGCAGACATCGTTTTGCTGACCGGTGAGAAGGCACGCGTCGTCAATCCCGAGGCGATGCTGGTCGACATCATCTTCAACGACCGCAACAGGCTTCCCGGTGTGCTGGGTTTCAATCCCGACCGGACGGCAACTTCAGCGGCCTACAAGGTGAAATCGACGGTACAGTCATGGCTGCCGGCGCGCTTCAGTTCCGACGGGACGCCGCAGCCCCGTTATATGCCGAGCGCCGGCAACATCTATCAGAACCTGTACGGTTCGCACGGCACGCCGGCGACACGCTACACGCTTTCACTGTCGACACCTCCTCTGCCTGCCGGGGCGGTGGCTTTCAGTGCTGAAGTGAGAATCCAGTACAAGTCCAAGGCTGCCAAGGTCGCTCCTTCAATCGCCAAGGATGAAACAGCGACGCTGACCTTCGATCGAGCCGATGGACAGAATGAAACGCTGACGGTCCCGGCCTGGCTTGCTCATGCCTTAGAAACCTCGCGTGACGGCGCGACGACAGCCATTCCGAAGGGTGGCAAGGCCTCCCTGGAGCAGTTCCTCGGCGAACTGGAGAAGAAGGCGAGACCCGACCAGCGCGCGGCGATAGAGCAATTCCGGACGGAATTCGGCCCGTCGATCGTCGATGGCGGCTTCATGCGCCCGAACGTTGCCGACGGCGTGCTGACGTTGCTCTCCTCGCAGGTGGGCAGCCGCCGAAGCGGACCGATCCAGATAAGGGACGAGAACGGGCAGTCCGTGACGGCAACCCGTTACGGACCGCTGCCAAAGAGCCCGGAGAATGTGTATGTGCCGCCTGCTGATGCTCCGACAGCACGGGGCGACGAACCGGAGTTGATGCACAAGTCACATATTCTGTTCCGGGATCGGGAAACCGGAGAGCCCTATGTTCTACCCTGGATACGTGGTGCTTCCGACGACCATGTGCCGGGCAGTCCGGGACAGCCGGAGGGAGAAGCCGTGCCTCCGGAGGCAACGCCAGCCAGGAAGGCGATCGAAGCTGCCCCGCCAACCACCTACTCGCTTCAACAGGTCCGCAACATGCGGCAGCCTGAAAAGTGGAAAGCCGGCGAGATCTACACGCGCGAACTCAATGGTTCGACCGGCGAAGCCCATTTCCCAGTCGCTGCCGATCCCACGGGTGTTCACCCCGTCCTTGGCGAAGGTGGACGATACGTGGACGCGCCGGTGTTCAAGAGCCAGGACGAGATCGAGGCGATCGAGGTCAAGACCTACCATCGCTGGACGACGATCAACGGCGTTGCCCAGATGCGCGAAGTACCGCTCACGTCGAAATTGCAGGAGCAGATCAACAAGGATGTGGCGCTGCGAAATGAAAACCCGGGCTACCAACCGCGCTGGGTTTTCCTCGATGCCCCGCCTTCTGCGGAATTGCAGCGGGCGCTCGACGATGCGGGAATTGTCGGCAACATTTTTGGACACAACAAGCCAGCCACGGCAACACCTCAACCTCAGGCGACATCAAACGAGGTCGCTCCGGGTCGAACCTTGCGTCTCCAGGACAAGAACGGCGAGGTGATCGTCGCAGCAATGCTGGGCACCGAACCGAGGAGTCCGGAACAGGTGTATGTGCCGCCTTCCGACGGACCGCGCGCGCCGGCCGATGCGCCGGAGGTGGCGGACAAGACGCACATACTGGTGTACGACCCCAATACGGGCGAAGCCGTTGTCCTGCCCTGGACTCGCGGTGCTTCCGACGGCCATGCGCCGGGGAGCCTTGGGCAACCGGAGGAAGGCAATCGGCCTGTCGCCGCGGAACCAGGATATGCGGAACCGGTGCGGGCGCCGACGGGGCCGGAGGTCAGGGCGCTTTCAGCCGATCAGATTTCCGAACTGACCGGCACGCAATTGCACGCCATCAAGCCGGAGCACATCGCCAAGCTGGCGCCTGAGCAGGTTGCTGCACTGAGCCCCGAGCAGACCGGGCAGCTGACGTTTGATCAACTTGCGGCGCTTCGACCGAAGCAGTTGCGGGCGCTGAGTGCCGAACAGCTCCAGGCGATCAGGCCAAGCAGATTGCAGGCCGTTGCCCCTGGCCGTATCAGCGGTTTGCGACCGGATCAGGTCGCTGCCTTTTCACCCGAGCAGCTTGCTGCCTTGACCATTGAGCAAGTGCGCAAGCTGACACCCGACCAGATCGCCAAGCTCAGTGATGAGCAGCGCAATGCGCTTACGTCGGAACAAGTCGCCGCCATGAGACCTGCCCAATTCGGCCATCTCGATGCGACCCAGTTCGCGGCGTTGGACCCTGATCTCGTCGCAGCACGCGATCCCGCGGCAACCGCAAAGCTGTCGCCGGACCACATCTCGGCGCTTACGCGGGAGCAGCTTGGCGCTCTGACCATTCATCAGATCGAGGCGCTGACGAAGCAACAGATAGCGGCGCTGACGCCGAAGCAGCTTGGCGAGTTAAGCCCCGGCCAGTTGCGCAAGTTCACGCCTAAGCAGTTTGCCTGGATGCCGACGGAGCAAACGAACGCGTTTTCCGTGCTGCAACTGACGACCTATCGGGCGACCCATAAAAGGGCGATGACGCCGGATCAGGCCACCAGCGTCGATCTGGCCCTCAGCCATGCCAGGATGCGGGAAAACGCTCAGGCGCTCGCCACCTTCGGCGGCATGTCGACCACCTCCTACGTGTTGTGGAGTTCGTTGCCGCCGACCTGGACCGCCACCGCCGGGGCTGTTGCATTTGGGGTGCGAGGTTTCGTTTTCGGCGCGCAGGCGCTCTTGCCCAACGCAACCGCAAATCACAAGCCGTTCGGGCGATTCCTCAACGCGCTCGGCGGGGCCACATTCATTGCCGCAGCGCCAGGTGCCGCAACCGGGATGATCCAGGGCAAGGATCTTGTCGTCAACAGCACGTTCACGCTGGGCAACGTCGTCTACGGCACGAAGTCGATGCTGCAGTCGTTCACCGGCAGACCGGTGATCCGAAACCTGGCCGAATATCTGGCTGGACCGGGCTATGTGCTTGGCTGCGCCGTCTATACGGTGCACTCCTGGCCGGCGCCGATCGCCACAGTCGCCGGCACCATGTTCACCTTCGGCTGCGCGGAATTCTGGGCGTCGGCCATAAGGACGGACCGGATGAATCGCCGTTCAGTGCCGCGAACCGATGCTGATATGGCGGCGGCGGAAAAGTCCGACAAGAGATGGGCTGCATGGGATCGGTGGACTCTGGGCATCACCTTCGGTGTTGGAATGCTTCTCTTCTCGCTGGACGCCCTGCTCGCGGAGCCTTGGGAGGGCGCGAAGACGCCCCCTGCACCCGGTCCGAAAAAACCGGATGGCGATGCCTCGTCCCAGCAATCCGATGATCCTTCGGATGATCCAGGTGGGCCGCAGACCCCGGTGGAAGATTTCCCGCAACTGGTCGTGGTCACCGATGATGGCCTGAATTTGCGGACCCGGCCTGACGGGGATTCGACCGTGGGAACCGTTCTGCAATCCGGCACATTCGTCCAACAGACCGCGAAGCCGTCGGCCGATCCGTCAGGGGAGACCTGGATACCTGTCCAAGGTTTCGGACCGGACGGCGAAATGCATAGCGGCTGGGTTTCCGGCGACTATGTCGAGGCTCATGCCGAGGGCAGCAGCAATCCTGAGGGCCGCACGAACCCAACGCTGGAGAAAGACGGTTATCAGTGGGTCGAGGTCAGGGATGGCGACAGCATTCGCCTGATAGCCAAGACCCATTCTGCGGATGTGGCGGACACGGTTGTGCTCAACATGGATCATATTCTGAGCCCGGACGTGATCTTCTCAGGCGACCGCGTCTATCTGCCGATCACCTCGATCGGCTGAGAAACCGCGGGCCGAGCCTATCGTCCATTGACTCCTGCGCCTTGTCGGTTCTCGCGGCATACGCGTTTGCGACACTGGCGGCGAGTTTTGCCGCCCGCTCAGCTGCCGGATTGGACGGTTCGGAGGAGTAGGAGGCGGTAAACTGCAGATCTGACGGATGCCATTCGCAGTCGACAATGCGCAGTTTACCGCTTGCGGTATAGTCCTGGACGACTTCCTCAGGGAGAGAGGCGATGCCGATACCAGTGAGTGTCATTTTGATGGAAGCGGCCAGCGAATTAGCGGGAAAGATACGCGGCGTCTCTTCCAGTTCGCCGGTCAGCTTGCGGTAAAGTTCGCTGTAGGGTCTGGTGGTCCGCGCATAGCTGATGATTGGGAATTGCATCAGATCAGTCAGCGTCAGCTTGCGCCGCGGAGGCAGTTTCAGGTGCGGCGAGCAGACCCACACGAGGGGAAAGGACGGCATCTCGATGTTCTCGATGCTATGTTCCAAAATTGGGCCCATCAGCACCGCAAGATCGAGTCGGTGCGACATGAGTTCGTTGCGAAGGGTGGTCGTCGCATCAACGACGATATCGGTATCGACAAGCGGATAGTTTGCTTGCAGCTCCCGGAGGAAATCCGGTAGCCAGGTGTGAACGATCGTTTCGGCAACCCCGAGCCTAAGCACCCCTGCCGTCTCTGAAAGCGAGCTGGCCGTCAGTTGCAGCCGTTCCGCTACCCGCAGGACCCGTTGAGCAGACGGCAGAAGCCGTTGTCCCTGGGCTGTCAGCCTGACATTGCCGCTCTGCCGCTCGAACAGCTTGGCACCTAGCGCTTCTTCCAGCCCGGCAATTCGGTTGGATACTGCGGGCTGCGTGGTGTTGAGTCGTTCGGCAGCCTTTCGAAAGCTTCCGAAAGTCGCCACCAGTAGAAAGGTTTCGAGCTGCTTGATGTTGAAAGGGATCACAATTCAATGCCGGACAATAATCTGAGCGCCGACCTTTACGCGGTCATACAGGTCAATGACGTCTTGATTGGTCATGCGAATGCAACCAGAGGAGTTGGCTTGTCCGACGGTCCACGGCTGATTGGTGCCGTGGACGCGATAAAGCGTGTTTCCGATATACAGTGCCCGTGCGCCCAAAGGGTTGTTCGGGCCTCCGGCCACGTGCGCAGGCAAGATACGGCCTTTTGATGCTTCTCTGGATCGCATTTCGGCCGGTGGCCGCCAATCTGGCCAGTCCTTCTTTTTCGAAATCGTGTCGCGACCGGACCACTCCAGCCCCTCCTTGCCGACCCCCACCGCGTATCGTAGCGCTTTGCCGCCCCCCAGCATGTAATAGAGACGCCGCTCCGTGGTGTTGATCACAATCGACCCCTTCGGCTGAGCCTCGCTGAATGTCACGACCTGCCTGGGAATCTCTGACTCCTCGGGCGTGAATTCTCCGCCCGCCGTCAGGCCGGAAGCGCTAGGCGAGACCAGTACATTTCTTCCCCGATCGTATGTCCAACTTCTAGGGTCATAACCGCTGTTCGATTGGGCCTGCGCCGACGCGATTGCGGCAATCGAGGCCACCGCGACCAGAACCGATGCACTCAATGCGTCGATGAGACGCGTTGCCGCAAACCTCTTGCCTCGAGCAACGCCTGCGGGCACGTCCAACTTCGCGAGCAGGCTGTTGGTTTCCGTCACCGAGACCACTCCTTTCCACATTGAACCAATGACCCCGAACCCGGTGGCAATCGATTCCTACCCGCACTGTATCGTCTTGCGGTTCATTCGCAACATTTGGCACAGCTCGTTGATATGAAATCCAATTGGACTTCCCCTTTTCGAGTGTCCACGATAGAATGACATCAGCGGACAAGCTATGAAGCAAGCGAGGCGGGGCATTACTCGTGGGTCGCTTTCGATAGGACCAATGTGACGGGACCCAGTATCAACCATGCTGATCGGTTATCTGGAGGCAGAGCTGCCCTTGTGGCCTGCCGGCTTGCCGTCGTCCTGGCGCTCGGCTTTGGCTCCCAGCCTGCGTTTGCTGCCGAACCGCGCTGGCCCCCTGGCCCTTACAAATACATCACGATCGATCAGTCGGTGACAGACGCGCTGGTTGAGCTCGGCCGCAACATGCGGGTGCCGATGCGTGTCAGCAAGCTGGTAAAGGGGCGCCTGAGCGCCGGCATGCCGGTCGGAACAGCCCGCGAGTTCCTCGAAGAGATATGCAATCGATACGGATTGATCTGGCATTTCGACGGCATCGTCATGAACGTCGCGACCGAAGCCGAAGTCCAGACGGAAATGATTCCGCTTGATGCCAACATGGCTGCTGGCGCGGAAGACAGGCTTTCACGGCTGGGCGTCAGTGACCCGCGGTTTCCAATAAAGGTCTCCAAGCAAGACGATGTCATCTCGGTATCGGGTCCGCCATCCTACATCGAGCTCGTCAGGAGAACCCTCGGGGTGCCTGCCACGCCGAGCGCCAAGCAGGAGACCGGCAAAGCTGTGTCGGTTCGCGTTTTCCGCGGAAAGCAGGCGGAGGCGCAGATTGTCCCCTCCGTCAAACCGAACTAGGACAGGAGGGCAGATTCTTGCAAATCGCACCGATTGGAGCCCTCGAGGCTACGCTTGCAAACTTAACCACCAGCATAAGTTCGCAGCAGCAAATCACCGTCGGCGCGGCAGCCCAGCCCGGCAACCGAATGGTGGGCGCCAAGCAAGAAAAGCACGATGCCGCGAAGGTCAATACACCTGAGCGCAGTGATGTCGCCACGCGGGCAGGTCAGCAGGTGGCGCAGACGCCCGGCGCCAATCCGGCAATAGGCGGCCAGGCTTTCAAGCCGGAGAAGACCGAGCCAATCCTCGAGCACAAACTCTTCGACTACATGGCCGAGACGGAGAAGGCTGCAGGTGGGGTGTTCACGGATCCATCGGCCCTTTTCGGTTCTGCCGTCAAGTCGCTGGAAGGAACCATGCAGCAGGTACAGAAGGCTCTTGGCCAGGCTAACGCCCCCGAAAGTGCTGAAACGGCCGCCGCGCAGGATCGCGCCGACAAGATGGCTCTGTCCGGCAAGGAAGGCGAAGACTCCCGAGCCAAGAATGCAGAGCAACTCCTGGAACGATCGATTTCGGTGATGTGGGCGGCCGCCAATCTCGAGGTGGTTACGAGCAGCGTGACGGCTGTCACGTCGTCCACCAGCACGCTGATCAAGCAACAGTAAGCGCCGCGGAGTGTTCGCGCCCATGCCAACCTCGCTGCGGCGTTTAACGCGATTGGATCGATGCGGCGCCAGGTTTCGCGTTGCGCTCGTTGTCATGGGTATGCTTGTGCTCCAGGCGTGTTCGGTGGAGTTGTATTCCAACCTCAACCAGCGGCAGGCCAACGAGATCGTGGCCACGCTCATGCGTCACGGGATTCCAGCCCAACGCGAGGCAGGCAAGGACGGCAAGATGACGGTTTCGGTACAGAAGGGCCGCTTCGCCGAAGCTATGGCAATTCTCGACGAGAGCGGCTTGCCCAAACAGGAATTCCAGACGCTCGGCGAGGTGTTCAAGAGGGATGGGCTTGTATCCTCGCCGGTGGAAGAGCGGGCAACGATGATCTACGGCTTGAGCCAGGAGCTGTCGCAGACGATCTCGGACATCGACGGCGTGCTTTCGGCTCGCGTTCATCTCGTCCTGCCCGAAAACGATCCACTGAGGCAGCAACTGCTACCGTCGTCCGCCTCCGTGTTCATCCGGCATCGCGCATCCGTTCCGATGAATGAGCTCATCCCGCAGGTCAAGATGCTGGTGGCCAAGGGCATCGCCGGACTGACCTATGACAATGTTTCGGTCACCCTCATTCCGGTTGCAGCGACGGCTCCCAACCAGGAAACCGGCGAGGCCGGTCTCACCACCTTCCTCGGCCTGTGGCTGCATCCAGACAGCGTCGCCGCCGCGATGTCACTGTTTTATGGCATGGCGGCGGCCATATTCGTGCTGGCTGGTCGGTTGGCCTACATGCAGTGGTATCGACGGCCCGGCGTCTACGCGCTCGATGCTCCCGCAATGCCGGTGAAGAAAACATGACCCAGCCCGGCTCGGAGCAAACTGCCAGCCCGGAATGGCAGGCATTCATCTCCAAACCCGCGTCCTATGTGGATGCGGCTTGGCTCGCGGAGTGCTTTGACGGCGCGGTCGGCGAGGCTGCCTGCGAGCGCATGCTGCGCTCGCAACGCTTGCAGGAGCGACTGTCGAAGCTTCTGCTCGATCGGCATAGGCTCTCTCCAGTGGTCGAAGAGCCGGCCGATGAGGTGGATCGAGCGATCGCCTTGTCGTCTGGCGAAGAGCTGGAGGAACTTGCACTTCGCTCGGGCGCGATCTACTGGGCTGGGAGTCTGGCCGCTGTCATTGTGGGGCGCGAAGCGGCCGCATTGCAGGCGGCGCTTGGGGCTGATCTGTGCGCTTTCGCCCTCGCCAACCGCGATCTGGCCGGCCCGATTGAGCGATTGGGGCCGCTGGAAGACATTTCCGGTCGCGTCTACGGCGACGGCCTGAGTTGCCTTGGCGCCTGGTGTCAGATCATGCCGGGCGATACGAGCATGCGGGTGCGTCTCAAGCTGGTGCCGCAAGAGCTCATCCACCAGCCGTCAGCCGAACAATTTGCCGAGGTCGGCCCCGCAATTGTTCGACGAGCGATGAGCTAGACGAGATGATCGAATCGGGCAAAGCGTCGGAAGCTCTGAGGCGTCCCTACGCTCGGATCCTGCGGGCCGCCGAGGTGCGCGCTCTCCAGGATGGGCATGCGTTTCTCGATGAAGCAAGGCGTGATGCGCAGCAGTTGCGCGACGCCGCTCGGCGAGCCTATGCGGCCGAATATGCGCAGGGCTATGACGACGGCAAAACGCAAGGCGATGCCGAGGCCACGCGGCTAGTCAGCGAGACGGCGGTCAAGGTGGATCGCTATTTTGGTGGGCTGGAATCCGAAGTCATTGGCCTTGCCGTCGATATCGTCAGGCGAATTCTGGGAGAATTCGACGTCGGCGCGCTTGTCGCCAAAGCCGCAAGACAGGCGGTGACTGAAATCCGCCGCGCCAAGTACCTGAAACTCCGAGTTCATTCCGCGTCCATCGAAAGGGTTCGTGATGAGCTGGACGCAGTCTTGCGCGAGAGTGATCTGGCGATGACGGTTGAGATCGACGCGGATGACGCGCTGGCTCCGGACGCCTGCATCGTTTCGACCGACTTTGCCGTCGTCGACGCGAGCATCGACGCGCAGCTCAAAGCCATAGCTGCCGCGATTGCGCCGAAGACGGAGGTCCGATGACCGCGCCCGCCGCTGATATCGAAAGCCGTCTGGCCTCCATCATTCCGAATTTGCGTTCGGGCCTGCGCGACGATACCGGCCGGCCCAGGAAGGGGCGTGTACGGCGTGTCGCCGGCACCGTCATTCATGCGACTGTGGAGGAGGCCCGTATCGGCGAGATATGCGAACTCGTCGACCCTAGGACCGGAAGGGTGACCAAGGCGGAAGTCGTCGGCCTCATGGACGAAATGGCGATCCTTGTTCCGCTGGGCGATTTGGCCGGTCTTTCAAACCTGACTGAGGTCGTGGCGACCGGAAAAGACCAGCAGGTGCCCGTCGGCCCCAGCCTTCTTGGTCGCGTGATCAGCGCGCTTGGCGAGCCATTGGACGGCAAGCCGCTTTCGCCGGACGGCATCGCCGGCAGCTATCCGGTCAATGCCTATCCGCCATCTCCGCTGGAGCGCGGCTTGATTTCCCAGCCGATCCAACTCGGAATACGCGCGCTCGATGCGCTGCTCACCTGCGCGCGCGGCCAGCGCGTCGGAATCTTTGGCGAACCGGGCGTGGGAAAGTCGATCCTGCTTTCCGATATCGTCAGCGGCACCGATGCCGATGTCGCGGTGGTCGCCCTTGTTGGAGAGCGCGGACGTGAGGTACGCGAATTCCTCGAACAACAGCTCGGGCCCGAGGGCAGGGCGAGGGCCATTGTCGTTGTTGCGACCTCCGACCGTCCCGCCATTGAGCGTGTCAAGGCTGCCTATGTGGCGACCAGCATTGCCGAATATTTTCGCGACCAGGGCAAACATGTGTTGCTTGCAATGGACAACCTAACCCGGTTTGCCCGTGCGCACCGAGAGATTGGCCTGGCCGCGGGCGAGCCGCCGACGCGTCGCGGCTTTCCGTCTTCGCTGTTTGCGGTCTTGCCCCGTCTGCTCGAGCGGTCAGGCACGGGTCGCGTCGGATCCATCACCAGCCTCTACAGCGTTCTTCTTGAAGGCGACGGTACGCTGGACCCTGTCGCCGAGGAAGTTCAGGCCCTCCTTGATGGCCACGTCTTCTTGTCGAGCGAGCTTGCGCAGCGCAACCATTTCCCGGCCATTGATGTCCTGCGCAGCCGAAGCCGCCTCATGGATGCGGTTGTGGCGCCGGAACATCGGTCCGACGCCGGCCACCTGCGTGAACTGCTTGCCCGCTACGCTGACATCGAGCTTCTCCTGCGCGTCGGTGAATACGAAAAAGGCAGCGATCCCGTGGCGGACGAGGCAGTGGCGAAGATCGATGTCATCAACGCCTTTCTGCGTCAGGCGTCCGCCACTCATGAGTGCCTGGAGAGGACACGCCAACTCATGCGGGAGATCGTCGGTGAAAGATCGTGAGATGATCACTCGATTACGCGAGCTCAGACGCCGCCGTGAGGACCGTGCAAGGGAAGAGGTGATCAAACGGCACGCCGCTTTGGACCGGGCCGCGAGGGAGGGTCGGCAGGCGGCCAGTGCGGTCACGGAGCACCTGCAGCGCACGGTCGATGCCGAATATGCAGCGTTCGGCTCGCTTATTGGGCATCCGATAAAAGCTGCCAGCCTTCACCAGCTACAGGGCCGGTTTGAAATCGCCGCCAGAAAAACCGAGCAATTGCGTGAAAACGAGAAGATGGCCGGCGTCGCCGAGCAGCAACGGCAAGCGGAACTGTCGGCAGCTCGCAATGATCATCGTGAGGCCATGAAAGCTCTGACGAAGCTGGACGGGGTATTGGAGCATCTGATCAACCGCACCGCACGACGTTGCCTGGCGCTTGCCGAGCTTTCCGAGGAAGAAGAGCGCGGTCCAACGCGCCTGCCCACATAGCCCATTTTGTGATCGTGAATATGGATGTGATGCCCCAAGCCTTTGCGTCGGGAAAAACGAGAGCGCAGGTAAAGCCGGCAAAACGCAAAGCCTCACGGTCGAGCGTTGGCGAGCGGCTGGTGCTGAACTCTGTTGCGTCTGTCGACGTTGAGGCATTGAACGCCTTCTACCGCCGGCGCGCGCACGCGGAAATCACGATCGCGGGCAGGGCGGTGCCGATTGCCGCCGTCTGGCCGGCGCCGAACCCTGCGGGCCAGCGGTGGTACACCATTGCGTTCTCCGTCGGAGACACGATGGGCAAATTGCGCCTGCCGCTTTCCGTGGTCGAAAGAGGCTTCGCCAGGGCAGACGAACTGGTCGACATGAAGCGGCTGGCCCCCGCCCACGCCGCACTGCTGCTGGAATCCGCGTTTGAAGAGGATCTCGAATGGATTGAGGCCAAGCTGGGCGACACTATCGCGCTCACCTCGGTCACACAAACAGAAGCAGTTTCGGTTTCGGGCGAGACCCCGTTGGCTTTTGTCCTGACCGACAGCCAGGAGACGATTGACTGCGTCTTGAACACGAGTGACGCCAGCCTGGCGGTTCGGATCGGCCGTCTTTTTGACGAGATCGCTAAGGCCAGACCGCCGATCCCGGCCGAATTTCCTTTGCCGATCTGCCTTCGGCGTGGCGCACTCAAAGTAACCCTTGGCGAGCTGAAAAGCCTCCAGGCTGGCGACGTGGTGCTTTTCAGGAATGAGGCGGAAGAACGCAACGCGGCACTCATCATTGCCGAGCACCTTTATGCATCGGTGGCCCTGACTGCCGCCGGGCCGCAATTGCTTGCCGCGCCGACCCCCGTCGCCGGATCCAATTGGGAGTGGACCATGAATCAGAACTCGCCGCCGTCAGTTGGCCAGACCTTGGAAGAGTCAACTCTGGACGAGTTGCCGGTTGTACTCGCTTTCGAAATCGGCCGCACGGCAATGCCTCTCGGAGAGGTGAGGCAGCTTGCGCCCGGCGCCATCGTTCCGCTCGCCGATGTAACGGAGGCGATTGTCGACATCATCGCCAGCGGTAAACGTGTTGGCAGTGGCGAGATCGTGCGGATTGGGGAAAGCCTGGGCGTGCGGATCCTTCGTATGTTCGATAATGCTTGAGAATTCGCCCAATCTCCTTGGTATTCTGATCGCCGTCGGCTTCGTCGGGTTGCTGCCTCTGGCGGTGGTCACGATGACGGGGTTCTTGAAGATTTCGGTCGTGCTGTTTCTCATCCGCAATGCACTCGGCGTCCAGCAGATGCCACCCAATCTGGTGCTGTACGGCATAGCGCTTGTGCTCACCGTCTATGTCACGACACCGTTGCTGAGCGAGATGTCTGGCCGACTTCAAGAAGGGCAAGTTCAGTTCCAGACGACCGATGACCTCGCCAGGGCAGCGCAACTGGTCAGGGAACCACTGCAGCGACACCTTATGAAATTCACTCAGCCGCAGGAGCGGCAGTTTTTTCTCGATGGAACGAGCCGCCTTTGGCCGGAACAGGCGCGGCAGAACCTGAAGGACGACGATCTCTCGATCCTTGTTCCGGCCTTTGTTGCGTCCGAGCTTACCCGAGCCTTCGAGATCGGTTTCCTGCTTTACCTTCCTTTCCTCATCATCGACATCGTTGTCGCCAATATCCTGATGACGCTCGGCATGATCATGGTCTCGCCGGTCCTTATTTCGATTCCCCTGAAACTGTTCCTTTTCGTCGCCATAGATGGCTGGTCGCGCCTGATGCATGGCCTGATCCTGAGTTACGGCTGACGACATGGCGGGTGCGCATGAACAATGACTTCATCCTGGCGAAGGTCCAAAGCGCGCTTTTGACGGTGCTGTTCGCGTCCAGCCCAGCGATCATTGCGGCACTGGCGGTCGGCATCCTCGTCGGCCTTGCCCAGGCGCTGACACAGATTCAGGACCAGTCGCTGCCGCAGACGATCAAGCTTGTCGTGATCCTGCTGGTCATCATCGTCTTAGGTCCTGTGCTTGGCCAGCAGATCGCGCAGCAGGCATCGACGGCTCTGGACGAATTCCCCGTCGTCACACGTTGAGGCACGCAGGTGCCGGTCGAACCACTCTTCGCGTCTGTCAAAGACCTTCAGGTCTATCTCTTGGCAGGCGCTTTCGCGCTCGCACGCGTGGGTGGTTTCATGCTTCTGATGCCGCTGTTTTCGCGTGTGCCGCTATCAGGGCTTCTGCGCAATGGCGTGGCATTGGCGCTGGCAGTTCCAATCTTTCCAATGGTCGTGAGCAAGCTGACGAACAGCGACATCACGACCACGATGATCGCAGCCTACATTCTCAAGGAGGTTGTGGTCGGTGTAACGCTCGGGCTGTGTATGGGGATACCGTTCTGGGCAGCAGAGGCTGCCGGTGACATCCTCGACCTGCAGCGGGGCTCTACGATGGGGACGCTGATCGACCCTATGATGACGCACGAGACGAGTGCTACCGGCACCTTGCTCGCGGTCATCATGGTCACAATCTACCTGGCTGCCGGCGGCCTGCAGCTTTCCCTGACCAGTCTCTACGAGAGCTACGGCCTGTGGCCGATCGACAGTCTTCTGCCTGTATTCAGCAAGGATGCTGCGGGAATATTTCTGCGTCTGCTGAATCGCATCATCGCGATGGCGCTGACCCTCGTTTTCCCGCTCATCATCAGCATGCTCCTGTCCGACATTGTGCTGGCTTTCCTGGCGCGGGCCTCTCCGCACCTGAATGTTTTTGCACTGTCGCTGATCGTGAAGACGCTGGTGTTCAGTCTCGTCTTTGTACTCTATGCGGCTTTCCTGCTCTTCTACATGAACCGCGATCTTGGTTTCCTGCATGAGGCAAGCCGACAGATAGAAGCGATCGGCTGCCGCGAGTGTCAATGAGAATAAATATGAGCAAAAGCTAATAAAAAGCGCCATCCTTCGCCGGCCAATAAATACGATTTATCAATGAGGAAAGATTCTGATGATTTGACAAGCGGCAGACCTGCCGATGATCTTACGCGCTCTCGACGTGTCGTTGAAACGCGCATCCGTTGGAAGCCATGGCTCGCCCGATCACTTTACCGATCTACGAGGATTTGCGAATGGTCGATGCAGGCAGATTGCGCAGACTCGTCAGGATGGGTGCCTATGAAGGGCATACAGGAGGGCTTGCGCGCGGCAAGCTCCAGGCCAACGTCGTGATTGTGCCGCGCAGCTTTGCCGCCGATTTCTATCAGTTTTGTGTCCGCAATCCGAAACCCTGCCCTTTGGTCGGTGTGAGCCGTGCGGGCAGCCCATTTCTGCCTGCGCTGGGCGATATCGATATCCGGACCGATGCACCACAGTACAGCATCTATCACTTCGGCGAGATGATCCGCCAGACCACAGACATCATCGACCTGTGGCGAGATGACTTTGCGGCCTTCGCGCTCGGCAGTTCGCTCACCGTCGAGGCCGCACTTGTCGAACGAGGCGTGAAACTCCGGCGTATCGGCCGTGGAAAAACCGCCCCCAAGTTCCGCACCAAGATCGAGACGTCCCAAGTCGGACCGTTCGGTGGCGAAATGGTCGTCTCCATGCGTCCGATACGGCATAGCGAAGTCGACAAGGTTCGCGTGCTCACCGCGCGCTTTCCGCATGCGCACGGGTCTCCCATCCATGTCGGAGAGCCCACGACGGTCGGCATCCGAAATTTGATGGCTCCCGACTGGGGTGATGCTGTCGAAGTCTTGGACGGGGAGATCCCTGTATTCTGGGCGAGCAGCCTGACCGCCCAAGACGCTCTTGCTCGTGCCGAACTCGCGATCTCCATCACAGTCTCGCCGGGCCATATGCTGATCACGGACGTGGATGCACGAGCGCTGTCTTGGATTAATTTCGAACTTGGCGCGAGCTTGCAATGATCGTGCTCAAGTCGGAGCTTGCCTGATCCAACGGCTCCGAATCACTTCGACTGCAGGGCGGACGCGAGGATAGCTACCCTTTGCCGCCGGATTCTGGACCTCGCATCCGTCGCGACCTCGCCCGACTGAAGATACTCATTAGGAGGTCAATGTTGTCGGGCGACCCGTACTAAATTAGAAGATCTGGTAGCAGGAGCGCGCTGCCGCCTTTGCCATACTCACCGGAGTACCAGTTCCGGCTTCGCTGCTGCGGCTGAACGAACGGAGCCTAATCCCGGATCTTCGCGTGCCGATTTTTTACTAGCTTCCCGCCAACGACAACCCACGGGCGCGCTCGCATAGCAGGGCAAGCAATTCGCTGCGCCGCGCTTCCGGTGTGTCGACGGGCAACACGAAGCAAAGCGTCTTGTTGATGGCCCCGTTGCCGTCGCGGATGGGCGCGGCCATGCACCACGTGAAGCGGTCGGCCAGAGCAGCCGTCTCGCTGAAACCTTGCTGGCGCGCCAGAGCGACATCGCCGAAGAACTCGGCTGGCGCAATGACGCGGCCGTCGGGAAGCGTGTAGTCGCCAGGCGGAATGAAGTCCCGTATTTCCTGTTCGCTCATATGGCCGAGCAGCAGCCTTCCGGACGCCGTCCACGGTATCGGCACCTCGACTCCGACATCGCTTGAAATCCGGAACGGGCCAGGCGAGTCCCGGCAATCAAGGACGACATATTTGGTCCCGCGCAGGCCGCACAGTTGGACGGTCTCGCCCGTCTCCGCGCCTAGTCTGTCCAGGGTTTCGATGATGCGCCGGTAATGGGCATTATGATGTGAGTAGGCCCAGCCGAACAGATGCATCGCCTTTCCGAAATAGACATAGCCTTCCGTTCCGACGTTCTCGAGCATTTCGGCTTCCAGCAGGCTGTTGACGATTTCATAAGTGGTTGAACGCGGCGCGCCGATCATCTTGGCGATGTCGCCGACGCGCATCGGCGCGCGGTGCCGCAGAAGGGCCTCGAGTAGCATGATGACGCGGTCGATCCCGCGACGCCGTTCGCCATTGCGCGGCTCGGCGCCGGCTTCCGTTTCAATTAGACCAGTGACGCCATCGCTCATGTAGGCCGCACCCGCGCAAAAATCATTCGGCCCTCGTCTCAAGACGCTTGAAAGATGTCAAGGCTCAGTCTAGCATCCCATTTGTCCGATATATAGGCCTATTGTCTGAAATATCGGACAATAACGAGCCAAGCGCAGTAAGTCCTGACGAGAAAAACGGGCGGTTTCCGATGCGGCAACCGGCGGGTTTTCTCGTCCCGACCCCGCACGTCCAAGCATAACTTCAGAAGGGAACAATCATGACGAAATCATCGTTTTTCGCATCCGCCAGTGCCCTTTGCCTCGGCCTTCTCCTCAGCCTCGGCGCCGGTTCGCAAGCCAACGCCGCCGCTAAATGCATCAAGGGCGATCGCAAAGCACCATATACGATCGGCTGGGCCAATATCTATTCAGTGCCGACCTGGATGAAGCAGACACAGGGCACGATAGAAGCCGAAGTCGAGACTTTGAAGAAGCAAGGCTTGGTCGACAAGCTCGTCGTGACCGATGCCCAGGGCGACGCCAACGTCCAGATTCAGCAGATCCAGTCGATGATCGATTCCGATGTCGATGCCATCATCTTGATCGCTGGTTCGTCGACCGCGCCGGCGCGCGTGCTGGCGGACGCCTGCGCCAAGGGCATCGCCATCATCAACTTCGACAGCCTCGTCGATACCGACCAGGTGACCGCCAAGGTCAACACCGATTCCTCACAGTGGGGCGATCAGGCGGCCAAGTTCTTGATCGACGCCATCGGCGGCAAGGGCAAGATCCTCATCCTCAATGGCCCAGCCGGCGTTTCGGTCAGCGACGACCGGCGCAAAGGCGCCGATGCCGAGCTTAAGGCCCATCCCGATGTGAAGGTGCTTGCCGAGACGAACACGCCCTACAATGTCGCGCCCGCCCAGGAGGCCGTCACCAGCCTGCTTTTCGCCAACCCCGAAATCGATGGCATCCTGTCGCTGGGCGGCGCGTTGTCGGCGGGCGCCGTGCTCGCGCTCGACAAGCAGGGCCGCGACCAGGTGCCGATCACCGGCGAGAATGCGCGCCAGTTCCTCGAACTGTGGAAGGAAAAGGGCCTGAAGAGCTGGGCGACGATGCAGCCGAACTGGCTCGGCGCCTTCGCCACCTACACCGCCGTCCAGGCACTGGAAGGCGAGGATGTGCCGGCTTTCGTCAAGATCCCGTTGCCGGTGATCGACAATTCCAACATCGACGAATACCTCGCCCGGGCGAAGGATTTCCCGGCTGACGGGTATATCTATTCGCCGTATGATGAGGATCTATTTAAGAAGCTGCTGGCCCAGAAATAAGCCTGAAGGGTTGTAGCATTGACAACCACGGCTCCGCTTCTCGCCGCGCGGGGGGTGTCGAAGTCCTTCTTCGGCAACCCCGTTCTGCGCAACGTTTCCATCGCTCTCCAGCCGGGCCGCGTGCATGCGCTGCTGGGCGAGAACGGCGCAGGTAAGTCGACACTGATCAACCTTTTGTCCGGCGCCTTGCGCCCGGACGGCGGGGCGATCGAGGTCGATGGGCGCCCGGTCTCGCGCATGACCCCCGCTAATGCGCGACAGGCCGGGATCGCTGTTGTCCAGCAGGAACTGAGCCTGACGGCCAGCTTGTCCATTGCCGAAAACATCGGGCTCGGTGCCTATCCCAAACGGTTCGGCTTGATCGACTACAACGAGCTTGCCGTCCGGGCCAAAGCCGCATGCGATCTTGTCGGGCTTTACGAACCGCTGTCTACGCCGGTGGGGCACCTGTCCCTCGGCCGCCGGCAGATGGTGGAGATCGCCAAGGCGCTTTACCGCCGGCCGCGCGTGCTCATTCTCGACGAACCCACCTCATCGCTATCGGCAACTGAGACAAAAATCCTCACCGACCTGCTGGAGAGGCTTCGGGGCGAGGGCATCGCTATTCTCTACATCTCACACCGACTGAACGAGGTGATGACGCTGTGCCAGCATGTCACCGTGCTCAAGGACGGGACCTGCACGGCGGACTGCTCGCTGGAAGGAACCGATGCCGCCGGGCTGGTACGGCTGATGGTCGGCCGCGACCCCGGCGATCTCTTTCCACGATGGCGGCCTTCGCCATCGCCGGCCGACGCCATCTCGGTTCGTAAATTTTCGGCCGGCCTGATGCGCGACGTCGATCTCGACATCAGGACGGGCGAGGTGCTTGGCATTGGCGGCCTGGTCGGGCAGGGGCAGGAAGATCTGCTGCTTGGCCTCTACGGCGCGATCCCCGCCAGGACGGTATCCGCGACGGTTAACGGTGTTTCGGGTTTGCCCCGCGGCGTGCCGAACGCCAATGCGCTCGGCCTCGCTTATGTCCCGGCTGACCGCAAGCGCGAAGGCTTGCACCTGATCCATCCCATCATCACCAATATGATGCTGCCCGCCTTCGCAAGGCTGCCGGCGCTGAAGCTGCGCAGCCGGCGTGCCGAGCGCGATATGGCAAAGGGTCTCGCCGCCCAGCTTGCCATCAAGGGCGACCTCGACCGCCCGGCGCAGGCACTCTCAGGTGGCAACCAGCAGAAGGTCGCGCTGGCGAAATGGATGCCACACGAGCCGCTTGTGCTTCTCCTCAATGACCCGACGCGCGGCGTCGATGTCGAGACCAAGCGTGAGATCTACATGATGCTTCGCAAACTCGCCGCCGCCGGCAAGGCGATCGTGCTGCTCAGTTCCGACACACCCGAACTGGTGCACCTTTGCGACCGCGTCGGCGTGGTCCGCGAAGGCCGCATCGTGGCCATGCTCGAGCGCGAGGCACTGAGCGAGGAAGCCATCGTTTCCGCCGCAATGGGCGCCGAACAGCAGAAAGTTGCGGCATGAGCGCGGTTGCATCCTCAAGCCAAGCCGGCGCGCTCTACTGGCCGGTTCAGCTGCGCCGCAATGTCGGCGTGCGCAGCCTGTTCGCTGTGGTCCTGGCGTTCGTCATTGCCTACGGTTCCCTGTTTCCCGGCCTCTTGACAGCGTCCGGTTTCGCCAAATTCACCCAGAGCTGGTTTCCGCTGGCGCTGGTCGCCATGGCCCAGGCGATCCTCATGCTCACCGGCGGCATAAGCCTGGCCGTCGGCGCCATGGTCAGCCTGGGCGCGGTGATCGCTGCGACGACGATGACTGGGCCGCTGGGCGTAGCCGGCGGTGCCGCTGCGGTGGCGCTGACCGGTCTCGGCATGGGTGCCGCGATCGGGTTCATCGTCGTGAAACTTCGGTTGCCGGCAATCGTGGTGACGCTCGCTGGCTCCTTCATTATCGGCGGCGCTGCGCTGCTCATCCTGCCGAGGCCGGGCGGCGCCATACCCGAGTGGCTGTCGGACCTGCTTGCCGGCAACACGCCGGCGGCATTCGTGCTGCTGGTACTCATCGTGCTTTTGTGGAAACTCTATCTCGCCACGCCGCTTGGTTTGAGCATCTATGCTGCAGGCGAAAATCCCGTCGGCGCCTACCGCTCCAGCGTGCCGGTCGACGGTGCCCGGATCGCCGCCTACGCGATTAGCGGCCTGCTTTGCACAGGCGCCGGCCTGTTCATCGCCGCGCAAACGGGTTCGGGCGATCCAGTCATCGGCACGGCGTTCACGCTGAATTCCATTGCCGCCGCAGTGCTCGGCGGCATCGGTTTCCTGGGCGGCCAGGGTACCATGCGCGGCGCTCTTGCGGGCAGCCTGCTGCTCAGCCTGATGATCAGTGTCATGTTCTTCCTCGGCTTCACGCCGGTCGCCCAATATGTCGCCCAGGGCCTCATCATCATCGGGGCGGTCGCCATCCCGCAATTCCGCAAGGTGCAGCAATGACAGGACGGAAAGACAGCGTGAGCGGCAGGCGCGCACTGACGATTCTGCGCAGCCGGCCCTTCCTTACGATCGCTATAGTTGCGGCGGTATGGATCGCGGCGAGCTTCGCTTCACGTGGCTTCGGCGCTTATGGGCATTTGCGCTATTTGGTTGAATTGGGCGCGGTGATCGGCCTGGTCGCGGCGGGCCAAACTTTCGTGGTGATTGCCGGCGGCATCGACCTTTCCGTCGCGGCGATCGTCACGGTTAGCGCTGTCAGCCTGCCGCTGCTTTCGTGGCAGGCGGATCCGACAGGGCTCACCGCCGTTCTTGCAGTTCTCACGTTGACGAGCGCAATCGGTCTGGTGAACGGGCTGGGCGTGGCGCTGTTGCGCGTTCATCCAATGATCATGACACTGGCGATGGCGACATTCCTGCAAGGTCTGCTGATCATCATCGCCGGCGGCAGTGCCGTGACCGCCGAGAACCCGCTGGTCCGCTGGCTCGGCAATGCGCGGCCGGTCGGTATTCCGGCAGGCGTGCTTTTGTGGATGGTCATTTCAGTGATCGTTCTGACCACGATGCATGCGACATCCCTTGGCGCCCGGATATTCGCGATAGGCGCCAATCCGCTCGCCGCGGCGCTGTCCGGGGTTCCCGTCGCCTCGACCACGCTGGCGGTCTACGGCATCAGCGGCTTCTGTGCGGGACTTGCCGGTGTGTTGGTCCTCGGCATGAACGGACAAGGCTATGTCGGTATCGGCGATCCTTATCTGCTCGCCTCGATTGCCGCCGTGGTGCTTGGCGGCACCTCGATCCTCGGCGGGCTCGGCACCTATGCCGGCACCATCCCCGGCGCCATCCTGCTGGTTACGATCACGGCGCTGATCACCGTGGTCAACGCATCCCCCGGCTGGCGCAGTATCCTGTTCGGGTCGCTGATCCTGGGGCTGCTGCTTCTCTCAGGCAGAGAGCAGGCCCGCCGATGACATATCGTCCAGTCGATAAATGCGCCGTGCATTGCCGTAGAACAGTGCCGTCTGCTCGTCCGCGGAAAGCTCTCCTGCAATGGCCTTGAAGCTGTCATACACCGCATCGAACGATGCATGCAGGCCGGCGACCGGAAAGTCGCTGCCGAACATCGCGCGCCGCGTACCGAAACAGTCGATGCAATGCATGACAACCGACCTTAGGCTGTCGAGCGTCCAATCATGATCGTAGGCGACCAGATCCGATATCTTGATAGCGACGTTCTCGCGCTCCGACAAAAGCCGCAGCCCTTCGCGCCACACCCGCATCCCGTCCGCATCGCGATCGACCGGGCTGCCGCAATGGTTGAGAACAAAGAGCTGGTCCGGAAAGGCCGCTGCGAGGCGCGCCGCGCCGGTGAGCTGGCGCGGAAACACCATCAGGTCGAAAACCAGCCGGCGGCGCCCAAGCAGGGACAGGCCGGCACGCCAGGCCGGATCGTCCATGATGCCGTCGCGGGCGGCAAAACGACGGGCGGGATTCGGATCCCAGCTCAATATGTCGCGTACGCCGACGACACGGTCGAATGCCGCCTGCGCCTGGACCAGCGCCGGCGCTTGGCGGTTCGCCAGAGGTACGTGAACGACGTAACGGGCGGCCACGCCGCGCGACTTGTCGAGGGTTTCAAGCCACCGCGTTTCACCGACGCAGTCATCCCCGGCCCAACCGGCTTCAACATGGACGGTGGCGACGACACTGTGCTGGCCGGCGTCGCGCAAATAATCTTCAGGAAGGTAGTTTCGCCGCAAGGGGCCAAGCTCGCCCAGACCGCCGCGTTCGCCAGCCGTGGGCGTGAGCCAGGGATGGCGGCCGAGGCCGAGATCCCAAAGGTGATGGTGGGCATCGATGATCGGTCCGCAGTAACGCTTTGGCACGTATCTCTCTCATGGTGTGGCCGGCATCGGAAATCGATCCGGACTTCATCCTGCGAAAGCGAAAGGACTAGCATCGGATGACCGAAAACTCACCCGTACTGTCGCTCGCGACCCGTGAAAATTTCCTGCTCGACGATCGTATCCGCGGCGTGCCGCCTGGCACCCTCGGGCTGGACAGCAGCTTTGTCGCATCTGAGCGCTGGCATCCAGCGCATGGACGTATGTCGTTGCCGGTGTTGACCCTCGACGAGGAGGCCTTCATCGCCAATCGTGACCTGTTCCTGGGGTATGCGCGAGAACAGGGCGCCGTGATCGCCCCGCATGCCAAGACCCCGATGGCGCCTGACCTTGCCCGGTCGCTGATCGAGGCCGGAGCATGGGGCACGACCGTCGCCGACATAAGGCAGGCCACAGTGATGCTCAGAGCCGGGCTCTCTCGGCTGATCATCGCCAATGAGGTCGGCGGACCAGGTGGTGCGAACCGACTTGCTGTCCTTGTCGGCGCCTGGCCAAGCGCCGAGTTCTACGTTTTTGCCGACTCTTTCGACGCAGTGAATGCGCTTGCTGAAGCTTGGCGCGCCAATGCGACGCTGCCGCCATTGCGCGTGCTCGTCGAACTTGGTGTGGGGAGGGCAGGCGCCCGGACCACCGGCGAAGCCGAGGCGATCGCCGACGCGATTGTAGCAGCCGGAGGGCGGCTGCTGATCGCCGGCGTCGCAGCCTACGAAGGTGCCGCGGCGCAAGCCGATCCTGGCCGCACCGATGAGGCGATATCCGCCCTGTTGGCAATAACAGCCGATATGTTCCTGCGGCTCCGCGCCCGCGTCGGCGGCGACACCCCGCTGATCGTCACCGCCGGCGGCTCGGTGTACTTCGACAAGGTGGTCGCAGCGCTTTCGCCCCTCGTCTCCAGGGACGGCAATGCCACGTTGGTGCTGCGCAGCGGCGCCATCTTCTTTCACGACCATGGCGTCTACGACAGGTCGCTCGGCGCACTCGATGCCCGCGACGGTTTTGCGATCGGCGGCGTCAGTGCTTCCGCACGAAATTCCTTCCAACCGGCTTTGCGCCTGTGGGCCGAGGTACTGTCGCGGCCGGAGCCCAGCCTTGCTATCTGCGGTATGGGCATGCGCGACGTGTCGTTCGACCAGGGCTTTCCGAAGGTCGTGACCATCTTTCGTGCCGGCAAGCAGCTGCCGAAAGCGCGTGCCGAGGTGTTCAAGCTCAACGACCAGCACGCCTTCCTTACAATTGCGTCGGGCGACGATATTGCCGTTGGTGACGTCGTTGAATTCGGCATCTCGCACCCCTGCACCTGTCTCGATCGCTATCGCGTGATTTTCGGCGCCGACGCGGACGGGTATGTCCGCCACGCCTTTCCCACCTATTTCGGCTGACCAGATATCGCGGCCACTTCCAAAAAAGAGAACCTCGAAAGGATCTGATATGATCAAGTACTTCCAGTCCGGCTCCCGCATGTCCCAGGCGGTCGTCTATGGCGGCCTCGTGCACATCGCAGGCCAGGTGGCAGACGACCGCAAGGCCGGCATCGAGGGTCAGACGCGCGACGTACTCTCCAAGGTCGAGGCGCTCCTCGTCGAGGCCGGCAGCAGCAAGTCGAGGCTAGTGGCGATCAACATCTTCCTGCCGCAGATCGCCGACTTCGATGCCATGAACAGCATCTACGATGCCTGGGTGGATCCTGCGCGCCTGCCGGCGCGCGCCTGTGTCGAGGCGCGTCTCGCCGATCCCGACCTCCGCATAGAGGTCACTGCGATCGCAGCTGTCTGAGCCGCCGCCATGCACACCGGCCTCAGCCATACGCTCGACTTCGACCGGGACGGCAAGACACTCGGCCATCTCAGCATTCCGTTTTCGATCGACCGTTCGCCCTATTTCCAGGTCAAGGTCCCGATCTGCCTTGTCCGCAACGGCGAGGGCCCGTCGGTGCTTCTGATGGCCGGCAATCACGGCGACGAATACGAAGGCGAGCTGTCGCTCGCAAAGCTGGTGCGCCGGCTCGATCCCAAGCGGATCAAGGGTCGCGTCACCATCCTGCCGATGGCGAACGTGCCGGCGGTGATCGCCGCAAAGCGCTGCTCGCCACTCGACGGCGGCAATCTCAACCGCGCCTTTCCGGGCGACCCGTCAGGCACGCCAACAAGCCGGCTTGCCAATTTCCTGGAGATGGAACTGTTTCCCCGCCACGACGTCATCTTCGACATTCATTCTGGCGGCACCTCGATGGAGCATCTGCCGACCGCGCTTGTCGAGCACAATACCGATCCCGACCGGCACCGGCGCGGTGTAGAGCTAATGCGGACGCTCAGCATGCCATATGGGTTCGTGGCCGACAACGGCCAGGCCTCACCGACCTCCATGGGTGCGGCGCGCCGGGCCGGCGCCATCGGCGTCAGCGGAGAGTTCGGCGGCGGTGGCACTGTCACGGTCGATACGATGGAGATTACAGCCCGCGCACTCGACGCCCTGATGGCCGCCTTGGGAGTGGTTGAGGCGCCGGTTCTTGCACCCGCAACCGGGCCTTCGGCGCCGACGCGGCTTCTTTCGTTGTCTCGGCACAGTCAGGGCCTTTATGCCACAAGCCGTGGTTGGTTCGAGCCGGCAGTCAGGCTGGGCGACAGCGTGACTTCAGGCCAACTGGCGGGCTGGTACCACGACCTCGAACGGCTCGACCTCGCCGAGCAAGCCCTGCACTTTGTCGAAAGCGGCATTGTGCTTTCGCGGCGGCTGCACACGATGTGCGAGGCGGGAGACTGCCTCATGCAGGTCGCCGAGCCGGTCGACTGATAAGAAGCCCTCCCGACCATACGCCAATATCGGGATCAAGACTGAGGATAACCGGATGCAACTGTCCATGTGGACCTATCCTTGGGATGTCCAGGATCTGGGCTTGGAGACGGTCGAGCGCGATCTTGTCAAGCGTGCCGGGCTCAACATGATCAGTCTGGCGACTTCCTATCACGCTGGCCGGTTCCTGCAGCCGCGCAGCCCGCGCCGGAAAGCCTATTTTCCGGAAGACGGAACCATCTATTTTAAGCCAGATGCGGCACACTGGGCCGACCTTGCCATCCAGCCCAAGGTGGCGGACGTGATCATGGAAGGCGGCGATGTGCTTGGCGACCTTGTGCGCCGGCGCGAGGTGGGCGGGCTCGGCGTTTCGTGCTGGACGGTCTGCTTGCACAACACCCGGCTCGGCATGCTTCATCCGCAGGCCGTAACCCGCAACGCCTTCGGCGATGCCAACTACTACAATCTCTGCCCATCACATCCGGAAGCACGCGCTTATGTCCGCGCGCTGATCGCCGATATCTCGCACAGCTACAGGCCGGACCGGATCGAGCTTGAAAGCCCGTCCTTCATGGGCTTCGCCCACGAATACCATCATGAGAAAGATGGTGTCGGGCTGACGCCGGAAGACGATTTTCTGTTGTCGATCTGTTTCTGTCCGTCTTGCCTTGCGCGCGCGGCCGAGGCCGGCGTTGACGGCGAAGTAGCGCGCAAGCTCGTCGGGCAATGGATCGTCGAGACCTGCGAGCGCGCCGTGCCCGAACGGCGCTTTCCAGACTTTCCGAGGAGCGGCCCCGACACTTTTTTGCCATGGCCGGAACTCCATGGCTACCTGCTGTGGCGGTTCGAACCGGTGACCAGCCTGGTCGCCGAACTGCGCGATGTGGCCAATCCGGCGACCCGCGTTGTCATCATCGATTTGAAAGACGGTTGGCTTGGCGGCTGCGATCTCGCGGCGCTCGGCAAGGTCTGTGACGGGGCGATCCTGTGTGCCTACGACATGCAGCCCGGCGATGTCGCCAGCCTGATGGCGGCCGGACGCGCAGCCCTTGGCGTGGAAAACTTCCTCGGCGCCGGCTACCGGCTGTTCTATCCGGAAATGGCAAGCCCCGACATCCTCACCGCCAAGGTGAAAGCTGCGACGGCGCCGGATGTCGACGGCATCAATTTTTACAATTATGGCCTTGTCCCTGCCGCACGACTCGATTGGGTGAGTGCCGCAACATCCGTTTGAAAAACCGATCCGTTGCCGCAGTCTGCTAGGACTGACCTCACTTTGCCTTGGAGCTTTATGAGCATGCCGACTATTCGCTTCGGTCACATTGGCCGGCGGCGGCCGGACAAGCTGAAAGCATGGCCATGACGGTCCATGCGGATCGAAGATCATACGCCCGACCATATTTGCTGCATATACGCTTCCGAGTATACAGAGTTTGATACGGAAAAGCGTATATTGAAATTTATCTGCGCGAGCGTATAATACCATGGCCAGAGAGGTACGCTGTGGACCAAATCGCCCGAACACCCAAGCAGATTGGAGATGCCGTCCGCCGGCAGCGTCGCAAGCTCCGCCTGAACCAGACCAATGTCGGGGACCAAACGATGCTGCGTCAGGCGACCATCTCGGCCGTCGAGAGTGGCGCGCCTGGGACCCAGCTCGGAACGCTTTGCGACATTCTCGCAGCGCTCGACCTCGAATTCGTCGTCCGCCCTCGGACCAAGGCAAAGCCGGCCGAGATCGAGGACATCTTCTGATGGCTCGTCCGCGGCGGCACATCCCGCTGAATGTCTTCTTGAACAGCCGTCTCGTCGGGCGGCTGAATAGACAATCCAGCGGCGCGATCGATTTTCAGTACGATCCGTCCTGGCTTGCTTGGGAGCACGCGCTGCCCGTCTCGCTATCACTGCCTCTGCGTGAAGATCGTTATATCGGTTCGCCCGTCATTGCTGTCTTTGACAATCTCCTGCCCGACAACGTCCCCATTCGCCGCCGTATGGCGGAGCGTGTTCATGCTCAAGGAATAGACGCCTACGACCTGCTTGCCGCTGTCGGACGCGATTGTGTCGGCGCATTGCAATTCCTGCCGGATGGTGCCGAGCCAGGCCCCGCTGGTATTGTCAACGGCAAACCCGTTGACGATACCGAGATTGCTCATCTTCTCCGCAATCTGGCATCGGCTCCCCTTGGGCTTGGCGAGGACGAGGACTTCCGGATCTCGATCGCTGGCGCTCAGGAAAAGACTGCGCTCTTGTTCTGGCAAGGACGTTGGTACAAGCCGCTGGCGACGACTGCCACGACGCACATCCTCAAACCACAGATTGGACGGTTGCCAAATGGCATCGACCTTTCCTTCAGTGTCGAGAACGAATTTTTCTGCCTCAAGCTGACAACCGCCCTAGGGCTCCCGAGCGCCGTCGTCGCAATCGAGGAGTTCGAAGGCAATCACGTGCTCGCGGTCGAGCGGTTCGATCGCCGATGGACCAGTGACAATCGTCTCCTGCGTTTGCCCCAGGAAGACTGCTGCCAGGCCCTTTCTGTGCCGCCGTCACTGAAATACGAATCCGACGGCGGGCCTGGCGTTCCGGCTATCCTCAATTTGATGAAGGGAAGCGACCAACCGGAGGTAGATCAAGCTGCGGTTTTAAAAGCCCTGGTTGCCTTTTGGCTTCTCGGCGCCACAGATGGGCACGCCAAGAATTTTAGCGTCTTTCTTTCTCCCGGCGGCCGGTTCCGCATAACGCCGCTCTATGATGTGATTTCAGCGCAGCCCAGCCTTGATGCGGGACAGATCAAGCACAACAAAATGAAACTGGCGATGGCCATTGGTGACACACGCCACTACCTCGTCGACAGCGTCATGCCACGCCATTTTATCCAGACCGCCGCCAAAGCAGGGATCGGTCCGAAACCCGTCAAGGCGATCTTTGATGAGCTGCGCCAACAGGCGCTAGCGGCGGTCGAACTGGTTTCTGCATCGCTCCCAAAGGATTTTCCTGCGGAAGTCGCTGATGCCATCGGCAATGGGGTCAGGGCTCGTGTACGCAGACTGGAAGAGGCGTGATGCTGAAAGTCGAGACGCAACCAGACTGACGTCGCCATTGCGACAACGTTCAAATGGTCTTCTTCAGCAGCAGCAGCATCCCGGCGGCCACGGCCGCCGCTGCGTCGTCCAGCATGATGCCGAACCCATCCCTTACCTTCTCATGCGCGATAGTATGGGCCAAGGTTTGACCACGTCAAAAAAACCGGAAAGCAAGGAACCTGCCGATTACCAGAGCGGCTCGAGCGGCAGCATGGAAAGTGTGACGCGGCGCTACCCGATCCTAGCCAGTGCCTTTCCGGGATAGGATCAACTCACGGATTTGCCAGCCTGTAACTTTCTGACCAGGCCGACCAGCTGATCCAGATCCGCGCGTGTAAGCGCAAGCATCTCGGCAGGGGGCTTGTGATATTCCCTTGTCAATTCCTCAATGGTTGCAGCACCCTTGGCCGTAAGCTTGACAAGTTTGACACGGCGATCGCTTGGCGACGGAACACGTGCGGCGAGCCCCGCCTGCTCAAGCCGGTCGACCAGCCAGGTCGCCGTCGATGGATCGCACTGCCATTGAGCAGCCAATGCGCCGATCGGCTTGCCCGCGTCTTTGTCGAGGGTGAAGAGGGCGCGGGAGTCGTTGGGCGTCAGGCCCAATTTCCGCTGGATCTCCAACCGGTCCGGCGCGGACCGGATCAGGAAATCAAACATCAGGCGCCATGCCTCGGTGGCGTGCTGCAAGCGATCTTGGCTCGGTCTCATTCCACGCTCCTTCGAGTCTTGACACATACTTGGACCAATCATATGATTTGATCAATCAAAATGTTTTTGTGGTCAAAGCAATGAGAGGAGATCCGAGATGACCAATACCACGGTTCTCGTCGTCGGAGGCGGCCTGAACGGTCTGACGGCGGCCGCCCTATTGGCTCACAACGACATTACGTGTGTCCTCGTCGAGCGTCATCCCGACACGTCAATCCAGTACAAGTTTGCCGGCATCTCCCCGCGCAGCATGGAGATTTTCCGAAGCCTCGGCCTCGAGGAGGAGATTCGTACAAATCGGACGGGGGACCAGCGGGCAGGCGCTATTGCGCGCGCCAGGAATCTCGCCGATCCGGAGATTCAATGGGGCGGACCGGCGTGGCCGGATGCAAGTGCCCTCAGCCCCACGCAACCGGCGACGTGTAATCAGCACGTCCTGGAACCGATTCTGCGCCGCTACGCCGAGCGGAACGGTGCAGACGTGCGTTTTAGCACGGAGTTGGTGACTTTCGATGAGGACGAGACCGTCGTCCGCGCGGAAATTCGCGATATCGCGACTTACGCAAAGGAGGTCATCTCGGCCGACTATCTGATCGTCGCGGACGGTGCGAACGGTTCCCTGCGAGAGAGGCTGGAGATCAGCCGCAGCGGGGCAGGCGGCCTTCAGAACTGGATGAATGTAGTCTTTGACATGGACATGCCTCCGACGATAGGCGGCAAGCGCTTCACGTCGTGCTTCGTGACGGACCTCAACGGGACCTTCACGCCCAGGGAGGGTGGACGATGGCTTCTGGCGCTCCAGTACTTTCCCGAAAAGGGCGAGAAACCACAGGATTTTGATGAAGCCAAGTGCAGGGAACTGATCATACGAGGTGCGGGCCGGTCGGACATCACGACGAGGCTTGTCGATGCGCGCTCCTGGGAAGTGGCCGCCCTCACAGCGCGCCAATTCCGCCGAGGCCGCGCGTTTCTTGTGGGGGATGCCGCACATGTGATGCCCCCAACAGGCGCTTTCGGTGGCAATTCAGGTATCCACGACGCCCATAACCTTGCCTGGAAGCTTGCGATGGTAGCACGCGGGCATGCCGATCCCTCGTTGCTGGATAGCTATGACATGGAGCGCCGGCCGGTCATCGAGGCTACGTTGGCGCAAGCGCTCGCCCGCCTACAGAAATGGTTCGACGATCCGTCGAAGCGGTTGCCTCCTCCTGTTGCGATCGTCGAGGATTACGACGTGGTATTTGGCCAACGCTACACTGCAGGCATCGTGGCTCGGGAATCCACACCGGACGATCACCCGTTCCAAAAATCCGCCGAGCTGTCGGGTCGCCCTGGCACGCGTTTACCGCATTTCGCGGTCGGGCGCGCCGGCCAGCGGATTTCGAGTCTCGATTTGTGCGATCGCGATCTTCTTCTCCTCTGCGCCGACGAAGCATGGTGTCAGGCCGCTGACGCCGTAAGCCAACGCCTCCGTATGCCGCTGACCTGCCACGCCTTGGGTGCCAATGGGGATCTGATTGACTTGGACCATCGGTGGCCTTCCGCGCTCGGGGTTGAAAGCGGCGGTGCCGCCTTGGTCAGGCCGGACGGCTTTGTCGCGTGGCGGTCAATGCACGGTGTGCCTGATCGCGTACAGGTGCTGATCGAAACACTTGACGGGTTTGGTTTCCGTACGCAGGCACACGAACACCATCGGTGAGCGGCGGCGAGTGCGGATGCCTCCTGCGTTCTGGCACGCCGATGTCGTCGCCGGGAATGCGGGCGATGCCAGGGCGCAGACGGCCAGCGCACGAAGCCCGGCCGCTACGACTCCCTTGCCGATCCCATCGCCTGGAATGGCCGCGATCCTGTGGCTTCGCATCGGTCCGGTCTTCCCTTGTGGCGCTAAACTCCGATGGACCACCGTGGCCTTGGCAGACCGAATGTCGCCGTTACCGCAAATGGTTAATCAAACCGTTCAGCAGGAGCAGCAACGCCCCAGCGGCGACAGCCGCGGCCGCGTCGTCCAGCATAATGCCGGCCCCACCCCTTACCTTGTCATGCATGATACGGATGGGCCAAGGCTTGAGGACGTCGAAAAACCGGAAAGCAAGGAAGCCTGCTGCCCACCAGAGTGGGTCGATCGGAAGCATGGAAAGTGTCGCGGCGGCGCCGAAGGTCTCATCGATGACGACGATCTGCGGATCCTCCGTCCCGGTACGGGAGATAACATGCGATGACGCCCATACGCCAACGGCGAACAGGGCCGCATAGGCAAGCACGGTCAGCCAAGGCGATGCAGGTATCAGAGCTGCGGCAACCGCCACTCCAACCATTGCGCCGACCGTGCCCGGCCATATTGGAGATAATCCCGCGCCAAGAGAGGTCGCGAGCAGGTAGGCAAACTTGGGTGAAAATTTATTCATCGAGTTTCGGCCGGCTTCCGACGGATGGCAAGCAATCATAGTCACATCGTTCGGGTGCGGCCGCCAGACCGCCGGCCGATTTGCTCCGTCAGCTTGGCGAGCGCCTTATTCCGCCGGCCGCATTCGTCGAAAGAAATCGCTGTTGCGGCGAGTTGAGAATGTTGCTGAGCCCGGTCTCGGCCCGCTTTGACCAATTGGAACGTTAGCGACGGTGGAACAAACCCGCAAATTGCTGGTAAAGCTCGGTGAAACGACATCATCAGAGGAGCCGCCATGATCGCCGGTCTCATGAAAAGTCGCATCGACCCGCTATGGGAGCAGGCCGCCTCTCCGCTGATCGGGATCGGCATGACGCCGAACCAGGTTACGGCTAGCGGGCTCGTGCTCGTCGCTTTGTCCTCGGCCGCCTATGTCTATCACCATTCAAGTCTTGCCTTTGGCCTTTGCCTGGCGTTTGCCTTCACCTTCGATGCGCTGGACGGTGCGGTAGCCCGCCGGACAAATATGAGCACCAAGGCCGGTGGCTATTTCGATGCCGTCGTCGACCGTTATCAGGAATTGGCCGTCTTTGCGGCAATCGGCTGGGTCGCCGATCTGTGGGCGATCGCAATGTTCGCGTTCGCCGGCGGGATCCTGACCAGTTACGCCAAGGCGCGGACGGCGCTGGAAATCCCTGTGGAAAACCACGGTTGGCCGGATTTCTTCGAGCGGATGGAACGACTGGTTTTCATTTGCGTGCTGCTCGCCACGGACGGAGTCGCGACCGCCATGGGCGCGGCTTCGCCCTGGATTCTGGCGGGTGGGTTCGCGCTGTACGCAGTGCTGGCCAACGCCACAGCGCTGCAACGGATCAGTCGCGCATTTGCGATGCTGAAACGAGCCGACGGGAAGCAGCCGTGAGACCGCTAGAACGCGAGCATCGTATCGACCGCCGTGGGTTTTTCCAACAAAGTCGCGCGTCAGCGCCAGCCCAAGCCAGGGGCGACATGGGTCAGGATCGCCTCGATGACATGGGCATTGTAGTCGACGCCGAGCTGGTTGGGGACGGTAAGCAGCAGCGTATCGGCCTCGGCGATGGCTTCGTCGCCCTTTAGCTGCTCGATCAGGACGTCCGGTTCGGCGGCATAGGAGCGGCCGAACACCGCGCGTCTGTCTGCCTCGATGTAACCGAAATGATCTCCGCTCTGGTTGCCGCCGAAATAGGCCCGGTCGCGATCGTCGACCAGCGCAAAAATGCTCCGGCTCACCGACACCCGCGGCTCGCGCGTGTGTCCGGCCGCCTTCCAGGCCTCACGAAAAGCCCTGATCTGTTCGGCCTGCTGGATGTGAAACGGCTTTCCGCCTTCGTCGAATTTGAGCGTGGAACTCTGCAGGTTCATCCCCAGCTTCGCCGCCCATTCGGCGGTGGCGTTTGTGGCGGCGCCCCACCAGATGCGCTCGCGCAGGCCCTCCGAGTGCGGCTCGACGCGAAGCAGGCCAGGCGGGTTGGGAAACATCGGCCGCGGGTTGGGCTGCGCAAAGCCTTTGCCCAGCAACACTTCGAGCAGCACTCCGGTGTGTCTGCGGGCCATGTCGGCATCGCTCTCGCCCTCTTGCGGGGCGTAGCCGAAGTAGCGCCATCCCTCGATCACCTGCTCCGGCGAGCCGCGGCTGATGCCCAGCTGCAGACGCCCTCCGGCGATTAGGTCGGCGGCGCCGGCGTCCTCGGCCATGTAGAGCGGGTTCTCATAGCGCATGTCGATCACCGCCGTGCCGATCTCGATTCGGCTGGTCTTCGCCCCAACCGCTGCCAGCAGCGGGAAGGGCGAGGCGAGCTGGCGCGCGAAGTGATGCACGCGGAAATACGCGCCGTCCGCACCCAATTCCTCGGCCGCGACGGCCAGCTCGACGGACTGCAAAAGCGCGTCGGCTGCCGTCCGCGTCTGCGATTGCGGCGAGGGCGTCCAATGCCCGAACGAGAGGAAACCAATCTTCTTCATGAAAATAGCCAGCCTAGAGGGAAAACAGGTGCAGACTATGCTTCGGCGCAGAGCAAAGCATCCCGAAATCGGAACCGACCGCCCCAGTTTGAGGTGAACGGTCCGTTGTTGATCAGCGATGCCGTCAATGGCGAGCCTGTTGCCGGCGCCGCATCTAGGAAGGTGCCGCGAACGCGAGCACTATCGCGATGAGGATCAACAGCGGCCCCATCCATTTAAAATGGGTTCCAAAGTTGGTCCACCATGCCTGCTGTTGGCCCGGGCGAGCTTGAGAGGGGTCCGAGAAAAATCCGAAGCCGACGCCAGCCATCCACAACCCGGCGCAGAACATGATGAACTCGTCGATGTATTCCGCGACCACGCTTCGAAACTTTCGAATTTATGCCGCCGCTACATGCGCCGAATTCGAGCCGATATAGTTACGGATCGTTTCGATGATCCGGTCCTGGTCAGCCTCGCTCAGATAGGGATGCATCGGCAGGCACAGGATGCGCTTCGGCAGCTCTTCCGAAACGGCAAGGCCGGTCGGCGTGCGCGGATAATCGCGATAGGCAATCTGGCTGTGCAGCGGTTTCACATAGTAGATGACCGACGGAATGCCCTTTTCACCGAGATGTGCCTTGAGCCCGTCGCGTTTCGGCGTTTCGATGGCGTATTGCGCCCAGGCCGAGCGGCCGCCGTCCAGATTGCGCGCTGCCTTGACGATATCGCCGAGACCTTCGGCATAGCGATTGGCGACCGCTTGCCGCACCACCATCTCGTCTTCGAGAATGGCCAGCTTCTCTATCAGGATCGCCGCCTGCAGCGTGTCGAGCCGTGAATTGATGCCGACGCGGACATTGTCGTATTGCGTTTCGCCCTTTCCGTGAAAGGCGAACGAGCGCAGCTGTTCGGCCAGCGCATCGTCATTGGTGAACATCGCACCGCCGTCGCCATAGCAGCCGAGCGGCTTTGCCGGATAGAAGCTGGTCGAGCCGACGGTGCCGAACGAGCCGCACATCTTGCCGTGAGCCGAGCCGCCGGTCGCCTGCGCCGCATCCTCGATGACCATCAGGCCTTCGCGATCGGCGATGGCCATGATCGCCTCGTAATCGGCGGCGAGGCCGAACAGGTCGACGGGAATGATTGCCTTCGGCCTCAGCCGGCCCTCCGCCTTGATCATGGCGATTGCCGCCTCGAGGCTGGCGATGTCGATATTGTAGCTGTCGGCATCGACATCGACGAACACCGGTTCGGCCTTGGTCAGCGCCACCACTTCGGCCGTGGCGGCGAAGGTGAAGCTCGGCACGAACACCGCGTCGCCCGGGCCGATGCCGGCGGCAAACAGCGGCAGCAGCAGCGCATCGGTGCCGTTGGCGCAAGCGACCACATGCTTGGTGCCGATATAGGCGGCGAGCTTGTTTTCGAGTTCGGTGACCTGAGGTCCGAGAATATAGCGGCCTTCGTCGACAACCCGGTCGATTGCGGCTTTCAGCCTGTCGCGGATGCGTTCGCGCTGCGCGCCAAGATCGATAAACTGCATGTCGGCCTCAAACGGTTTTAGCCAGATAACCGGCCGCTGGTAGCAGACTTGGCACGGCCGAGAAAGCCGCAGGGCAAAACCCTGAATTGCTCAAGTGTCGCAGCCTGTTACCTCTGATTTCCGATCTGCCCTCTTAAACGCGGGGAAATCCGGGCTTCGGCCGGCCTGATACGGGCTTCGCATCCCGCCCGCCAGGCTGGACGAAACATAAAGTGATCGCCGGTGAGCAGTCCATGGGCTGCGCACCAGCCGGTCAAGCGAGTTCATGCCGCCATGGCGGATTGGCGCCGGCCCGCGATACCGTCACCGCCGCGGCCTTGGCGCCGAGCGTCAGCGCCTTTTGGATGGCGCCTTCCGGCAAACTGGAGATTGCCGTCTTCGAGAGCAGACCCTGTTCGTGCAAGGAGGCAAGAATGCCGGCATTGAATGTGTCGCCGGCGCCGACCGTATCGACCACCTCGATCTTGTCCGGCACGACGGTGACCCGGTGCTGGCTGCTGTAACCGACCGCGCCCTCGCTGCCGTGGGTGACGACGATCAGCTTCGGACCGCGGTCCAGCCAGTTGCGGACTACGTCCTCATGCGAGCCGGCTTCGCCGAACCAGTTCAGATCCTCGTCCGACAGTTTCACGATGTCGGCCATCGCCATCATGTTGCGGATGCGCCTGAGGTGCTTGGCCTTGTCGGGAATGAAGTTTGGCCGGATGTTGGGGTCGAGCATCATCACGCGGCGCTCATGCTCGCGTCGCATGAACTCTTCATAGGCCGACCCGGCCGGCTCCGAGATCAGGCTGATGGCGCCGAACAGCATGGCCTCGATCTCGCTGCCGAGTTCCGGCAAGTCCTCGATGGTCAGCATGCGCCCGGCGGTGTTCTCGTCGTAGAAGGTGTAGGTCGCCTGGCCGTTGTTGAGCCGCACGAAGGCGAGAGTAGTCGGACGCGGCGAGGTGTGCGCATAGGTGGAACTGACCTTGCTGGCCCCCAGCGCCTCCCTGAACTGCCCGCCGAACAGATCGGACGACAGGCCGGAGAAGAAGCCGGCCGGCGCTCCGAGCCGGCCGAGCGCAATGGCCGAGTTGAAGACGGCACCGCCGACATAGGGCGCAAAGGCCGGCTCGCCCTCCGTCGTGGTGCGCGGCAGCATGTCGATCAGGGCTTCGCCGCAGCAGAGAATCATGAAGTTTTGCTTTCCGGCGGATAGATCACGCCCTTGCGAATGATGATGTTGGCATAAAGCCGCGGCTCGCTTGTCGCGACGATCGCGTGCGCGGCCTTGACCCGTGCATAGAAGTCGGCGCCGGCAAGCGCAACCACCGTGCGGCCCGGCGCACGCCTGGCGCAGATCGCTTCCATCTCATGGTGAACCGGATCGGCTAGCAGGGGATCGCCTTTGGCCGAGGCGCGAAACAGCGCGTGCGGCACGGCGTCGTCGACCGGCAATACGCTCAATACCGCATCGAGCACGGGGACGAGATGATGACCGTCGGCGCGGATCAACCGTTGTGCCTGTTGCTCGGCCGGGTAGTTGCCGTCGACCAGCGCGATCTCGTCGCCATGGCCCATTGCGCGCAATATCGCCAGAAGCTCCGGGCCGAGCAGCGCCGGGATGCCGATCAGCATGCTCAGAAGCTCCGGGAAATCGTGGTCGAGCCGATGAGGAAGCGCTCCGATAGCGGCAGGCTGGCACCACCCAGCGCCCGCGCATGGATGCCGACCGTTCCCTCGCGAACGGTCGGAAGCCGCAGGCCTTCGCCGTCGATCCTGCCGATTGCCTGGATGACCGCATCAACAAGCCGCCTGCGCACGGCAAGCGGCATCCATCCGTCGATCACCGCGGCTTCGAAATCGATGACGGAGGACGCCGCAACAATGGCATAGGCGAGCGCCTGCGAGGCGCTTGCGATCCAGTCGTCGAGCTCGGCGCCGATCTCGCCCCAGTCCTGCGGCGAGGTCCACAGATGCGACGCCTCGACGCCACGCGCGTTGAGCGCCTTTTCCAGCGTGGCGATCGAGGCCACGTCGATCAATTGCGTCGGCTTGCCGTCCGGCCCGGGCACCGGCATCGAGCCCAGCGCGCCGGCATTGCCGGTTGGGCCGCCAAAAAGCCGGCCGTTCAGCACGATGCCGCCGCCGGCAAAGGCGCCGATGTAGAAATAGACGAAATCGCGCGCCGCACCCGCCGCCTGGCCGAACACGAGCTCCGCGCCGCAGGCCGAGGTGGCATCGTTCTGCAGATAGACTGGAAATTCGCATTGCGCCTGGATGTCGGCGCGAATATCGCGATGGCGCCATTCGTCCATTATTTCGAGCGGCGCGCCGGCGGTGTCGGCCCAGTTCCACAGTTCGAACGGCATGGCGATGCCAAGCCCGGCGATGCGTTTGTCCTGCGCCGGGGTGAGTTCGCCGCGCATCTTCTTCATGCCGCTCGTGACGAATTCCACCGTCTCGCGCGGCGCCGGATAGCGGTAGGAATGCTGCAGCATCGAGCGTACGTTGCCGAGGAAATCGATCAGCACCAGTTCGGCGCTGCGGCGGCCGATCTTCAGGCCGATGAAATAGGCGCCGTCGGGATTGAGCGCCATGGGTATGGAAGGCTGGCCGATCTTGCCGCGCAACGGCGCCTGGCGGACGAGCAGGTCGTCCTCCTCCAGCTCGCGCATTATGACCGAGACCGTCTGCGCCGAAAGGCCCGTCATGCGCGCAATGTCGGATTTGGCCAGGCTGCCGTGCTGACGCACCAGCGACAGCACCAGCCGCTCATTGTGGTCCCGCATGCCGCTTTGATTGGTGCCGCGGTGCAGACGGCTTTCGGCCGCATCGGGCGAACCGTGCCTCGTAATGCCGGTCTCCACCCTGTTCCTCCCGTCGGTTCCCCTCAATGCTTTTGGTCTAGAGTGAGTGAACAATCCTGCGTTGTCAATAATAAATAAGAGTGATTTAATTATTGACAGTGCTGGCGGACTGGTGTCTCTTGCGATCGGCGTCGACACTGGGAGATTTCGTCGGACGCGCTGCAGATGCCGGTTGGCCGGCATCCTAAATGGTTCCATGGGAGGAAAATCGTGACCACGTCAAAACTGTTGAAATCCACCGTGTTTGCCGCGGCCGGACTGAGCCTGATGGCCTTTGCGTCGACGGCATCGGCCGCCGGGGTCGGCGCCTGCTTGATCACCAAGACCGACACCAATCCCTTCTTCGTCAAGATGAAGGAAGGTGCGACGGCCAAGGCCAAGGAGCTTGGCGTCGATCTCAAGACTTACGCGGGCAAGATCGACGGCGACAGCGAGAGCCAGGTGGCTGCAATCGAGAGCTGTATCGCCGACGGCGCCAAGGGTATCCTCATCACCGCGTCCGACACCAAGGGCATCGTGCCGACCGTGAAGAAAGCGCGGGACGCCGGGCTGTTGGTGATCGCGCTCGACACCCCGCTTGATCCGATCGATGCGGCTGACGCGACCTTCGCGACCGACAATCTGGAAGCCGGCAAGCTGATCGGCGCATGGGCCGCCGCGACGCTTGGCGACAAGGCCAAGGATGCCAAGATCGGCTTCCTCGACCTGACGCCGTCGCAGCCCACGGTGGATGTGCTGCGCGACCAGGGTTTCATGACGGGCTACGGCATAGACGTGAAGGACCCCAACAAGATCGGCGACGAGGACGATCCGCGCATCGTTGGCCACGACGTGACGAACGGCAATGAAGAGGGTGGTCGCAAGGCGATGGAGAACCTTCTGCAGAAGGATAACACCATCAACGTCATCCACACCATCAACGAGCCCGCAGCTGTCGGCGCCTACCAGGCGCTCAAGGCCGTCGGTCTCGAAAGCCAGGTGCTGATCGTCTCGGTCGACGGTGGCTGCCCCGGCGTGAAATCGGTGGCCGAAGGCGTGATCGGCGCTACCTCGCAGCAATATCCGCTCCAAATGGCGGCGCTCGGCATCGAGGCGATCGCCACTTTCGCCAAGGACGGGACGAAGCCGAAGCCGACCGAAGGCAAGAACTTCTTCGATACCGGCGTCAACCTAGTCACCGACAAGCCCGCCAACGGTGTGAAGTCCATCGACACCAAGGAAGGCCTCGCCAAGTGCTGGGGCTGAGCCTGGCCTGACCGGCAACAGATCGCGGTCGGCCGGGGCTTGATCCCCGGCCGCTCCGGGTGGACGATGTGCCGATCTAAACGCAAATAGTGCCGGCGGCAGACCGGAAGGCGTGGATGGCGTCGGCGGTTGGCCGAAGCCCAGGGGAGGAAACATGGCTCAAGCACAAGAATTCGAAAAAGTTCTATCGAGCAGCGACACAAGCGTCGCCGCGTTCGACGAGCATAAATCGGCCGTCAAGCGTGCCCAGCATTTCCTGCATTCCACGCCGGCAGCGGTGCCGCTCATCGTGCTGGTTCTGGCGATCATTATTTTTGGCATCACCATCGGCGGGCGTTTTTTTTCATCCTATACGCTGACGCTGATCCTTCAGCAGATCGCGATTGTCGGCATTCTGGGCGCCGCGCAGACGCTGGTGATCCTGACCGCCGGCATCGACCTGTCGATTGGCGTGATCATGGTGATTTCGGCTGTGATCATGGGCAATTGCGCGGTCAGCTACGGTATGCCGGCCGTGCTCGCGGTGGCGATCGGGCTTCTCGCCGGTGGCGCATGCGGCCTGCTCAACGGTGTGCTGGTCGCCTACATGAAGCTGCCGCCCTTCATCGTGACGCTCGGCACCTGGAACATCGTCATGGCCACCAATTTCATCTATTCGGCCAATGAGACGATCCGCGACACCGACGTCGACGTCCAGGCGCCTCTGCTGCACCTGTTTGCCCTCAGCTTTAAGGTCGGCACGGCCGTGTTGACGCTTGGCGTCATTGCCATGGTCGTTCTCGTGTTGGTCCTCTGGTACGTGCTCAACCACACCGCGTGGGGCCGCCATGTCTACGCGGTCGGCGACGATCAGGAGGCTGCGAAACTGTCGGGCATCCAGACGAAGAAGGTGCTGATGACCGTCTATGCCCTTGCCGGGCTGATCGCCGCCTTCGCAGCCTGGGTCTCCATCGGCCGCAATGGCTCGATCTCTCCTTCCGCCGCGGTCACCGACTACAATCTTCAGGCCATCACCGCGACGGTGATCGGCGGTATTTCTCTGTTCGGCGGGCGCGGCTCGATCCTCGGCACGCTGTTCGGCGCCATGATCGTCGGCGTCGTCTCGATGGGCCTCAACATGCTGGGCGCCGACCCGCAGTGGAAGGTGCTGCTCACCGGCGTGCTGATCATCGGCGCCGTGGCGATCGATCAATGGATCAGAAAGGTTTCGGCATAGCCATGACCCAGGAACCCATCCTCATCGCGCGCGGTCTGGTCAAGCGCTATGGCCGCGTCACCGCCCTCGACAACGCCGATTTCGACCTCTATCCGGGCGAAATCCTTGCCGTCATTGGCGACAACGGCGCCGGCAAGTCGTCGCTTATCAAGGCGATTTCCGGCGCGGTCGTGCCCGACGAAGGTGAGATACGACTTGAAGGCAAGCCCGTTGCGTTCAAGTCGCCGATGGAGGCCCGGGAGGCCGGCATCGAGACGGTCTATCAGAACCTGGCTCTGTCGCCGGCGCTGTCTATCGCCGACAACATGTTCCTCGGCCGGGAGATCCGCAAGCCGGGGTTCCTCGGCGAATGGCTGCGCATGCTCGACCGCCCGGCGATGGAAAAGCGCGCCCGCGACAAGCTCACGGAGCTTGGCCTGATGACCATCCAGAACATCAGCCAGGCCGTGGAAACGCTTTCCGGCGGCCAGCGTCAGGGCGTGGCGGTGGCGCGCGCCGCCGCCTTTGGCAGCCGGGTGGTGATCATGGATGAGCCGACGGCCGCGCTCGGCGTCAAGGAGAGCCGCCGCGTCCTCGAACTGATCCTCGACGTGAAGAAGCGAGGCCTGCCGATCGTGCTGATTTCACACAACATGCCGCATGTTTTCGAGGTGGCGGACCGCATCCACATTCACCGGCTCGGCCGTCGCCTGTGCGTCATCGATCCGAAGCAGTATACGATGTCCGACGCGGTCGCCTTCATGACCGGCGCCAAGGTGCCGCCGGAAGCGGCGCTGGCGGCTTGAGCAAGAACTTGAGGCCCATCGCCGAGGGCCCAAACGCGCTGTTTCCAAATGCCAAATTGCCGCAGGGCAACCCGGCTTGCGATCACCCGAATCGATTGAACATCCGGTGGGATGCACTAGCATTGGCAGAGATGGTGAAAGCCGCATGATCCTGGCAACGTCACGAGAGGCAGCATGACGCGCGCGATGACAACCGAAGCTCCTCTGCCCACGCTCAAAAACCCGGATCCCAAGACGCTCGCCGAGGAAGTCTTGCAAGCCCTCAAATACAGGGTCGGCAAGGGCACCAACGTTGCAACCCAGTACGATTGGCTCACCGCCTCAATCAAGGTTGTACGCGACCGCATAGTCGATCACTGGATGCAGGCGACCCAAGAGGCCTACGCCCAGCAGGAAAAGCGCGTCTACTACCTGTCACTGGAATTCCTCATCGGCCGCCTGATGCGCGATGCCTTCTCCAATCTCGGCCTGATGGACAATATGCGCGAGGCGCTGTCGTCGCTTGGCGTCGACCTCGACATCATTGCTACGCTCGAACCGGACGCTGCCCTTGGCAATGGCGGTCTGGGCCGGCTCGCCGCCTGCTTCATGGAAAGCATGGCGACCGTCAATATCCCCGCGCATGGCTACGGCATCCGCTACGCCAACGGCATGTTTCGGCAGGAGATCCATGACGGCTGGCAGGTGGAGCTGCCCGAGACATGGCTCGATCACGGCAATCCCTGGGAGTTCGAGCGCCGCGAACGCTCCTTCGAGGTCGGCTTCGGCGGCTCGGTGGAATCGGTCACGTCGAACGACGGCCGGCTCGAGCGCCACGTCTGGAAGCCGACCGAACATGTTCTGGCAGTCGCCTATGATACGCCGGTTGTCGGCTGGCGGGCCAACCGCGTCAACACGCTGCGTCTGTGGTCCGGCATGCCGGTCGACCCGATCCTGCTCGACAAATTCAACGCCGGCGATCACATCGGCGCGCTCGCCGAAAGCAACAAGGCCGATGCGTTGTCGCGCGTCCTTTACCCGGCCGATTCCCACAAGGCCGGCCAGGAGCTGCGGCTCAGGCAGGAGTATTTCTTCTCCACCGCCTCGCTGCAGGACATCGTCCAGCGTCATCTCAGCCAGTATGGCGACCTGCAATCGCTGCCCGACAAAGCGGCGATCCATCTCAACGACACCCATCCGGCGATCGCCGTAGCCGAGCTGATGCGCCTGTTGATGGATGTCCACGGCATGGATTTCGACCAGGCCTGGAGCATCACCAAGCGCACCTTCGGCTACACCAACCACACGCTGCTTCCCGAAGCGCTGGAAAGCTGGCCGGTGCCGCTGTTCGAGCGGCTGTTGCCGCGCCACATGCAGATCGTCTACGCCATCAACGCCGAAGTGCTGCTCGAGGCGCGCGCCTCCGACCAGTTCTCGGACGAGCAGATCAGCCGCATCTCGCTGATCCAGGAAAATGGCGATCGCCGCGTGCGCATGGGCAATCTGGCCTTTGTCGGCTCGCACTCGATCAACGGCGTCTCTGCCCTGCACACGGAATTGATGAAGGAGACGGTGTTTGCCGACCTCCACAGGCTCTACCCGGATCGCATCAACAACAAGACCAACGGGATCACACCGCGGCGCTGGCTGATACAGTGCAATCCCGGCCTCACTGCACTCACCCGAGAGGCGATTGGCGACGGCTTCCTCGAGGACATCGACGAGATAAAGCGGCTTGATCCTTTCGCTGAGGACGCCGCCTTCCGCGACAAGTTCGCCGCCGTCAAACGGGCGAACAAGGCGAGGCTTGCCAAGCTCGTTGCCGACCGGCTCGGCATCAAGGTCGACCCATCGGCGCTGTTCGACATCCAGGTCAAGCGCATCCACGAATACAAGCGCCAGCTCTTGAACATTCTCGAAGCGGTCGCGCTTTACGACCAGATCCGCTCGCATCCGGAGCGCGACTGGATGCCTCGCGTCAAATTCTTCGGCGGCAAGGCGGCGCCCAGCTATCACAACGCCAAGCTGATCATCAAACTTGCCAATGACGTCGCCCGGGTCATCAACCGCGACCCGGCGGTGCGCGGCTTGCTGAAAGTGGTGTTCGTGCCGAACTACAATGTCAGCCTTGCCGAGATCATGATTCCGGCCGCCGATCTTTCGGAGCAGATATCGACCGCCGGCATGGAAGCGTCCGGCACCGGCAACATGAAGTTCGCGCTGAACGGCGCGCTGACCATCGGCACGCTCGACGGCGCCAATGTCGAGATCAAGGAATGCGTGGGCGACGACAATATCTTCATCTTCGGCCTGACCACCGATGAGGTCGCCGAGCGACGCAACAATGGTTACGATCCGCGCGCTGTGATCGAGGGATCGCCTGAATTGGCGCAGGCGCTGGCCGCGGTTTCATCCGGAGTCTTTTCACCTGACGATCCGGACCGTTATCGCGACCTGATCAACGGTCTTTACCAGAGCGACTGGTTCATGGTCGCCGCGGATTTCGATGCCTACGCCGCCACCCAGCGCGACGTCGATGCCGTCTGGCGCAACAGCCCGGACTGGTACGCCAGAGCCATCCGCAATGTCGCGCGCGTCGGCTGGTTCTCGTCCGATCGAACGATCCGCCAATATGCGAAAGACATATGGCACGTGCCCGCCTGATATGATTGCATGAGGCCACGAACAATGTGGTCCTAGTGGAGTGGATTTGACCCTCGCATCCCTTGGAGGGTTAGGCGGCATGCGAATGTCGAATTCAAAACTCCACTAGAAACATACACTTGGTGCCCGGGGAGGGTCACTGCCTGATGAGCAAGCCGCGCGCGACCGTTGCGACAAGCGGGCCGGACGGACTGGCGCCAGCCGGCGATGTCGCGGCGATTGTCGCCGGCACGCACGGCGATCCGTTTGCCGTGCTTGGCGTGCATGAGGCGGGAAAGGGCTTTGTCGCCCGCTGCTTCGTCCCTCATGCCGAGTTCGTCACCGCCTATACGCTGACCGGCAAGAAGGCCGGCGAGCTGTCGAGACGCGACGACCGCGGTTTCTTCGAAGGCAAACTGTCGCTGCGCAAACGCCAGCCGCTGCGCTATCACGCCAGGAATTCCGGCGGTGACTGGTGGCTGACCGATCCATATTCCTTCGGTCCCGTGCTCGGCCCGATGGACGATTATTACATCGCCGAAGGGTCGCATCTCAGGCTGTTCGACAAGCTCGGCGCCCATCTCATCGACCATGAAGGTGCATCGGGTGTGCATTTTGCGGTGTGGGCGCCCAATGCAAGGCGCGTCTCGGTGGTCGGCGACTTCAACGAGTGGGACGGCCGCAGGCATACCATGCGCGTCCGCCGCGACACCGGCATCTGGGAGCTGTTCATTCCCGACATCGGCGCAGGCCGCCCATATAAGTATGAAATCATCGGGCCGGATGGCGTGAGATTGCCGCTCAAAGCCGATCCGTTCGCCTTCAAGTCCGAACTGCGCCCGGCCACCGCCTCGGTGACGGCACTGCCGCCGGCGCATGAATGGGGTGACGAGGCGCACCGGAACTACTGGCGCAATGCCGACCACAGGCGCGAGGCCGTATCGATCTACGAGGTCCATGCCGGGTCATGGCGGCTTCACGACGACGGCAGCTTCCTGTCGTGGGATGAGCTCGCCGACAGGCTGATCCCTTACGTGGTCGAGACCGGTTTTACCCACATCGAATTCATGCCGATCTCCGAACACCCTTATGACCCGTCCTGGGGCTACCAGACGACGGGTCTTTATGCGCCGACTGCCCGCTTTGGCGATCCGGACGGTTTTGCCCGCTTCGTCGACGGCGCCCACCGTGCAGGCATCGGCGTCATCCTCGACTGGGTGCCGGCGCATTTCCCGGTTGACGAACACGGTCTGGCAAAGTTCGACGGTACCGCGCTCTACGAACATGCCGATCCGCGCAAGGGCTTCCATCCCGACTGGAACACCGCGATCTATAATTTTGGGCGCCGCGAAGTGATTTCGTTCCTGGTCAACAATGCGCTGTTCTGGGCCGAGAAATATCACGTCGACGGACTGCGCGTCGATGCGGTCGCCTCGATGCTTTATCTCGATTATTCTCGCAAGGCCGGTGAATGGATTCCCAACGAGAAGGGCGGGCGGGAGAACCTCGAAGCGGTCAGCTTCCTGCAGCGTATGAACAAGGAGGTCTACGGCCACCATCCAGGTGTGATGACCATCGCCGAGGAATCGACCTCGTGGCCGAAAGTCTCGCAGCCGGTGCATGAAGGCGGACTGGGCTTCGGTTTTAAATGGAACATGGGCTTCATGCATGACACTTTGGAGTATTTCTCCAAGGAGCCGATCTTCCGCAAGCATCACCACAACGACATCACCTTCGGTCTGGTCTACGCCTTCAGCGAGAATTTCGTGCTGCCGCTGTCCCATGACGAAGTGGTGCACGGCAAGGGCACGCTGCTCAACAAGATGGCCGGCGACGACTGGCAGAAATTCGCGACGCTGCGCGCCTATTACGCGTTCATGTGGGGTTATCCCGGCAAGAAGCTGTTGTTCATGGGCCAGGAGTTCGCACAGCGCCGCGAGTGGAGCGAGGGGCGGGCGCTCGACTGGAACCTGCTCGATTTCCGGCTCCACCGCGGCGTCTGGCAGACGGTGCGCGATCTCAACTATCTCTACCGCTCGCGCCCCGCGCTGCATGCCCGCGACTGCGAGCCGGAGGGCTTTTCCTGGCTGATCGTCGACGACAGCGCGAACTCAGTATTTGCCTGGCTGCGCAGCGCGCCGGGCGGCAACCCGATCGCGGTCATTTCCAACTTCACGCCGGTGCCGCGCGACAATTACCGCGTGCCGTTGCCGCACGCCGGAAAATGGCGCGAGATCATCAACACCGATGCCACGGATTATGGCGGTTCCGGCAAGGGCAATAGCGGCGGCGTCGAGGCTCAGGCGGAAGGAGGAGGCATTTCGGCGACGATGCTTTTGCCGCCGCTGTCGACGATCATGCTCGAATTCGTCCCGGACTGAGCTATGTCTGGAGCATCTAACCTGGGAGGATAGGAATGGCTGAAATAAAACGAACACAGCCGCTGGCACGCGACGCCATGGCTTATGTGCTGGCCGGCGGCCGTGGCAGCCGGCTCAAGGAACTGACCGACCGCCGCGCCAAGCCGGCGGTCTATTTTGGCGGCAAGACCCGCATCATCGATTTCGCGCTCTCCAATGCGCTCAATTCCGGTATCCGCCGCCTCGGCGTCGCCACCCAGTACAAGGCGCATTCGCTGATCCGCCATCTGCAGCGCGGCTGGAACTTCCTGCGGCCCGAGCGCAACGAGAGTTTCGACATCCTGCCTGCCAGCCAGCGTGTATCGGAAACGCAATGGTATGAGGGCACCGCCGACGCCGTTTACCAGAACATCGACATCATCGAGGCCTACGGGCCGGAATACATGGTCATCCTGGCCGGCGACCACATCTACAAGATGGACTACGAAATGATGCTGCGCCAGCATGTCGAGGCCGGCGCCGACGTCACCGTCGGCTGCCTCGAAGTGCCACGCATGGAAGCCACCGGCTTCGGCGTCATGCATGTCGATCCCAAGGACACCATTATCTCCTTCATCGAAAAGCCCGCCGATCCGCCGGGCATTCCCGACAAACCGGATTTCGCGCTCGCCTCGATGGGCATCTATGTGTTCAAGACCAAATTCCTGATGGAGCAATTGCGTCGCGATGCGGCGGAGCCCGGCTCGAGCCGCGACTTCGGCAAGGACATCATCCCCTACATCGTCGAGCACGGAAAGGCGATCGCCCATCGTTTTGCCAAATCCTGCGTGCGCTCGACCGCCGAGAACGAGGCCTATTGGCGCGACGTCGGCACGGTCGACGCCTATTGGGAGGCCAATATCGACCTGACCGACATCACGCCGGAACTCGACCTTTACGACCGCGATTGGCCGATCTGGACCTATGCCGAGTTGAAGCCGCCGGCAAAATTCGTGCATGACGAGGATGGCCGCCGCGGGTCGGCCGTGTCGTCTCTCGTGTCGGGCGATTGCATCGTTTCGGGCGCTTCGCTGAAGCGAAGCCTGATCTTCACCGGCGCCCGCATCAATTCCTATTCGACGCTGGAGGAGGTCGTCATGCTGCCGGACGTCCATGTCGGCCGCAACGCCAGGCTGAAGCGCGTGGTCATCGATCACGGCGTCAGGATCCCGGAGGGTCTGGTGGTCGGCGAGGATCCCGTCCTCGACGCCAAGCGTTTCCGCGTTTCGGAAAAAGGCATCTGCCTCGTCACGCAGGACATGATCAACAGGCTGGGATCGTAGTGCATGCAGGTTCTGTCGGTGGCGCCCGAGATCTTTCCGCTGGTCAAGACGGGCGGGCTCGCCGACGTGACCGGCGCCTTGCCCGTGGCATTGGCCGGCAAGGGCGTCATCATGCGCACGCTCGTCCCCGGCTATCCTCAGGTGATGGGCGCCTTCAGGAAAAAAAAGCCGGTTCAGCAATATCCGTTGCTGCAGGGCGGCAAGGCCTCGGTGCATGCCGTCCAGATCGCCGGGCTCGACCTGTTCGTGCTTGACGCGCCGCATCTTTTCGACCGTCCCGGCGGCCCATACGGCAACGCGACCGGCGCCGACTGGCCGGACAATTGGCGGCGGTTCGCGGCCTTGAGCCAGGTAGGCGGTGATATTGCCGGCGGCGCAATCTCGGGCTACCTGCCCGATATCGTCCATGCCCATGACTGGCAGTCGGCAATGACGCTCGCCTACATGCGCTACGGCAAGGCGGTCGGCACGCCGTCGATGATCACCGTGCACAACCTCGCCTTCCAGGGTCAGTTCGGCGCCGGCATCTTTGGCGAGCTTGGCCTGCCGGCGGCGGCGATGGCGCTCGACGGCGTCGAATATTACGGCGGCGTCGGCTTCCTCAAGGCCGGCCTGCAGGCGGCGTGGGCGATCACCACGGTCAGCCCGACCTATGCGCAGGAAATCCGCTTGCCCGAATTCGGCATGGGCCTCGACGGCCTGATCAACATGCGCTCCGTCGATCTCCATGGCATCGTCAACGGCATCGATACCGAGATATGGAACCCGGAAACCGACAAGCATCTGGTTTCCAACTACACCGCAAAGACGCTCAAGGCACGGATGCCCAACAAGGCCGCGGTCGAGGACCGCTTCAGCCTCGATCGCGATGACAGCCCGATCGTCTGCGTCATCAGCCGTTTGACCTGGCAAAAGGGCATGGACATATTGGCGGCGGCCGTCGACGGCATCGTTGCAAGAGGTGCGCGGCTGGCGATCCTCGGCTCCGGCGATGCCGGGCTCGAAGGCGCATTGCTTGCCGCCGCAGCCCGCCATCGCGGCCGCATCGGCGTCGTCGTCGGCTATGACGAGGGACTCTCCCACACCATGCAGGGCGGCAGCGACGCCATCATTATCCCATCGCGCTTCGAACCTTGCGGGCTGACACAGCTTTACGGCCTGCGCTATGGCTGCGTGCCGGTGGTCGCGCGCACCGGGGGCCTTGCCGACACGATCATCGATGCCAACGAAGCCGCCATCTCTGCCGGCGTTGCGACCGGTTTCCAGTTTGCGCCCGCCAATGCCGGCGCCTTGCTGCACGCCGTCCGCCGCCTTGTCGAGGCGCATGCCAATCCCGCAGTGTGGACGTCGATGCAGCGGCAAGGCATGAAGGCCGACGTTTCGTGGGACAAAAGCGCCGAAAAATATGTCCAACACTATCGCTTGCTGCTTTCGAAAAGGGCTGCCTGACTGATGATCCGCACCGTCGCCACCAAACCCTATCCCGACCAGAAGCCCGGCACCTCCGGGCTGCGTAAAAAGGTCCCCGTGTTCCAGCAGGAGCACTATGCCGAGAACTTCATCCAGTCGATCTTCGATGCGCTGGACGGGTTCGAGGGCAAAACCCTGGTGATCGGCGGCGACGGCCGCTTCTATAACCGCGAGGTCATCCAGAAGGCCATCGCCATGGCCGCGGCAAACGGCTTCGGCAAGGTGATGGTCGGGCAGGGCGGCATCTTGTCGACGCCGGCCGCTTCGCATGTCATCCGCAAATACAAGACCTTTGGCGGCATCATCCTGTCGGCCAGCCACAATCCGGGCGGCCCGCATGAGGATTTCGGCATCAAATACAATGCCGGCAATGGCGGCCCAGCGCCGGAAAAGCTGACCGACGCGATCTTCGAAAAAACCAAGGCGATTTCAAGCTTCAAGATCGCCGATATCGGGCAGGTCGACATCGACACGATCGGCACGGTCAAGACGGGGGACATGACCGTCGAAATCATCGATCCTGTCGCCGACTATGCCGAACTGATGGAAAGCCTGTTCGATTTCGACGCATTGCGGGCGCTGTTCAAGTCGGGCTTCCGCATGCGCTTCGACGCCATGCATGCGGTGACCGGCCCCTACGCCAAGGAGATCCTCGAAAACCGGCTCGGCGCGCCCAACGGCACCGCCCGCAATTTCATTCCGCTGCCGGATTTCGGCGGCCATCATCCCGATCCCAATCTGGTGCATGCAAAACACCTCTACGACGAGATGATGGGGCCGGATGCGCCAGACTTTGGCGCCGCCTCGGATGGCGACGGCGACCGCAACCTGATTATCGGCAAGGGAATTTTCATCACCCCGTCTGATTCGGTGGCGATGCTCGCCGCCAACGCCCATCTGGCGCCGGGCTACAAGGCTGGGCTGAAAGGCATCGCCCGCTCGATGCCGACCAGCGGTGCTGCCGACCGGGTCGCCGAAAAGCTCGGCATCGGCATCTACGAGACGCCGACCGGCTGGAAATTTTTCGGCAATCTGCTCGATGCCGGCATGGCAACGATCTGCGGCGAGGAGAGTGCGGGGACCGGCTCCAACCATGTCCGCGAAAAGGACGGCCTGTGGGCTGTGCTTTTATGGCTCAACATCCTTGCCGTGCGCGGCGAAAGCGCCAAGCAGATCGTCACCCAGCATTGGGCGGCCTATGGCCGTAACTATTATTCGCGCCACGACTACGAGGAGGTCGAGATTGATCGTGCCAACGCGCTTGTCGACGAGCTGCGCGCCAAGCTCGGCTCGCTGCCTGGCACCAGCGTGCGCGGCATGACGATCGCCAGCGCCGATGATTTCGCCTATCACGATCCGGTCGACGGCTCGGTCAGCAAGAACCAGGGCATCAGGGTGTTGTTCGAAGGCGGCTCACGCGTCGTCTTCCGCCTGTCCGGCACCGGCACCTCGGGCGCGACGCTGCGGCTTTATGTCGAGCGCTACGAGCCGGACAAGAACCGCCACGATCTCGACACCCAGGAGGCACTTGCCGATCTGATCGTGGCGGCCGACGACATTGCCGGGATTCGCCGCCATACCGGCCGCGCCAAACCGAGCGTCATCACCTGATGTCGTCGGGACTATCCGCCGGCTATCGTCCGCGATTTGGCGGGCTTGCCGGGGAGGGCGGCATCCGCTTCGCCGCATGGTCCTCGTTGGCTCGGCGCATCTGGGTTTCGATTTTCGACGAACACGGCAACCGCGAAATCGACCGGCTGGAACTCCAGTCGGAAGGCGAGGGCGTCCACGCACTTTTTGTTGCCGGTCTCGCCGCTGGCACCCGATACGGGTTCCGTGCCGATGGCGACTACGCGCCGGAACACGGTTTCTGGTTCGATCCCGACAAGCTGCTGGCCGATCCCTATGCCGTCGAGATCGACAGGCCCTATGCCTATGACGGCCGGCTAGCCGCGCGCCGGGGTGAGGGGGCCGACACGGCGCCGCTGATGCCGAAAGCCATTGCTGGCGCCTTGCCGGAACCCTTGCCTGCCTTGCCGCCTCTGTTTCGGTCCGGCGGCCTCATCTACGAAGTGCCGGTACGCGCGTTCACAAAGCTGCATAAGGACATTCCCGAGAAGCAACGCGGCACCATTGGAGCGCTCGCTCACCCCCTCGTTGTCGAGCATCTGCAAAAACTCGGCGTGGCAGCCATTGAGTTGATGCCGGTGACTGCATCGATCGACGAACGGCATTTACCGCCGCTCGGTCTGCGCAACGCCTGGGGTTATAATCCCGTGACCTTCATGGCGCTCGATCCGCGACTGGCGCCCGGCGGTCTGGCCGAGTTGCGCGGAACGGTCGCCGCGCTGCGCGAGGCCGGCATCGGCACCATTCTCGACCTGGTGTTCAACCACACCGGCGAAAGCGACCGGCTCGGCCCGACATTGTCGCTGCGCGGGCTCGACAATCGCGCCTATTACCGGCACGAGGCCGACGGCGCTCTGGTCAATGACACCGGAACCGGCAATACGCTCGCCTGCGAACATCCGGTCGTCCGGGAAATGGTCCTCGACACGCTTCGCCACTTTGTCCAGCGCGCCGGTGTCGACGGATTCCGCTTCGACCTGGCGCCGATCCTCGGCCGCGTCGACGGCGTTTTCGACGCCGATGCGCCGCTGCTGAACGCCATTCGCAAAGATCCTGTTCTTGGCGACCGGGTGCTGATCGCCGAGCCTTGGGATATCGGACCGGATGGCTATCAGCTCGGCAATTTTCCGCCACCCTTCCTCGAATGGAACGACAAATGCCGTGACGATATCCGCCGTTTCTGGCGCGGCGACGGCGGCATTATCGGTGCCTTGGCGACGCGGCTTGCCGGTTCGTCCGATGTCTTTGCCAAACCAGGCCAGACAACGAGCCGCAGCATCAACTTCATCGCCGCGCATGACGGCATGACGCTGGCCGATATCGTTGCCTATGAGCACAAGCACAATGAGGCCAATGGCGAACAGAACCGCGATGGCCACGACGACAACCTGTCCTGGAACAATGGCCTCGAGGGCGAGACCGGCGACCAGTCAATCGTTACGGCCCGTTTCGATGACCAGTGCGCGCTGCTGGCGACGCTCTTTGCCTCGCGCGGCACGATCATGCTGACGGCCGGCGACGAGTTCGGCCGCACGCAGCGCGGCAACAACAACGCCTACGCGCAGGACAATGACATCACCTGGCTCGACTGGGCCGGGCGCGACCGGGCGCTGGAGCTGTACACGGTTCTGCTAGCCAAGATGCGTCGTGCCGTGCCGGCGCTTTTGGACACAACATTCCTGACCGGAGAACCGCCTGCGGGCTCGGAAATCCCAGACGTAGCCTGGCTGACGGAAACCGGCATGCCGCTCGACGAGGCCGCCTGGCACGATGCCAGGCGGCACCGGCTGGTCATGGTTCTCGGGAGCGGTGAGAACAGTCGCCTTGCGGTGGTCATCAATGGCGACCGCCGGGCCTGCATGTTCACGCTGCCGGAACGGGCGGGTTTTCATTGGCGCCCTGCCATCGAAACGGATACTGGCGACATCTCACGGCCGGTGCCTGGGCGAACGGTCATGTTCATGATCGAACGCGGGGCCGCGCGGGTGGGCGCAGGGGAGAGCCACGATGGCTGACAATGCCGAATGGTGGCGCGGCTGCGTCATCTACCAGATCTACCCGCGCTCCTACCAGGACACGACAGGCGACGGCAGCGGCGATCTCAGCGGCGTCACCTCGAGGCTGGCCCATGTCGCATCGCTGGGTGTCGACGCGGTTTGGCTGTCGCCTTTCTTCAAGTCGCCAATGGCGGATATGGGTTACGACGTTTCGGATTACTGCGCCGTCGATCCGATGTTCGGCACATTAGAGGATTTCGACGCACTGATTGCAGAGGCGCACCGGCTCGGCCTGAAGGTGATCATCGATCAGGTCTTGTCGCATTCGTCGGATCGGCACGAATGGTTCGTCGAAAGCCGCACGAGCCACGACAACCCCAAGGCCGACTGGTACGTCTGGGCCGATGCGAAGCCCGACGGCACCGCCCCCAACAACTGGCTGTCGCTTTTCGGCGGCCCGGCCTGGGAATGGGACGCAACGCGCAGGCAATATTACCTGCACAATTTCCTCGCCTCGCAGCCGGACCTGAATTTCCACAACCCAAAGGTGCAGGACGCCTTGCTGGAAACGGTGCGGTTCTGGCTCGAGCGCGGCGTCGACGGTTTCCGGCTGGATACGGTCAACTATTACGTCCACGACCGCTGGGTGCGCAGCAACCCGCCTTTGGCGGAAAGCGTCGCCGGCACCAATACGGCAACCAGCCCCTATCTCTATCAGGAGCATCTGTTCGACAAGAGCCAGCCGGAAAACCTTGCTTTCCTCAGGCGCTTCCGGGCCTTGCTTGACGAATATGAAGGCCGCGCCGCTGTCGGCGAGATTGGCGACGAAACGCGTTCCTTGCAGACACTCGCCGCCTATACCGGCGGTGGCGACAAGCTCCAAATGTCCTACACGTTCGACCTGCTCGGCCCGCAATTCTCGGCGTCGCATGTGCGTGGCTGTGTCGAGGCCTTCGAGAGTACGGTGTTCGACGGCTGGGTTTGCTGGGCGTTCTCCAACCACGATGTCGTGCGCCATGTCAGTCGATGGACAAGGCCGGGCGGCGATCCGGACAGGGTGGCGAAATTCTCGATCGTGCTGCTTTCCTGCCTGCGCGGATCGATCTGCCTCTACCAGGGCGAAGAACTCGGGCTGGAGGAGGCCGAACTGGCGTTCGAGGATTTGCGCGATCCCTTCGGCATCCGCTTCTGGCCGGCAATCAAGGGACGGGATGGGTGCCGAACGCCGATGGTCTGGGAGGCTGGCGCCGACAATGCCGGCTTTTCGACCGGCAAGCCGTGGCTTCCGGTCCCGGCAAGCCATCGTGCCCAGGCGGTCGACGTCCAGGACGGCGAGCAAACCTCCGTCCTGGCGAGCTACCGGGCGATGCTGGCCTTGCGCAAGCAGCATCCGGCGCTGGCTCGAGGCTCGATCCGGTTCCTCGATGCCGAAGGCGACGTCCTTGCTTTCATTCGCGAAGGCGGTGACGAAAAGCTGCTCTGTGTCTTCAATTTCGCCGACGAGCCGGCCGGCTGGCAATTGCCACCGGATCTGGAAGCGATAGAGCCGATAGACCTTGGCGGTGCTGCCGGCGTCTTGCAGGAAAGAACTCTGTCGCTGCCGCCGCTGGGCTGCTTCCTCGGCCGGATCGGCTGAGCTCTATTTCATTATCTCATTGAACGAGCACGGAGCGCCCGCAAGTCGCGCCGACAACCCGCACATCGGCCTCGCCGACATGCACGCCGACAGCTGCAAGCACGTTATAGACCAGTTCGTCGACCGGCGCCGTCACGCCGTTCAGAACCGTTACCACCGCCGGCTTAACCGTTCCGAGCAGGGCCGTCACGTCCAGCCCGAGGCCCAGTGCATTGACCGAGAGCGAGAGGCCGCTGACCAGCGATGTCGTGAGTGATTGCGTCAGGTTTTTTGTGGCGACAGTTTTTATCGTCTTGTTGGCGATATCGGTGCTGTCGAACGTCAATGCGGTCGGATCGTTGTTGGTGATGGCAAGTGATGACGAACCCTTCACATCGAGCAGATTGAGGGTGAGCAGCAGAAGCTTTACGCTTACCTGTGCAATCGTGGCATCGGAGAACGATTGCGGATTGCTGAAATCGGCGAAGGCCGATGGGTTGTTGTCGGCGTCGCTGGTGGCAAGGTGCAGCGAGGCCACGCCAGGCTGCGCGGCGATCGAGACCTTGATGCTATCCGGCCGGCCCGTCGGGCAGCTGATGTCGGTTAGCTTGGCTTCCGCATAGGCGACTTCGACATGCAGAGGCAGGTTGACGGACAGCAGACTGATGCCGCCGCCGAGATTGGAATTGCCGATGCCAACTGTGGTGACCAGCTTGATGCGCGTCTGCGCGGTGCGCACCACGGTGCCTTTTTCCCCGACGGCCAGCCAGGGTGAATATTGCATTGGCTCACCGATGGCGATGGCGAGTGTGGTGGCGGTAAGTCCCGGAATAGTGGCGCCGAGATCGACCTGGACCTGGTTTGAGCCATTGGCCAGCGAGGCGGCGGCACCCAGCATGCCCATCGCGCTTGCGTCGACGGAAAAGCCGGGAGACTTTTGTCCGAGGCCGAGCTTACCGATCGAGCCAAGATCGATAAGATGACTGAGGGGTATCTTGACTGTGTTGGTGGCCCTCGACGCGATCGTCTGCAGCACAAGTTTGCTGGCGCTGCCCGACCCGGACGCATTGGCCATGGCGGTCGCGATCTGGCCTACCGTCGCTTTTGACGCCAGCACGTCGGAATAGCTGACACCTGTCAGTTGCAACTGTACGGCAAGGGCATCGACGAACGAAAGCACGTTTACATCGGCCGAGATCAGCGCGTTGTAGTCCATGACGCTGAGCGAAATGTTGGCGCCCAGCAACTTGCTGAGAAGCGCGTTGAGGATGCCGCCATTGACGCTGAGGAGCCTGGACCCGACCGAGAACATCGCTTGCGGGGTCACACTGGCAATGGCTTCGGTGCCGACAACCGGAGTAGGGATGAGCGAACTGGCGAAATACCGGGCGGGGATTTTTTGCAGAGTGACGCGAACGGCGTTGTAAGGCGCTTTACCGGCTTCGAAGCGCTTGTCGACGCCAATGGAGGACGCCGCTGAGTATCGGCCGCCGGTCACCGACACGACGGTTTTGCCAACCGTGGGAACGATTGTCTGACCTGGCTTTTGAACAATGATGCCGGGCATTCGGTTGTCACTGAGCGTGGTTACCGCCGCGGCTTCCATATCTTTGATGTTCGACGCCGCGGTGATCGCCGCCAGGTCGGTCATCGCCTGGGCCTCCCTGCGCTCCGTGTAGATCGAACCTTCGTCGACAGCGAAGGCCGCCAGCCCCAGCGCGAATGGCGCTGTCAGCGCCGTCATGACGGCAAAGTTCGCCTTCTTGTCGCCAACCATCGAGCGAGCGATCCGCCCGATGCTCCTCAGCAAGAACTGCGACATTTCAAATGCCTCCAATCCTGATGGTAGATCTGCGCGAGATCGTGGTTTGCGGCATCGCAAGGCTTGGTAACAGGTTCCAGATCGGCAGGTTGCTGGCATCGTACTGGATTGACACGACAAACTGATTTCCGTCGGCCGTGCTGTCCGTCGCCTGGTAGGTCAGCTTGCCGGAATCGACGAACGGGTATCCAGTGGCATTGTTTTTGACGAAACTCGCCACCAGCGCCTGGCGCTCGGTTTGATTCAATCCGGCAATTGCGGTGCGGGCGGCATCGGCGGCGATTTGCTGCAAGGAGTTGCTTGCACCAAAATAGATACCATATGCAACCATTCCGAGCACGAGCAGGATAAAGATCGGCGAAAGCAGGGCAAATTCGACCGCGGAAGTTCCGGACTCATCTCCAATTTTGCGTAGATTCGCCCGTATTTGGCGCAATATTTTACGCTTTAATGCGACAGTGTTACTGTCTATCTTGTTCATTGCCCTTGCCCGTTGGAACTCAAGGTCGATGTGCCGATCCCATTGAAATTTGTAACCCTTGGTTGCCTAAGAACCAATTAATACATTCCGGTAAACTGAAATGATCGGCCAGATTATTTCCCAGATCGGCGTTCTGGCCAGGAAACCCAGTCAAACTCATGGCTTTGACCATTGATTGGCCGCTCGCAAGGCGACTGTCCCGGCCCCTTACTTTGCGTGACCCCGAGAGTCTGTTGAAATAAAAAATCTCCACGTTACTGTTTGGCCACCAGCTGCCGGAAAGGGAACCGGCTGCGCGCTCGAAAGGAACCAACCAATCGGTTTCGGGGGCGTCAACACTTAGAGACGTGGCCGAAGGGCGACGTCATTAGGGAGAACTCCATGCTGAAACATGTGCTGAAGGCGACGGTACTCGCCACGACCATGGTCTTGGCCGCCGGTACGTTCTACACGCCGGCTTTCGCCGAGACCGTCTACAACCGCGGAGCCGCCGCCGAAGCGGAGACGCTCGACCCGCACAAGACCTCGACGGTCTACGAAGCCGATATCATACGCGACCTGTTCCAGGGCCTCGTCATGCATGACCAGAAGACGAATCTCATTCCGGGCGCCGCCGAAAGCTGGACGGTGTCCGACGACGGCACTGTCTACACCTTCAAGCTGCGCAAGGACGGCCTCTGGTCGGATGGCAGCCCGGTGACGGCGGACGACTTCGTTTATTCGTTCCGTCGGCTGGAAGATCCGGCCACCGCTGCCGAATACGCTTCCATGCTCTATCCAGTGAAGGGTGCCGAGGAAGTCAACACCAAGAAGGGCAAGCCGGAGGATATGGGGGTCAAGGCGATTGACGCAAATACCCTGGAAGTCACGCTCAAGGCGCCAACGCCTTACTTCCTGGAGATGCTGACCCATCAGGCGACCTATCCGGTCAACAAGGCGTCGATCGAAAAGCTTGGCGCCGACTGGATCAAGGCAGGCAAGCTGGTCTCCAACGGGGCCTTTACAGCGGCAGAGTGGGTTCCCAACGACCATCTGAAGCTGGTCAAGAATCCGAAATTCTGGGATGCCGCGAGCGTCAAGTTCGACGTGGTCAACTACATCCCGACCGAGGATCGTTCGTCGGCGATGAAGCGCTTCGAGGCTGGCGAACTCGACAGCTACGGTGACCTGCCGACGGAACAGCTCGGCGACCTCAAGGCCAAATTCGGCGACCAGGTCCGTGTCGGGCCATATCTCGGCACCTACTATTATGCGATCAAGACCGATAAGGCGCCGTGGGACAATGTCGAACTGCGCAACGCCATCTCGATGGCGATCGATCGCGACTTCCTCGCCGAAAAAGTCTGGCAGAATTCGATGCTGCCCGGCTATTCGATGGTGCCTCCGGGGATCGAGGGCTACACGCCGGCACTGGCCAAATACGCCGACATGCCGCAGATCGACCGGGAGGATGAAGCCAAGAAAATCCTGGAGAAGCTCGGCTATACGCCCGAGCATCCGTTGAAGATGGAAATCCGCTACAACACCTCGGAAAACCACAAAAACACCGCTGTCGCCATCCAGGAACAGCTGAAGCCGCTTGGCGTCGAGATCACGTTGCTCAACACCGATACCAAGACCCACTACTCTTTCCTCGAGCAGAAGGGCGACTATGACGTCGCGCGTGCCGCCTGGATTGCGGATTACAAGGATCCGGAAACTTTCCTTGGCATCTCCCGCAAGGCTAGTGGCAATAATTACTCGAACTACAACAGCCCGAAATACGAAGAGGCCATGGACAAGGCCGCCGCCGCCGGCGGCAAGCCCGAAGAGCGCATGAAGGAGCTCGCCAAGGCCGAACGCATCCTCGTCGATGAGGTCGGCAACATTCCGATCCTCTACTATAGCTACCACGACATCGTTTCCTCGAAGCTGCATGGCTTCGACGACAATGTGATGGACATCCATCCGTCCCGCTTCATCAGCAAGGACTGATCCCTTAGCCAGGCCGCCGCGCAACTCAATGCGCGGCGGCGCTGGTTTGCCATCGCATCGGCCCGGGAACCGGATTCGATTTTCGACAATGTCGGTGCGAAGATTTGAAGGCTAGAGCGCAATCGTCCAGCCGGACGCGCTGCTCTGGATCAAGCGGGGCATCGATGCTGCGTTACGTTTTCCGGCGGCTTCTGACCGCCATTCCGACGCTGTTCGTCATCGTGACCATGGCGTTCTTCCTGATACGCGTCGCACCGGGCGGACCGTTCAACCAGGAGCGGGGCCTGAGTCCCGAGATCAGAGCCAATCTCGAAGCCCAGTTCGGCCTCAACGACCCGCTCTGGCTGCAGTACCTCCATTATCTAGGCAATCTTCTGCGCGGCAACTTCGGTCCCAGCTACAACATGCCGGATTTCACCGTCGGCGAGCTGTTCAGGGAAGGCCTGCCGATCTCGATCCAACTCGGCGCTTCGGCGCTCGTTCTGGCGCTGCTCCTGGGCACCGTGCTCGGCACTGTTGGCGCGCTCAACCAGAACAAGCTTGCCGACTATTCGGTGATCGCGCTGGCGACCGCCGGCAGCACCATACCGACCTTTGTCATCGCCCCGGTAATCCAGCTTGTATTCGGATTGACCTGGAAGCTGCTGCCGATCGGTGGCTGGGGCGATGGAGCCCTCATCAATAAGGTCGGCCCGGTGCTGACGCTCGCTCTGCCGCAGATCGCCATCGTTGCCCGCCTGATGCGCGGCTCGATGATCGAATCGCTGCACTCGCATCACATCCGCACCGCGCGCGCTCTCGGCCTGTCCGACTGGTCAGTCGTCGTCAAGCATGCACTGCGCGGCGCCATCCTGCCGATCGTCTCCTTCACCGGTCCGGCAGCTGCAGCCCTTCTCACCGGCTCGATCATCGTCGAGACCATCTTCTCTATCCCGGGCATCGGCCGCCATTTTGTCGTTGCCGCGCTCAACCGCGACTACACACTGGTGATGGGGACGGTGGTGGTCATCGCGCTCTTCACCATCGTTTTCAACCTGATCGTCGACGTCCTCTATGGGGTCGTCGATCCGAGGGTGCGCTATGACTGATATCGCAGTTGCCGCACCGGTCGTCGGCCGGTCCCTGTGGGGTGACGCCTGGGCGCGCCTCAAGGCCAATCGCGCGGCCATGTTCAGCCTCTATTATCTTGCCTTCATCGCCGTCATCAGCGTGTTTGGGCCCTATTTCGTGCCGCACCAATACACCACCATCTATGCCGACTATGTCCGTACGCCGCCGAGCTTCTCGGCCTATCCGAAGGCCGACATGATCGAAGGCGCCCTCGATGAGGCGATCAGGCGTATGCGCGTCGACATCAAGGAGTGGCGGCAGGAGGACAGCCGTGTGTTCGTTACCGTCAAATCGTCCAAGCCGATCGATGACCGCAACATTCGCTACCTTGATCGTTCCGATACTTTTGATGACACAAAGATCGAGAGCAAATCGCCGGACGGTCTCGAAATGGTCATGAGTGCCTCGATCAAGCAGCAATATTTCCTGTTCGGCACCGACAATACCGGCCGCGATCTCCTGTCCAGAACGCTGATGGCCGGGCGCATATCGCTAGCCATCGGCCTGCTTGCCGGCATTGTGGCCGTGCTCATCGGCGTGCTCTACGGCGCCACCGCCGGCCTTGCCGGCGGCAGGGTCGACGAGGTGATGATGCGTGTCGTCGACGTGCTTTATTCTTTGCCGTTCATCTTCTTCGTTATCATGCTGGTGGTGTTCTTCGGCAGGAACTTCGTGCTGATGTTCCTGGCGGTCGGAGCGGTGCTGTGGCTCGACATGGCGCGCATCGTGCGCGGACAAGCGCTGTCGATCCGCCGGCAGGAATATGTCCAGGCGGCGGAGGCGATGGGCGTCGGCCAGCGCGGCATTCTGCTGCGCCATGTGATCCCCAATTTGCTCGGGCCGGTTGTGATCTACATGACGCTGCTGGTGCCGCAGGTCATTATCCTGGAGAGTTTTTTGTCGTTCCTCGGGCTCGGTGTCCAGGAGCCGATGACCAGCTGGGGCGTGCTGATCTCGGTCGGCGCCCAGAACATCGGCTCGGCCAACTGGCTGCTTCTGTTCCCGGCCTTCTTTCTCGTCTCCACGCTGTTCGCGCTGAATTTCGTCGGCGACGGCCTGCGCGACGCGCTCGACCCGAAGGATCGTTGAGATGGCCGCTTCCGAAGCCATCCTCAGCGTCAAGGACCTTCGGGTCCGCTTCCGCACCCTCGACGGTGTAGTGGAGGCGGTGAAGGGCATCAATATCCACGTCAAATCAGGCGAGACCGTCGCCGTCGTCGGCGAATCCGGTTCCGGCAAGAGCCAGACGATGATGGCGGCGATGAGCCTGCTCGCCTCGAACGGCGAAGCCACCGGCACAGTCGATTATCGCGGCCGCAATCTTTTGACCTTGAGCAAACCCGAGCTCAACAAGATCCGCGGCCGCAAGATCAGCATGATCTTCCAGGAGCCGATGACGTCGCTAGACCCGCTCTATTCGATCGGCAACCAGCTGATTGAGCCGATCCGCAAGCATCGCGGACTTGGCGCCGCCGCGGCGCGCGAGGAGGCGCTCAAGCTGCTGCGGCTGGTCCATATTCCCGATCCGGAGCGGCGGATGAAATCCTATCCGCACGAGTTGTCGGGCGGTCAGCGCCAGCGCGTCATGATCGCCATGGCGCTGGCCAACGACCCCGACATACTGATCGCCGACGAGCCGACGACCGCGCTCGACGTCACCATCCAGGCGCAGATTCTCATGCTGCTCGCCGAATTGCAGCGCAAGCTCGGCATGGCGATCGTCTTCATCACCCACGATCTCGGCATCGTCCGGCGCTTTGCCGATCGGGTCTATGTGATGCGCTATGGCGAGGTGGTCGAGGAGGGCGAGGCGGAAGCGATCTTCGCCAACCCGCAGCACGGCTACACCAAGATGCTACTTGCCGCCGAACCGACCGGCACCAAGGCGCCGCCGCCTCCGAATGCCCCTGTCCTGCTTGAAGGCAGGAAGGTCGAGGTGACCTTCAAGATCGGCGGCGGATTTCTTGGCGGCGAGCCGCTGCTGCTGCGCGCTGTCGATCGCATTTCGATACGGCTGAAGCGCAACCAGACGATCGGCATCGTCGGCGAATCCGGATCGGGAAAATCGACGCTCGGCCGCGCCTTGCTGCGGCTCCTGCCCAGCGACGGCATCATCCGGCTTGGCGACCGCGACATTTCCCACGCTGACCGCCAGGCGATGCGGCCGCTGCGGCGCGAATTACAGCTGGTCTTCCAGGATCCATTCGGCTCGCTGTCGCCACGCATGACCGTCGGCCAGATAATCACCGAGGGGCTTCTGGTCCACGAGCCCAATCTGTCGGGCAGGCAGCGCGATCTCCGCGCGGTCGATGCCTTGCTCGAAGTCGGGCTCGATCCGAACACGCGCAACCGCTATCCGCACGAATTCTCCGGCGGCCAGCGGCAGCGCATCGCCATTGCGCGCGCCATGATCCTCAAGCCGAAAGTGGTGGTGCTGGACGAGCCGACCTCGGCGCTGGACCGCTCGGTGCAGAAGCAGATCGTCGAATTGCTGCGCAAGCTGCAGGCCGACCACGAACTGTCCTATCTGTTCATCAGCCACGATCTCGCCGTTGTGCGCGCCATGGCCGACTACATCATCGTCATGAAACAGGGCAAGATCGTCGAGGAGGGGCCGGCCGAGGCGATCTTCAGCAACCCGCAGGCAACCTACACACAGACACTGATGGCCGCGGCCATCGATGTCACGCGATTTCGCCTGAGCGCATAGCCTTGCTGGCGATCCGCCACATGTCGACGTCGCACAGCACAGGCCACATGGCGCGGGTGTAGCGAAGCACATTCGGGGTGACATCGTCGCCGAGCCCGGCTTTCACGCGGCAGGTGCGGAACGCCTTCTCGATGCGCTTTGTCGGTTCGCCCAGGCTGTCATGGACGACCGGCCCGCAGTCGCAATCGATACGCTTCCAGCGGCGCATATGGGCGATCAGCCGTGACGGCAGTCGCGCCGGCGGACGCCATTTCTTGCTTTTTTTCGCGTGCTGATCTTTGCAATAGAGCACGCCGCGGCCTAGGTCCGGCCAAGCTTGTGCGGCCTCGCCATCCCAATTGAGTTGCAGGATTGAACGATGTCGGCAGCCAGTGTAGAGCCCCACAATGATAAAGCGGCAGAGATGAGCGTACTGACCGTGCTTCCGGCGCAGCCGCAATGCCGCGCGCAGCAGTCCCGCTGCTTCCTCGCGCGTCAGCCAGCGCTCGCGCGCTGCTGGTTTGTCTGGCAAGGTGACGGACGGCTTCGGATCGAGACCGTATTCCTTGGCCCAAAAGTTGATCGCCGAGCGGAGGTCCTCAAGATCGCGACGCGGGCCTGATGTAAAGTCCTTGTCTCGCCACGCCGGGAGTAACGCACGGCGGGTCTCCATCGCCGCGGCGTTGAGCTTGGCGATTCGCTCACGCTCTACCCGATTGCGCTCGCGCGAACGGTGCTCGACATAGGCGCGGCAGCGATCTCCATTGATGCTGGCGACCGGCTCGGTGCCGAAGAATTCGTTCAGAAAACGCATCCTGGCGAGAAATTCCTTGCGACCGGCAATCTTGGCCTGGCGTCCTTCGGTATAGGCGGCGAGGATGTCACCGACAGTCAGGCGGCGGGCATCTGCCCTGGAGATCGGGGGCTGATATTTGCCGGCGGCGGCAGGCCCGAGTTGAGGGCGCAGCATACCTGAAGCGCTAGACACCGCTGCCGTGCGGGCATGATGATGGGTCGTCACAATGGTCCCCTTTTTTTTGCTCCGAAGTTGTTCGTCCTGCGGACGGGGATCACTAGAAGAGGCAACAAGACCGGCTCTGCAACAAGCAAAATGGGCGATAGTGCCGTGAGATACAAAGACTTGCGAAAGGCGGCGCAGAATCGCGCCGGCTTGGCTTTCCCGCCGGACGACGAGTCTTGGTGCATTCCCGGAGGGTAGCTGACAGCCGCATCAAAATGGTGGCTCGGGCTATCCCATGTTGCGGTTACAACTGAGGTGTAAATCTCACGCCGGCCTTCACGGGACGATTTGGCATTCCGAAGCGGGGGAGGTTTCGGGTGCCTTGGAAAGTCGCTTTTTGTCGGTGACGAACATCCGCTCGCGTCGGCATTAGCCGCGATCCGATGCCCCTGCGGGCACCGCTTAGCCTCTCCTCGGCCAGACCTGCCTTCTTGTCCGAATGTATCAGGGCAATTTGGAAAGAGCGCCTACGGGCTCTGAACCGGGATGGACGTATTTTTTCTGGTCGGAGTGGCAGGATTTGAACCTGCGACCCCATCGTCCCGAACGATGTGCGCTACCAGGCTGCGCTACACTCCGTGACCAGACCGCGGGCTTATAGCCGCCGCATTTGGTTACTGCAAGCGCCAATGGCAGCGCTTCTGTCGCATTTCTTTCGCTTTCGCCGCCACGTCATACAGGTTTCAGTTTCCTGTCGCACAAACACGGCTTAAAGGGCTTCTGGATAACCGTCCACTTGCCTCGAAGCACCTGATTCAGCCACCTGGAGTTTGCAGCTTTGTCGATGAAGATCGTTAGCGATGTCAGACCAAACACATTCGAGTTTGAAACCTCTGCGTTGATCAAGCCGTCCGGGTTTCGCGAATATGATGCGCGCTGGTGGTTCGGCCATCCCGGCTCGAACGAAACGCCGGAACTCAATCTGATCGGCGTCCAGGCGCTCGGCATGGGGCTCGGCACGCTTATCCGCCGTCTTGGTGCCGGACCCGACATCGTCACCGGTCACGATTTCCGCTCCTATTCGCTTGCCATAAAGCTGGCGCTGGTTTCCGGGCTGATGGCGGCAGGCGCACGGGTCAAGGATGTCGGGCTGGCCCTGTCGCCGATGGCTTATTTCGCCCAGTTCGCGCTCAACACGCCGTCCGTTGCCATGGTCACTGCCTCGCACAACGAGAATGGCTGGACCGGCGTCAAGATGGGCGCGGCGCGCCCGCTGACTTTTGGTCCGGAGGAGATGAGTGCGTTGAAGGCGATCGTGCTGTCCGGCGATTTCGATCTTGTCGGTGGCGGCTCCTATGACTTCGTTGCGGACTTCCGCAAAACCTACCTTGACGATCTGACAGCGGGAAAGCGTATCTCGAGGAAGCTCAAGGTGGTGGCCGCCTGCGGCAACGGCACCGCCGGGGCTTTCGCTCCCGAAGCACTGGAAAGGATCGGCTGCGAGGTGATCCCGCTCGACGTCGAGCTCGATCATACGTTTCCCAATTACAATCCCAACCCCGAAGACATGCAGATGCTGCACGCCATTCGCGACAAGGTGCTGGAAACGGGCGCCGATGTCGGGCTTGGCTTCGACGGCGACGGCGATCGCTGCGGCGTGGTCGACAATGAAGGCAGCGAGATTTTCGCCGACAAGGTCGGCGTCATGCTGGCGCGCGACATTTCGCACCTTTATCCCGGCTCGACTTTCGTTGTCGACGTCAAGTCGACCGGATTGTTCATGACTGACAAGGTGTTGCGGGAAAATGGCGCGGTCACCGACTATTGGAAAACCGGACACTCCTATATCAAGCGGCGGGTGGCCGAACTCGGCGCCGTTGCCGGTTTTGAGAAATCGGGCCATTTCTTCTTCAATCCTCCGATCGGCCGCGGCTATGACGATGGCCTGGTCACGGCAATCGCCATCTGCCAGATGCTGGATCGCAGCCCGCAAAGCAGCATGGCCGACCTCTATCGCGATCTGCCGCTGACCTTCGGCACGCCGACCATGTCGCCACACTGCGCCGACGAGCTCAAATACGGCGTCGTCGAGCGCGTCGTAGGCGACTTTCGCAAGATGAAGGACGAGGGCACGGTCTTCGCCGGCCAGAGGATTGCCGAACTGATCACCGTCAACGGCGTCAGGGTCGTGGCGGAGGATGGTACCTGGGGGTTGGTGCGCGCATCATCGAACAAGCCGGAGCTTGTGGTGGTGGTGGAGAGCCCGGTATCGTCCGAGCGGCGCCGGCAGATGTTCGAAGCCGTCGATGCGGTGCTGCGCCGCAGCCCCGAAGTCGGCGCCTACAATCAGACCTTTTGAGCACGAGGCTTGTTTTCATGACCGAACGGATCGTCAGTTTTGTGATGAGCGGCGGCGTCGGCTCGCGGCTGTGGCCGTTGTCGCGCGAGGACAATCCCAAGCAGTTCCATGATTTCTCCGGCGACGGCTCAATGCTGGCCAAGACGCTGCGCCGGCTGACCGCGCGGCCGGAAGGCGAAACGCCGGTTTTCCTGATTGCCTCGGAAAGGCATGCCGACCGCGTTCATGCCGACATTGCCGGTCACGAGCTTTCCGGCGGCGGCCCGCTGTTCGAGCCGACCGGACGCAACACCGCCGCGGCCGTCGCCTTGGCAAGCCTGCGCACGCTGTCGGAATTCGGCGACAGCCTGGTGCTGGTGGTGCCGTCCGATCATGAGATCGCGACGCCACAGCAATTCTGGCGGAGCATCGAGGCCGGCACGGCGGCGGCGCGCCAAGGCAGGCTGGTGGTGTTCGGCATCAAGCCCGCCCAACCCGAGACCGGTTACGGCTACATCGAGGTGGCCGGCGAGCGTGATGGCATCTGCGATGTCTCGCGTTTCGTCGAAAAACCCGATCTCGCCACGGCGCAGAGCTATCTCGAGGCCGGCAATTTCTACTGGAACACCGGCATCTTCCTGTTTCGCGCCAGTGCCATGCGCGACGCGTTCATGGCCTTCCAGCCCGACATCTGGAGCGCCACAGAGGCTGCCTACCAGGCTGCGACATCGGATCTTTCCGGCCTCTACATGCCTCTGGAGCTCTATGCCGCCATCCCATCGACATCGATCGACTATGCGATCATGGAGCGCGCCAGCGGCATCGCCATGGTGCCGGCCGGCTTTCGCTGGAACGATCTCGGCTCCTGGCAATCGCTGCTCGACGTCGGCCCCTCCGACACGCAGGGCAATGTCATCGTCGGCGATGTCGTCGCCATCGATTGCGAGAACTCCTATATCCGCAGCGACGGCCGCCTGCTGTCGGCCATAGGCCTGAAGGACGTCGCCATCGTGTCGACCGCCGACGCCACTTTCGTCGCCCCGGTCAGCCACAGCCAGAACGTCAAGAAGATCGTCGAGCAGCTCGAAAAAAGCGGCCGCCTTGAGACCAGGTTCACGCCCGCCGACGACCGCGTCATCGAAAGCGGCGCCTGGCAGCGCCGCGTGCACCATTGGCTGTTCGAGGAGACGGTGCCGTTGTGGTCGACGGTCGGCGTCGATGAGCGCCATGGCGGGTTCCACGAGGCGCTCGGCTTCGATGCCGCCCCGCTGATGAAACCCAAGCGCATGCGCACGCAGGCCAGGCAGATCTACGCCTTCGCCGTCGCCAAGGCGCGCGGCTGGAACGGCCCGGCCGATCGGCTGATCAGCCACGGCCTCGAATTCATGGCCAGGCACGGACGTACCGACAATGGCGGCTGGGTACGCACGCTCAACGTCGACGGCACCGTCGCCGACGCCGCCGAGGATGCCTATGACCATTCCTGCGTGCTCCTGGCGCTGGCGCATGCCCATATGTGCGGCAATCCCGATGCGTTTCGGCTTGGCCAGGAGACCTTTGCGTTCATCGACGCGCATCTCGAGGACGAACGCCTGACCGGCTTCCGCGAGACCTCGAGCGGCGAGGGCGAGCGCCGCTCCAACCCGCACATGCATCTGCTCGAGGCATTCCTGGCCTGGCATCAGGCGACCGGCGAGCGCGCCTATCTTCGTCGCGCCGCGCGCGTCGTCGATCTATTTCGCAGCCATTTCTTCGACCCGGAAAGCTGGACGCTGGGTGAGTATTTCGACCATGAATGGCGGCCGGCCCCTGGCGGGAAGGGCACGTGGACCGAACCCGGCCATCATTTCGAATGGGCCTCGCTGCTGGTCGACTTCGCCGGCCGCAGCGGCCAGAGCGGCTTGACCGGCCTTGCCCGGAAGCTTTACGCGTCGGCGATTGCCAATGGCCTGAACCGCGCCACGGGCCTCGCCTACGGCGCCGTCTCGCGGCAAGGACTGCCGCTCGACCGCGTCTCGCGCAGCTGGCCGCAGGCCGAAGCGATCAAGGCCGCGATCGCGCTGGACGGTTCGGGCGGTCCCGACCTGAAGCCGGAAATCGAGGCGCGTGTCGGCCGGCTGTTCCGCTGGCACATCAATCCGGCACCGCTCGGCCTGTGGATCGACCGCATCGACGAGCGTGGCCGCTCCTTGGCGAGCGAGGTGCCGGCCAGCATCTTCTATCATCTCGTCTGCGCGCTGACGCAGTATCTGGACGGCACGGCGCCCAAGGATCAGTACGGGCTGGCGACATCACCCGTCTCGACGTAGACCGACTTCAGCTGCGAATAAAGCGCCAGTGCCGCGAGAGAATTCTCGCGGCCGATGCCGGACTGCTTGAAGCCGCCGAAGGGGATTTCGACCGGCGTCAGATTGTAGGCGTTGATCCAGCAGATGCCGGCCTGCAGTTCGGCGATGACACGATGGGCGCGCGCCAGGTCGCGCGTGAACACGCCGGCGGCGAGGCCGAATTCGGTGTCGTTGGCGCGATCGATCACCTCGTCCTCGCTGTCGAATTTCAGCACGCTCATGACCGGCCCGAAAATCTCCTCGCGGGCGATGCGCATCGTGTCGACGACACCGGTGAACACCGTCGGCTCGACGAAGAAGCCGCCCTGAAAACCCTGCAGCGAAGGCACGTTGCCGCCGCAGGCGAGCACCGCGCCATCCTGCTTGCCGGCCTCGATGTAAGAGACCACCTTGTCGTGCTGCGCCTTCGAGACCAGCGGCCCCATCTGCGTGTCCGGATCGAGCGGATCGCCGATGCGGATTTTCTTCGTCCGTTCGGTCAGCCTCTCGACGAAACGGTCATGGATGCCGCTCTGGACGAAGACCCGCGTGCCGTTGGAGCAGATCTGGCCGGTCGAATAGAAATTGCCGAGCATCGCGCCGCCGATGGCATTTTCGAGGTTGGCGTCTTCGAAGACGATCAGCGGCGACTTGCCGCCGAGCTCCATCGTTGCGTGCTTCATCTTCGAGCCGGCGAGCGACAGCACTTTGCGGCCCGTCGGCACCGAGCCGGTCACCGAGACCTTTGCGACAACATCATGGCCGACAAGGCCGGCTCCGACATCGCCAAAACCCTGCACGACGTTGAACAGCCCGTCGGGCAGCCCGGCCTCGGTGTAGATTTCGGCGAGCGCCAGCGCTGAAAGCGGCGTGTTCTCCGACGGCTTGAACACCATCGCATTGCCCATGGCGAGCGCCGGAGCGGATTTCCAGCCGGCGATCTGGATCGGGTAGTTCCAGGCGCCGATGCCGACGCACACGCCGAGCGCCTCGCGCCTGGTATAGGCAAAGGGTCCGCCGAGATCGACGGCCTCGCCATTGAAGGCGGCGACGGCGCCGCCGAAATATTCCAGGCAGTCGGCCGCCGACGGGGCATCGGCGACCAGCGTCTCCTGGATCGGCTTACCGGTATCCAGCGTCTCGATGCGCGCCAGATCGGCATTGCGCGCGCGCAAAATGTCGGCGGCGCGGCGCAGGATGCGGCCGCGTTCGACCGCCTTCAGCCGCGCCCAGGCCGGCTGTGCCGCACGCGAGGCCTCGATCGCGAGTTCCAGCACGTTCGGCGTCGCCGAGCGCAGCATGGCGATGGTCTCGCCGGTTGCCGGATAGATAACCGGTAGCGCTGCGCCGCGCTCGTCGTCGATATAGCGGCCGTTGACATAATGCGATGCCGTTGGCTGGGCGTGCATGACTGTTCTCCAAATCGTCTTGTCGCGGCATGCGGAATATGCGTCCGCCGGATCATGGCCTATCTGTCCGACACCTGCCAGCGCGGATTGATCCATGGTTCCTGGTTGGAAGGTGGCAGCGGCGTACGCCCGAGAATGTGGTCGGCGGCCTTCTCGCCGGTCATGATCGACGGCGCGTTGAGATTGCCGTTGGTGACACGTGGAAAGATCGAGGAATCGGCGACCCGAAGCCCTTCGACGCCAATGACGCGGCATTCCGGATCGACGACGCTCATCGCATTATCGGCACGGCCCAACTTGCAGGTGCCGCAAGGGTGGTAGGCGCTTTCGGCGTGGTCGCGAATGAAGGCGTCGAGCTCTTCATCCGATTGTACATGCGAGCCCGGCGACAGTTCCTTGCCTCGGTACGGATCGAAGGCCGCTTGCCCGAAGATCTCGCGGGTCAGCCGGATGCAGTGGCGGAACTCCGTCCAGTCGTCCGGATGCGACATGTAGTTGAAGCGGATCACCGGCTTCGATTTGGGATCGGGCGAGCGCAGCGTGACCGAACCGCGCGACTTCGACCGCATCGGCCCGACATGCGCCTGGAAACCATGCGCTTTGGCCGCCGCCTTGCCGTCATAGCGGACCGCGGCCGGGATGAAGTGATACTGGATATCGGGATAGTCGACGCCGGCGCGCGAGCGCACGAAGGCGGCCGCCTCGAAATGATTGGTGGCGCCGAGGCCGGATTTGAAGAACAGCCATTGTGCCCCGATCAGCGCCTTCGAGAACGGGTTCAAGACGGAGTTCAGCGTGATCGGCTTTGTCGATTCCTGCTGGATGTAAAGTTCCATATGGTCCTGCAGATTGCGACCGACGCCGGGCCGGTCGGCAATCACCGGGATGCCGTTCTCCCTAAGGTGCTGGCCGGGGCCGATGCCGGACAGCATCAGGATCTTGGGCGAGTTGATCGAGGACGCGGCAACGATCACCTCGCGCCGCGCTCTGACCACCTGAATCCGTTTGCGCACTTCGATCTCGACGCCGGTGGCGCGTTGATTCTCGATGATTACCCGCCGGGCGAAACCCTTGACCAGGCTGACATTTTTCCGCCTCAGCGCCGGCCTCAGATAGGCGCTCGCGGCCGACCAGCGACGGCCGCCGCGGATGGTCTGCTCCATCGGCCCAAAGCCTTCCTGCTTCGCGCCGTTATAGTCGTCGGTCAGCTCGAAACCGGCCTGACGGCCTGCCTCGACGAAGGCGCCGTAGAGTGGGTTCGTCCTCGAGCCGCGCTGCACAGTCAGCGGGCCGCCGTGGCCGCGCCAGCCATTCTCGCCGCCATTGCTGTCCTCCATGCGCTTGAAGTACGGGAGCACATCGGCAAAGCCCCAGCCGGTCGCGCCCTGTTCGGCCCAATGGTCGAAGTCGCGGGCATGGCCGCGCACATAGACCATGCCGTTGATCGACGACGAGCCCCCGATGACCTTGCCGCGCGGCGTCGCCAGCACCCGGCCGCCGAGGTGCGGCTCCGGCTCGCTGGCAAAGCCCCAGTCGTAGAGGCTCATATTGAGCGGGATCGACAGTGCCGACGGCATCTGGATCAGCGGGCCGATATCGCTGCCGCCATATTCGATGACGATCACCGAATGCTTGCCGTCCTCCGAGAGCCGGTAGGCCATGGCCGAACCGGCCGAGCCGGAGCCGATGATGACGAAATCCGCTTCAAGCATGGTTCATGCGCGCCCGTGGTTCATATGCGCAATGAAATCGGCCAGCGAGACGTTGCCGCCGGTTGCCATTACGAGAACGGTCTTGCCGGTGACGTCGACCTTGCCGCCGAGCAACGCCGCCAGCGAAGCAGCGCCGGATGGCTCGAGCACCAGCTTCAGCCGCTCGAAGGCGAGGCGCATGGCGCGCCGCACCGAAGCATCGTCGACGGTGACGCCGCGAACGCCGGCGGCCTTCACCGCTGCGAACGGCGCGTCGCCGGGCCGCCGCGACATCAGCCCGTCGCAGATCGATTTCGGCCCGATCGGCATGGTTTCGATGGCGCCATGCGCCAGCGACGAGCCCATGCCGTCAAAACCTTCCGGCTCGACGCCGATGATCTTCGTGGCTGGCGACAGGTAGTGAAAGGCCAGTGAAACACCGCCGATCAGGCCGCCGCCGCCGACCGAGCAGAACAAGAGATCGGCCTCCGCTTGCCTGGCGGCGATCTGGTCGAGTGCCTCCAGCCCGGCACCGGCCTGGCCGGCGACGATCTCCGGATCGTCGAACGGGTGCAGCAGCGCCAGGCCTTCGCTCGCAGCGATCTCGCGCGCCTTGGCGGCGGCGACTTCCTCACGCGCGCGCTCGCCATGGTCAGTCAGCACCACGCGCGCGCCGTAGCCCAATGTGGCGTCGCGCTTGGCGGCCGGCGCGTCGATCGGCATGACGATGGTGACGGGAATGCCAAGCGCTTGGCCAGCTGCCGCTAGCCCCTGCGCAAAATTGCCGGAGGAGTAGGCGACGACGCCCTTTTTGGCTTCGTCAGGCGAGAGCTTCTTCAGCCGCCAGTAGGCGCCGCGCACCTTGAACGATCCTGCCCATTGCAGCGATTCGGCCTTGACGAAGACGCGGGCGGCGCCGGTCTCGCGCGCGAGTGCCGCCGATTCCAGCAGCGGCGTGACCTGCGTCGCCTTGGAGGTGACGGCATAGGCCTGCCTGAGATGGTCGAGCGAGGGGACGAGACTATCTGCCATCATTCGCCTCGCGGAAAGCGCTTCTGCTCTTCGAGCAGGTCGAGGTTCATGTGGTTGCGCATGTAGCGCTCCGATGCCTTCTGCAGCGGCTGGAATTCCCAGGGATAATGGGTGCCGTTGCGCAGCGCCGGGTAGACCACCCAGCGGCGTGCCTGGCTGGCACGCACCGCCGCGTCGAAGGCCGCCATGTCCCAGCGCGCCCGCACCTTGTCGGTGAAAGCGGCCACCAATGCCGCATTGGCCGGATCGGCGGCGAGATTGGTCAATTCTTGCGAATCCGATTCAAGATCAAACAGTTGCGGCGGATCGATCTCGCAATGGATGAATTTGTAGCGGCCCTCGCGCATCGCCACCATCGGCGCGTTGGAGCCTTCGGCGGCATATTCCATCAGCACCGGCGCGGAGCGTTTCTTTCCGTTCAGCAACGGCAGCAGCGACTGGCCGTCAGTCCACGGCGCAATCGCGCTGATGTCGATGCCGGCGAGGTCGCAAAGCGTCGGCGTCACGTCGAGATTGGAGACCGGCGTGTCGATCAGGCCGGCGGCGATGCCCTTGCCGGCGACCATCAGCGGCACCCGCGCCGAACCTTCGAAGAAGCACATCTTGAACCACAGGCCGCGCTCGCCGAGCATGTCGCCGTGATCCGAGCAGAACAGGATGACCGTGTCGTCGAGCATGTGTGTGTGCTCGAGCACCGACATCAATTCGCCGAGCTTGTCGTCGAGATAGGAGATGTTGGCGAAATAGCCGCGCCGTGCGCGGCGTATCTGCTCAGCGGTGATGTCGAACCTGTCATAGTCGCTGGCGCGGTAGAGCCGCTGCGAATGCGGGTCCTGCCTGTCGTAAGGAATGAAGCCGACCTCGGGCTCGAGCGCCGGGCAATCCTCGTAGAGGTCCCAGTATTGCCGCCGTGCGACGTAAGGATCGTGCGGATGGGTGAAGGAAACCGTCAAGCACCAGGGCCGATGTGCGGCATCGTCGGAGACGCGGGCAAAATCATAGAGCTTCTGCACCGCATGGAAGGCGACCTCGTCGTCATATTCCAGCTGGTTGGTGATCTCGGCAGTACCGGCGCCGCTGACGGAGCCGAGATTGTGATACCACCAGTCGATGCGCTCGCCGGGTTTGCGATAGTCGGGTGTCCAGCCGAAATCGGCCGGATAGATGTCGGTGGTCAGCCGCTCTTCGAAGCCGTGCAACTGGTCCGGACCGACGAAATGCATCTTGCCGGAAAGGCAGGTGTGATAGCCGGCGGCACGCAGATGATGAGCAAAGGTCGGGATCGACGAGGTGAATTCGGCGGCATTGTCATAGACCCCGGTGCGTGACGGCAATTGGCCGCTCATGAATGCGGCCCGGCCTGGCGCGCAGAGCGGTGACGCGGTGTAATTGTTGCAAAAACGCGCCGAACGCGCGGCGAGCGCCTTTAGATGCGGCGCGTGCAGGAAGTCTGCCGGCCCGTCTGGAAATAGCGTTCCGTTGAGCTGATCGACCATGACGATCAGGATGTTGGGTCGCTTGGATGTCACTGCTTCTGCCGTCCGCTGAGCTTCGTTTCGAGATAGTCCTCGACCAGTGCAATCGCGGTCGCGGCATCGGGAACACCGTCCTTCAGCGCGCGCCTGATATAGAGCCCGTCGATCAGCGCCGCGGTCGCTTCGGCGACCCGGTCGGCCTCGCTTCTCGGCAGGATGCCGGCCAGCCCGCTGAGCAGATTGGAATGCAGCCGGCGCGCATAGACCTTGAGCAGCCGGCGGAGTGCTGCCGATTTCTGCGCCTCGACATAGAAGGCGAGCCAGGCGGCGATCGTTTCGGGCTGGAACTGGATGTCGGAGAAGTTGACCGCGACCACCGCCGAGACGCGCTGGCGCGCCGTGCCGGCCGCGCGAAGTGCACGGCGCGTATCGGCGGTGAGCTCGCTCAGGATGTGCCGCATCGTCGCCAACAGCAATTCGTCCTTGGCGCCGAAATAATGGTGGGCAAGCGCCGAGGACACGCCGGCGCGGCCGGCGATTTCCGACATCGTCACATCAAGCGAACCGCGCTCGCCGATCGCCGAGATCGTTGCGTCGATGAGCGCCCTGCGGCGCAACGGCTCCATTCCGAGTTTCGGCATTCCTGCTCCGGCCTGTTGCGACAAGATTATTTTTTATTGACGCATCAATCAACAAAAATCCGGCCTGATTTGCTGGCAAAAGCCAGGCACTATGACCAGATGATCAAGATCAAGCGATTGTGCGGTTCTGGCCCCTTCACGAGGCCGGCGAAACGGTTCATGCTTGAACAATGCTGATGCGCGCGCAGTATCGCGTAGCCCGGGTCCACAGGATGGAGATCGCCATGACAGCATGCATCGTCGGTTGGGCGCATTCGCGCTTCGGCAAGCTCGAAGGCGAGACGCTGGAGGGCCTGATCACCAAGGTGGCAGTCGAGGCGCTCGATCATGCCGGCATCGGTGCGGATGACGTCGACGAGATCGTGCTCGGCCACTTCAACGCCGGGTTTTCCGGCCAGGATTTCACCGCGAGCCTGGTCCTCCAGGCCGATGACCGACTGCGCTTCAAGCCGGCGACCCGCGTCGAGAACGCCTGCGCCACCGGCTCGGCGGCGGTCAGGCAAGGCATCCGCGCCATCGACGCCAATGCCGCCCGTATCGTGCTGGTGGTCGGCGCCGAGCAGATGACGACGACGCCCGGTCCCGAGATCGGCAAGAACCTGCTCAAGGCCTCGTATCTGCCGGAGGACGGCGATACGCCGGCTGGCTTTGCCGGCGTCTTCGGCAAGATCGCCCACGCCTATTTCCAGCGCTATGGCGACCAGTCGGATGCGCTGGCGATGATCGCCGCCAAGAACCACAAGAACGGCGTCGACAATCCCTACGCGCAGATGCGCAAGGATTTCGGCTACGAGTTCTGCCGGCAGGAAAGCGAAAAAAACCCCTTCGTCGCCGGTCCGCTGAAGCGCACAGACTGCTCGCTGGTGTCGGACGGTGCCGCCGCGCTTGTCCTTGCCGACACGGCCACGGCGCTGAAGATGCGCCGCGCCATCGCCTTCCGCGCCAATGAGCATGTTCAGGATTTCCTGCCGATGTCGAAGCGCGACATTCTCGCCTTCGAAGGCTGCGAGCAGGCCTGGAACCAGGCGCTGAAGAAGGCGGGCGTGACGCTCGGCGACCTGTCCTTCGTCGAGACGCATGACTGTTTCACCATCGCCGAACTGATCGAGTATGAGGCGATGGGCCTGGCCAAGCCGGGCGAGGGCGCCAAGCTGGCCCTGGATGGCGAGACGGCGAAAGATGGAAGGCTGCCGGTCAATCCGTCTGGCGGGCTGAAGGCCAAGGGCCACCCGATCGGTGCCACCGGCGTATCGATGCATGTGCTGAGCGCCATGCAGCTCGTCGGCGAAGCGGGCGGCATCCAGGTGCGGGGAGCAAAGCTCGGCGGCATCTTCAACATGGGTGGTGCCGCGGTCGCCAACTACGTTTCCATTCTCGACCGGATCAGATAAACCCGCCCGCATTTGCGGGAGGTGACATGACAAATTCGGTTCTGGTCGAAGTCTTGCGCGGCGGCATCGTCGAGAGCACCCATCGCGGCGCTGTTGCCGTCTTCGACGCCGACGGCAAGCCCGTCTGGGAGATCGGCGACACGGCACAGCCGGTGTTCCCGCGCTCGGCGGTCAAGGCGATCCAGGCGTTGCCGCTGGTCGAGAGCGGCGCTGCCGATGCCTACGGCTTCGGTGACCGGGAGCTGGCGCTGGCCTGCGCCTCCCATTCCGGCGAGCCGCCGCATGTCGAGCTGGCGCGCGCCATGCTGGCGAAAGCCGGCCTCGACGAGACGGCACTCGAATGCGGCGCGCATTGGCCGTCGAGCCACGGGGCGACGCTGGCGCTCGCGCGCGCCGGCCGTGCGCCGAACACCTTGCACAACAATTGTTCCGGCAAGCACTCAGGCTTCCTATGCACCTGCGTTCACAGCGGCATCGCCCATCGTGGTTACGTCAAGGCTGGCCATGCTTCGCAGGAGATGGTGCGCGAAGCGATGCAGGCGGTGACCGGTGCTGCCCATGACGCCGATCACCGCGGCACCGACGGCTGCTCGATTCCGACCTATGCCGTGCCGTTGCGCAGCTTTGCCCTTGGCTTTGCCCGCATGGCGACAGGTGCCGGCTTCGAGCCGGTGCGCGCCCGGGCGGCGAAGCGGCTGCTTTCCGCCTGCATGGCCGAGCCGTTTTTCGTCGCCGGCACGGGCAGGTCCGACGTCGCGATGATGGAGGCCGCCCCCAGTCGGATTTTCGTCAAGGGAGGCGCCGAAGGTGTTTTTTGCGCCGCCCTTCCGGAGCTTGGCCTTGGCATCGCGCTGAAGTGCGACGATGGCGCCGGCCGCGCCGCTGAAGTCATGGTCGCGGCCGTGCTGGCAAAGCTTTTGCAAGCCGACCAGACGCTCGCTGCGAAACTGACCGAACAGGCAAATCCGCCCATCGAAAGCCGGATCGGCGCCAAGGTTGGCGCGCTCCGGCCGACGGCCACCCTCAACTGACGTGGTTGCGCTCGACGGTCAAATGCGCGTAGCCGGCGTTGCCTGATGCGGCGAGGTCACCGGTCACTCGCTCGGCCCAGCGTTGGCCGACGATCGCGCCGTTCTGGACTCGGTCAATGACATTGTCGGAGATGATTGCCGTTCCGGCACCTTCAACGACGCTGACGACAATGCCGGTTCCGGCCTTGCGGACGATGTTTCCCGTGGCGACCACATTGCGCATGAACGGTCCCCAGCCGATCTGCATGCCGTAGAGCGGCGCATTCTCGATGACGTTGCCGGAAACGGTGGTGTCTGCCTCGACGCTGATGCCGACGCCGAAGCCGGGCGCATCGGCAGGGTAGGGGCCGCTGGTCGCCAGATTGCGGACGATGTTGCCGGAGCACACGCCCATGCGGCCGCCTTCGTTGAAGTTGACGATCGAAATACCATTGGCGGCGCCATCGACGATGTTGTTGCCGATGACGGCGCCTTCGAACGAGAATTCGGAATACACGGCCGTTTCGCCCGCGCGCGAGCAGGTATTGCCGATGACCTGCAAATTGCTGGCACTGTTGGCGCGGATCGCCGAAAACGCGCAGTCCGAGACAATATTGCCGGAGATGATGACGTTGCCGGCGCGGAAGGCATTGATGCCATTGCCGTTCTGGCCGGTTCCGCCGCTGCGCGCCTGGATGCGTTCGATGCGGTTGCCGCTGACGATGGTGCCGTCTTCCGCTGCCTGCCAGCGGTGCACGAGGATGCCGCCATTGGCGCAGTCGGAGACGCTATTGCCTGATATTTCCAGGCCATCGGCCTCGACCGAATAGATGCCGGCATCGGCCGCACCGGATATCTCCGAGCGCTGGATGCGGCCCGAGGCGTGTTCGAGCGCCAGACCGTTCTTGCCACTGCCGGTCATCTGGCAGTTGTCGACGACCAGATGGGCGATGCGGCGCAGATCGAGCAGGCCTTGCGTGTAGTCGCCCATCCAGCGATCACTGCCGTCAAACACCAGCCCGCTGAGTTCGATATGCTCGGCCTGTTCCGCCATGATGAGATGGCCATTGCCGCCATAGACGATCCGCGATGCGCCCGGCACGCCGGACAGGCGCACGCGGCCGGGCAGTGACAGGTTGGAAACGCTATAGGTCCCCGGCGGCAGGAACACCGGCATGTCGCGGTCGTGCGCATCGCGCAGCAGCTTGGCGAAAGCCTTGCTCTGGTGGTCAAGCGCGCCTGGCCGGACGCCGAGCTCGGTCGCGTTGATCGCCCCGCGCATCGCGGCTTTCTCGATGCCGGGAGGGTTTTTCGCCGCTGCCTTGCCGAGCGAAAGCCCCATGACGGCAAAGCCGGCGGTCTGCGCAAGCAGCGTTCGTCTGTTCAACATCGGCACAGATTCCTTGCGTTCAACGGCCACGCCGCAGGATTCGTGCCAGACTAGCCCGGTCGAACTCGTGGTGAAAATCTGAAGCTTGCCAGGCAGGACGGAATATCGCTTTCGGCCCTTCTGTGGGCGATCAAACGAAGCCCCTTTTGACCTCTATTCGATCCTCGTTGGCTCGGCGAACACCGCATTTACCCCGTTGAAGGCAAGTTGCACGAATGTCTGGTCGATCTCCGCGGGGGACAGCTTCGTATCCCTCTCAAGCCACCAGTGCATCACTTCAAAGAACGCACCAACGATGAAGCGTGTGGCGATCTCAAGTCTGGCCCCGCCTTGATCACCTTGGATATTCTCCAATTCATGGCGAACCTGCCTGCTTATCCAGCCGCGGATCTCTTCTGGCATTTCGCGCTTTTTCCCGCCCATCAGCGCACCGTGCATCTCACGCGTGGCATGAGCATGCTCGAACACCGGACCGCTGAAGGAAAAGCCCTTGGCGTTTCGCTGCGAATGGCGTTCGGCACCGTGTGCCTGCAAGGTCTTCAGATGGTCGTCGATCGTTGCTTTCCTCAAGCGGTCCTTGTCGGGATAGTGTGTGTAAAAAGTCGAGCGGCCGACATCGGCTTCCCTGCAGATATCCTCGACCGTGATCGCCGTATACCCCTTCTCGGCGGTCAGTCTGAAAAGCGCCTGCTGCAGTCGGCTGCGGGTCCTGGCGACCCGACGATCGATCGATCCGGCTGGCATCGGCAACGTCCTTTTCCGGTCATAGGACACCAAACCGTCCAGTATTGGGCACGCCGGTGCGACGTGGCCAGTAAAACTGATACTGGACACACTGTCCAGTATCATATGCTCTTGCGGAAGGCCCCAGCGCCGGGCCGGCTGACAGGAGATAAAGCAATGCACCAACGCCTTTTTGGAACAATAGTTGGCGGGCATGCACTAGTCGCGCTCGTCAAAGTGGCCGTGGTGCTTGCGGCATTTTTCTCGTTGGGACAGGCAAATGCGGTCTTTTCCTTGGGAATTCCCGTCCTTCTGCTTCATGCTGGTGTACTCGTCGTGATCGCAAGCCTATTGATATGGCAAAGCGCTCACGGGCGGCTGTCCGCCATGGTCCGCATCCCGGCCGTCAGAGAGGAGAAGGCGCCGCATGTCGGCATCACGCTCCATTCCGCCGCCCTGTACGACACGCTCGCGTGGCTTCTGACCTTCGGCCGCGAACGTGCTTTTCGCGAAAGGATATTAAGCTTTGCGAAGCTGAAACCGGGAGAAGTGGTCCTGGATGTCGGGTGCGGCACCGGCACCACCGCGCTCCTCGTCAGACAAAAGGTGGGGCCGGAGGGGCGTGTGGACGGCGTCGACGCCTCCGCCGAAATGATTGCGCGCGCAACGGCAAAGGCCCGGCGGGCAGGGTTACAAGTCGGGTTCTCGACCGCCACCGCTCAGGAACTGCCTTTCAAGGATGGGGAATTTGATGTCGTCCTCAGCACGCTGATGTTCCACCATCTTCCAAAGAAGGGCCGCGAGGAATTCGGCAGAGAAGCCTTCCGCGTTCTGAAGCCGGGCGGTCGTCTGCTTATCGTCGATTTTGCAAAACCGCCACGCCGGAAGCGCACCTTTCGGCTCCACCGGCACGGTTACGTCGATTTGGACAAAGTTGCAGCGGATCTCGGCCGGCACGGGTTCAATATCGTTGAGCGAGGCGACGTCGGAACCAAACGGCTCCGCTATCTCGTTGCGCGACCGGACCTTAGCCTTGCGGGCCTCGAAGGGCGATAGGTATGTCAAGTTGGGCCATTTTTTGAATGGTCAGCTTTCCACCCCAAACGGAGGTCTAACCTTGGGTAGCTTAGATTCCGTCGCCTGCCTCTTCTTCAGCAATGGCTTGTGGAGTCGTCATTCGAAGCCTAAGTTCGTCGGATGAGCAGGGCTTTCACCCGCGAGGAAGACAGCGAAAACGCCATCGCCGGCATCGGCGAGCGGCCGATCAGTCATCACCGCAATCTGGTGACGGAACGCGGCCTGACGCTGATCGATGCGGAGGTGGCCGCTCTGCGCGACGAACTGGGCAGAGCCGAGAAGAGGGCCGACCGCGAGCGCATCGCGCTGGTGTCGCGTGATCTCCGCTACTGGACGGCGCGGCGCGAAAGCGCCGAGCTTTCGGTGCCGGAACCGGGCAGCGACATGGTTCGCTTCGGCATGGGCGTCACGCTGGAAAGCCACGACGGCAAGAAGGTGCACTGGAAGATCGTCGGCGAGGATGAGGCAAATCCCGCCAAGGGGACAATTTCCCATATGTCGCCGATGGCGATGGCGCTGTTCGGCAAGAAGGTCGGCGAAGTTGCCGTGGTCAATGGCAAGGAATGGGAGATCGTCAAGCTCTCCGACAGTTAGTCTTCGAGCTTGACGACATGATCGCGGAAGAACGCCGCGGCGCCGGCCTCGTCGATTTCGCCGGCGGCGACGCCCATGACGAATTCGTAAAGCATGCCGTCATTGGCCGACAGGGCATAACCATTCACAATCAGAAATGCGCCGGCCGCGACAATGGCCGTGCGTTTGTTGCCGTCGACAAAGGCATGATTTCTGGCAATGCCGAAGACATAGGCGGCTGCGAGTTCTTCAACCGACGGGTCTCCGTAGTTGGCCTTGTTCTCGGCGCGGGCGAGCGCCGATTCAAGGGCATTTTCATCCCTCAAGCCTTGTGCTCCGCCGTGTCGGCGCAACTGCTCCGCGTGCATCGCTTCGACTGCACGCCGCGTTAGAAACTCCCAGCTCATTCGGCGAGCTTCTGAAGCGCGACCTTGTATTTGTCCATCACCTCGCGGGCGGCTTTCATTTGCCGCTCGAAGCTGTCGTCCACCGGCTTCAGCGCAAGGCCGTCACCTGTTTCGACGATTTGAAGCTGGTCGCCAGCCTTCAGGTTCAGGCGGTCGAGAAGCTCCCTCGGCAGGATCACGCCTTCGGAATTGCCGATCTTGCGAATGGTCGTGTTCATGGAGAGGCATCCTGTTGCAACGCTAATTTTAACTCAGCGTGTTTCTTGTTGCAACAGACATTATAACAAAGCGTCAGCCGGCCTGCAGCAGCCGGTCCATCAGCCGCTCAGCCGCTTCCGGAATGACCGTGCCGGGCGGGAAGATTTCAGTGGCGCCTGCCTGCCGGACTGCGTCGTAATCCTGCGGTGGAATGACGCCGCCGGCGACGATCAGCATGTCGTCGCGGCCGAGCTTCTTCAGTGCATGCTTGAGTTCGGGAATAAGCGTCAAATGGCCCGCAGCCAGCGACGAGGCGCCGACGATGTGCACGTCATGCTCGACGGCCAGCCTGGCGATCTCGTCCGGCGTCTGGAACATCGGCCCGACGGTGACGTCGAAGCCTAGGTCGGCAAAGGCGGTGGCGATCACTTTCTGGCCGCGATCATGGCCGTCTTGCCCCATTTTGGCGACCAGAATGCGCGGCTTGCCGCCGGACTTCTCCTCGAACGCGACGATCTTGTCCTGCAGCCGGTCGACCACCGGATTGTCTCCGAGCGCGTTGCGATAGACGCCGGAGATCGTCTGCACCGAGGCGACATGGCGGCCGAAAACCTTTTCCAGCGCCAGCGAAATCTCGCCGACCGTGGCGTTGGCGCGTGCGGCCCGGATGGCGAATTCCAGCAGGTTTGCGTTACTCCCGGCAGCACGGGTAAGCGCATCGAGCGCGCTCTCGACGGCGGCGACGTCACGCGTGCCTTTCAGCCGCTGCAGCTTCGACAATTGCCGCGCCCTGACTTCGGCATTGTCGATCTTCAGCACGTCGACTTCGATGTCCGTGCCGGGACGGTGAGCATTGACACCGACCACGATCTGTTCGCCTGAATCGATGCGCGCCTGGGTGCGCGCGGCAGCCTCTTCGATGCGCAGCTTCGGTAGGCCCTTTTCGATCGCCGCGGCCATGCCGCCGAGGCTCTCGACCTCCTCGATATGTGCAAGCGCACGCGCCGCCAGATCATGCGTCAACCGTTCGACATAGGCGGAGCCGCCCCACGGGTCGATGATGCGCGTCGTGCCGGATTCCTTCTCCAGGATGAGCTGTGTGTTGCGGGCGATGCGGGCCGAATGGTCGGTTGGCAGCGCCATTGCCTCGTCGAAGGAATTGGTGTGCAGCGACTGCGTGTGGCCTTGAGTGGCGGCCATCGCCTCGATCATGGTGCGGATGACGTTGTTGTAGGGATCCTGCGCCGTCAGCGACCAGCCCGAAGTCTGGCAGTGGGTGCGCAGCGACAGCGAGCGGTCGTCCTTCGGCGAAAAATTCTTCAGCATCAGGCTGGTCCACAAAAGGCGCGCTGCTCTCAGCTTCGCGACTTCCATGAAGAAATTCATGCCGATCGCCCAGAAGAACGAAAGGCGCGGCGCGAAACGGTCGATGTCGAGGCCGGCCGCGACGCCGGCGCGGGCATATTCGATACCGTCGGCAATCGTGTAGGCGAGCTCGAGATCCGCCGTCGCACCTGCCTCCTGCATGTGGTAGCCGGAGATCGAGATCGAATTGAACTTCGGCATGTGCTTCGACGTGTAGGAAAAAATGTCCGATACGATCCGCATCGAAGGTTTTGGCGGATAGATGTAGGTGTTGCGCACCATGAACTCTTTCAGGATGTCGTTCTGAATGGTCCCAGTGAGATCCTTCTGCGCAACGCCCTGTTCCTCCGCCGCGACGATATAGAGCGCCATGATCGGCAGCACCGCGCCGTTCATCGTCATCGATACCGTCATCTCGTTAAGCGGGATGCCGTCGAACAACTGGCGCATGTCGAGAATGGAATCGATGGCCACGCCGGCCATGCCGACATCGCCGGCGACGCGCGGATGGTCGCTGTCGTAGCCGCGGTGCGTGGCGAGATCGAAGGCGACCGACAGGCCTTTCTGGCCGGCGGCAAGGTTGCGCCGGTAGAAGGCGTTGGACTCTTCGGCCGTCGAGAAGCCGGCATATTGCCGGATCGTCCAGGGTTGCTGGACATACATCGTCGGATAGGGGCCGCGCACGAAAGGCGGCAGGCCCGGATAGGTATCGAGATGTGGCAAGCCCTTGAGATCGCCCTGGTTGTAGAGATGCTTGACGGCAATGCCTTCCGGCGTCATCCGCTGGCCTTTGACCTCGACCGGCGCCCGCCGTGGCGGCGACCACGCTATCTGGCTGAAATCCGGGATCATGGCGCGGCTCCGATCGACTGATCGATGCGGATCGGAAATAGCGGCTCGCACACCGCAACGCCTTCGGTGAAGGCAGGCCGCCGCTCCGCCGCCAGCGTTTCGACCGGACGCTCGGCCTTCGACGGGTGCAGCGTCGTGCCGACGATCGCCCGTTCGCCCGCCTGGTAGGCTGTGTTGCGGCGGGCGGAAGCTGCCTGGACGCGCCTCTGGATGTGGCCTTGCTCAAGGCTGGTCAGCACGCCGCCTTCCGCCTCGATCTGCTGGAACTCCTGCCAGGCCGCCGCGCAGAGCTCCGCAGTCAGCGCTTCGACGGCGCCCGAACCGCAAACCGGATCGGCGACGTGGTCGATGTGGCTTTCATTGGCCATGATTAGTTGCGCGTTGCGGGCAACGCGGCGAGCAAAACCCGCGGGTAGGCCGTGCGCGATCGTGTGCGGCAGGATGGCGATCGAATCCGCGCCGCCGGCGGCAGCCGCGAAAGCGGCGATGGTGGTGCGCAGGATGTTGGTTTCCGGATCGGCCGCCGTCATCATCCGGAAGGAGGTTTCGGCATGGATGCTGGCGGTGGAGGGCGGTATCGAGCAGGCCTCCTGGACACGCGCCCACAGCCTGCGCAACGCCCTGACCTTGGCCGTCGAAACGAACTGGTCCTGGTCGACGCTGAGCGCAAAACCGATATGCGGCGCCGCGTAGACGAGCGGCTGGCGCGCCTTCTCGAACAGCCTCAAATAGGAGACGGCCGAGGCGAGCATGGTGCCAAGCTCCTGCGCCTCGGTGGCGCCGGCATTGTGGAATACCCGCCCGTCGGCCTCCAGCAGCACGCCGGGCACACCCATCGAAAAGAAATGCGCCAGCGATTGCGGCATCGAAGCCTGTAAAGCCTCGATCGACATGCGCAGCCTGCCGGTCCCGGCAAAGATCGCCGCCGGATCGATGCCGAAGGAGAGGTTGAGCTTTGCCGGGTCGGAGCGGCGCTTGGTCAAAAACGCCACCAGCCAGTCGGCCACGGCACGGCTCCAGGGATGGGCGTCGATGCGGATCTGGATGCGGTTGAGCGGCACGCCGTCGAGCACGCCCTCCAGCGCCTCCGCCGTCCTCGGCAAGCCATAGCCGAAGGCGTTCGGCGCACCCTCGAAGACAAGCGACAGTCCGGTGGCACCCTGCGCGACGTCTTCCAGCGCCTGCGCACTGGCGCGGCCTATGTCCGGATCGTCGATGCGCTGGCTGACGATCCACGGTGATCCCGGGTTGGCGCGCACGACAGGCTCGGCGGTTACCGAACGCTCGTAGAGCGGCTCGATGCGGATGGCGTCGTCCGTAAGCGAGACGAGCTTTTCCTCGAAGGAACCGCCGGCCAGCGCCTTCTCCGCCAGCGCCAGCCATCGTTGCCGGTCGACGTTCGGAAGTTCGGCATCCTGGGTCAAGGCACCGGCGCCCATCGGTTCTCCTCGTTCTAGCGGCCGCAGCGGCCGACTATGTCAGTCTACGGTCCCCGGCCCGATATCACAATGCAGCACACATGCCGTGCAACACGCCTTTCGTGACGGTGACCGTCAACCGATTGCCAAACATGGGCAGGTTCCGCAAGCTCCAAAAGCCATTTTCGACAACGCCCATTGTCGCTGCGCAATGGCCTCACTATACCTGCGGCGGGGCTCCCTTTTGTTCAAGGGATAAGGGCATTCAACCCTATAGGTTTGCGGAGACCGGACACATGGCCGACGATACCAGTATCTTCATAGGGGCCAGCCGCAAGCCGGACGACAGCTATCAGCGGCCCGAACAGCTTTTGCTGCAATATGGCAATCGTCACGGCCTGGTCACCGGCGCGACCGGCACCGGCAAGACGGTGACCCTGCAGATATTGGCCGAGGGTTTCTCCAATGCCGGCGTGCCGGTATTCTGCGCCGACATCAAGGGCGACCTGTCGGGTATCGCCATGATGGGCACAGCGCAGGATTTCCTGGTCAAGCGGGCCGAGCAGGTCAAGCTCGATCCCTATGAATTCCAGGAATTCCCGGTCATCTTCTGGGATCTGTTCGGCGAGCAGGGCCACCCGATCCGCGCCACCATCTCGGAGATGGGGCCGCTGCTTCTGTCGCGGCTGATGAACCTCTCCGAGGCGCAGGAAGGCATTATGAACATCGCCTTCCGCATCGCCGACGAGGAGGGCCTTTTGCTGCTCGACTTGAAGGACCTGCAGTCACTGCTGGCCAACATCGCCGACCGCGCCGAAGAGATCGGCGCCCGCTACGGCAATGTGACGAAACCTTCGGTCGGCGCGATCCAGCGCACGCTGCTGGTGCTCGAGCAGCAGGGAGCCGCGAATTTCTTCGGCGAGCCGGCATTGCGGATATCCGACATCATGCGCACCACGCGCGATGGACGCGGCGCCATCAGCGTGCTCGCGGCCGACAAGCTGATGATGAATCCGCGGCTCTATGCGACGTTCCTTCTGTGGCTGATGTCGGAACTGTTCGAGGAACTGCCGGAAGTCGGCGACCCGGACAAGCCGAAGCTGGTCTTCTTCTTCGACGAGGCGCACCTTCTGTTCGATGACGCGCCGAAGGTGCTGATCGACCGCGTCGAACAGGTGGTCCGGCTGATCCGTTCGAAGGGCGTCGGCGTTTATTTCGTCACGCAAAATCCGTTGGATATCCCCGAAACGGTGCTGGCCCAGTTGGGCAACCGCGTGCAGCACGCACTTCGTGCCTATACGCCGCGCGAACAGAAGGCCGTCAGGACGGCGGCCGAGACGTTCAGGCCCAATCCCGATTTCGACTGCGCAACCGTGATCACGCAGCTCGGCACCGGCGAGGCGCTGGTCTCGACGCTGGAAGCCAAGGGCGTGCCGTCCATGGTGCAGCGGACGCTGATCCGCCCGCCGTCCTCGCGCCTTGGCCCGATCACGCCCGACGAGCGCCGCAAGCTGATCACCGAGAGCCCGGTTGCGGAACAATACGATCAGACCATCGACCGCGAATCCGCTTTCGAGATACTGCAGAAAAAGGCCAAGGACGCCCAGGAGGCGCAGGCGCAGCAGCAGCAGGAGGCCGGCCGCTCACGCTGGACCATTCCAGGCTTCGGCAATGACGATCCCCAGCCGACCGGCGGCCGCCGCGCGCCGCGCCCCTCCAACCGCCAGACGGTGGCGGAGGCGGCGATCAAATCCATCGTGCGCTCGGTCGGCTCGTCGGTCGGACGGGCGATCGTCCGCGGGATTTTGGGGAGCTTGTCCAGGGGCAGGTGAGGGGCATCGGACCCGAAGGCGGGCATCGGTGTTGGCAATTCTGTCTTGGCATCAAGCGCCAGTAGCCAGATCTGGAGGACAGCGTACGGCGGCTATGCGCCAACGAACGAACCCGCTCGCGGGAGGGGCGCGGGGTTTGAGGCGTGAGCTTCGTTGGCAGCGTCGGTGAGGCTTTAATCGATCAGGGGTGACGGACGGCCATCGGCCTCCGAGCATGAAGTGTCAACCTTCAGCTTGAG